>JAFPWV010000061.1 GCA_017412675.1 Clostridia bacterium
CTCCTTGAGCTCCTCGGGGTAGTGCTTCATCCCTTTCTTTCCTGCCATCTCTCTCCCTCCTTCATGGCAAAAGCTCCTATGCAGTATTGTACCACATAAGAGCTTTTTTGTCATTGTCCGTTTTTACTGGAGCGGTTCACATGGACCGGCTGGCTTTTTATGATCTTTTTCCCGAAATCGCGAAGCCCGCGAGGGATACGACCGCGGCGGCAGCTGCCACCAGGCCGAAGTCGAAGGTCTGCGGCGCGAACATCATTCCGTCAAGCTCCTCGGAAACCGCCGCGCTCACCTCGACCTGCTCCTGTCCGGCAACCTCATCGGCTGCCCACGCGGGGATCGCCGCGCCGAGGACTATCGCAAGCGCCAGCACGACGCTGAAAGCCTGAATCACTCGTCTCATCCGTCCGTCACATCCTTTCGGTGGCTTCTCCAAAGCCGCTTTATTTTAACATATTGTGAAGAAACTGTCAAGAGTTTTTGATCAAAATGTTTTGTAAAGATTACACAAAAAACGCACCGGGGAGTCGACGAATGTTTCTGTTGTGGCAGCCGGATCGAGAGCGAGCGCTTTGCTCCGGCTCCCTGCCGTGCTTTCCCGCCGCGTTCGTGAACGGAAAGACGCTCCCGGACGACGAGGCGGAGGAGCTGATGCGGCTCATCTGCCGGAATCCCGACCTCAAAAGAAAACTGCCGTTCCGGCGATGGATGCGGCAGTTTATGACGGTTCGGGATCGTCAGATCTCGTTCACGCACAGAGGCCTCGGGATCGGCCAGTCGCGGACATGCATGAGCTCCCCGTCCGCCCCGACGGAAAACAGCGTGAGGTTGTCGGAGAAGGTGTTGCACACGACGAGGAAGCGTCCGCCGCCGACGAGGGCAATGGCACGCGGATGATCGCCTCCGGACGGAACGAGCGAGACGAGCTTCAGCCCGCCGTCCGTCGTGACGTGCGCGATCGTGTTCGCCGTGCCGCGGTTCGAGGCGTACAGATGCCGCCCGTCCTTCGAGAGCGCGATCGAAGCGGCGTCCGTCAGCCCGTCGTGACCCGGACAGACCGGGAGGTTCTCCCGGAACGCAAGCGTCCCCGCCTCCCCGTCCCATTCGAACGACGTGACGGAGCTTCCCATTTCGGCGAGCGCATAGAGCGTGCGGCCGTCGGGGGAGAAGATCGCGTGGCGGACGCCGTGGCCGGAGGGGACCATCCCCTTCGAGACGAGGTGCATGTCCCGGTCATAGACGAAGACGGTGTCGAGCCCGAGGTCGCAGATGAGCACGAAGTGCCGGTCCGGCGAGAGCAGGCATTGATGGCAGTGAGGCCGCTCCTGCCGTCCCCGATCCGGTCCGAGTGTGCTGTCGCGCGGGACTTCATGCCGGTACAGCGTCGGGACCCCGCCCCGGATGTGCAGCACGGATCCCGTCGTGTAGTTGGCACAGTAGACGTCGTCCCCGTCCTTTGCGAAATGGCAGACCGAGACGCCCTCCGTCGGGATCGGACCGAAGCGCAGCCTGCCCGTCGGGATCGAGTACTCCGCGTATGCCTCCCCGGCCTCCCGGTCGCGCAGAACCGCGCATATCCTCCCGCCGATCACCTCGGTCCAGGAGGGCGAGGGCATGGCGATCTTCGATTCCTCGGCAAGCGCTCCGTCCTCCGTCAGCGTGAAGAGCGTGACGCCGCCGTCGGGGGTCTCGGACGCGATATAGAATTCTGTAAGCACGCGCGCCACGTCAGCCCCTCCGCAGAATATCCGCCGCGGTTTCGAGCAGCCGCACGAGCACCTCGCGGTCGTCTTCGAGGAGATCGTAAATGCCGTCCTCGGAGAGCACACCGCGCTTCAGCGTGACGGGCAGGCATCCCGCCTCATCGTCTTCAAAATCTTTGCGCCAGTCGTCGCCCGTGTAGTATTCCTCGAGCCGATCGATCCCCTCGCGGACCTTTTCGTATCCGTCGAGGGCGTCGTTCAGGGCATCGATGGCCGCGCGCGCCGTGTCGAGAAGCGCCTCCATGGTCTTGATCCGTTCCTGCTGTTCCATGATAACCTCCGGTTGGTGGATTTTTTATAGTATATCACAAATCCGCGCTCCGATCAAGCAGTTTTTTTGAATCCTTTCCTCCTCCGCCTTGACAGAGTCCTGCGGTTAGAGTATAATAGGAGAATAAAGATCCGGTTTTTATGCAGAGGAGGATTGATGTGACGCAATTCAAACACGGCAGGACGCTGCCCACCACTCCCTTTATCATCGTCAATCCGCAGCTCGCGGCGCACTATCTTCTCGAAGGACGGGCGCTCGTCTGTCTCGTGCGGCACGGGCAGACCGACTGGAACCTCATCAAGCGCCTGCAGGGGCGGGAAAACGTCCCCCTGAACGAGGCGGGTCACGCACAGGCGCGCGGCCTCTCCTGCGTGATCGAGGCGACGAAGCAGAACGGCGTCATGTTCTCATGCATCTGCTCGTCCCCGCTCTCCCGGGCACGCGACACGGCGCGCTATATCGCCGATTCACTCGCGCTGCCCGAACCGGTCGTCCTCGACAGCCTGATCGAGCGGGACTACGGTTCCCTCTCCGGCCTCACCCTCGCGGAGCGCAAACAGCTCTTCCCGGGCGGCGAGCGTCAGGCGGGCAACGTCGAGAGCGTCCCCGCGGCGGCTGCCCGGATGCTCAGCGCGATCGACGACATGCTCGAGGTCTCCGGGAAGAAGACAGTCATCGGCGTCACGCACGGCGGTCTCATCAACGCCGGATTCTCCCGTCTCACCTCCGGCGAGATCGGCACCGGACGGACCCTCACCGTCAACTGCTCGATCAGCTGCGTGGCCGCGGGCATCGGCGAACCCATCCCGCTCGCCTACAACCTCCAGGGCGAAGGCGCGGCGCTCTATATCACGAAGCTGCTCATCCACGGCGCTGAAATCTGAATCCGTCAGTCGGGCCCCCAAACGGTCCGGCTGTCTTTTTGTCTTCGATCTCATGCATACAGAAAAATATTTCAGAAATTTTGTCTTTAATACTTGACATTTCATCCGGAATGTGATACAATCGGGCCATCAAACAGAAAACGGAGGTGTTCAGGAATGAAACACAATCTCTGGTGGCTCGCCGGCGCCCTCAGCGGCATCACGGTCGTTCTGATCGTCTATCTCATCAAACGGGTCACCCACGGCAAGAACAAGGACTTCGACGAACGGCAGACGGCGGCGCGCGGCAAGGCGTTCCAGTACGCGTTCATCACGACCGCGCTCGGGGAACTCCTCTATGTCTGCCTCGAAGCGGGCGGCATCGTCTTTGCCGATTCCTCGATCGGTCCCCTGCTCCCCGTCCTCCTCGGCGCCGCGGTCTTTGCGGTGACCGCCGTTGCCAACGACGCCTATCTCTCCCTCCGGGAAAGCGCGAAATCCGCCTTCCTGTTCCCGCTGCTCTTCCTTGCTCTCAACCTTCTCATCGGCATCCCGAAACTGATCGACGGCAAGGTGATCGTCGACGGCCTTCTGACATTCGACGGGATCAATCTGATCATCGCCGCGCTCTTTTTGATCCTTTTCGCGGCGATCGTCATACACTGGTTCCAGGGCAGCCGCGGCGCCGGAGGTGAGGACGAATGAAAAACCTGCGTCTGAAATCCGCGCGCGCGGCGAAGGATCTCTCGCAGGAGGCGCTCGCGCAGCTGGTCGGCGTGTCGCGGCAGACGATCAACGCGATCGAAAAGGGCGACTACAATCCGACGATCAAGCTCTGCATTGCGATCTGCCGCGTCCTCGGCAAAACCCTCGACGAACTCTTCTGGGAGGAAGAGGACCCCGCGTGACCATCCCCTCCCGACGAAAGGATCTGATGATATGAAAAAATGGCGCAGGATCCGCCTCTCCCTGCTCTTCTGGCTGTCCGCCGCCTTTGCCGTGCTGTTTGCCGCGGGACTTCTCGCCGTGATCTTCACGGACGCGGAGGCCGCAAGCTGCGTCGTCCCGCCCTACCTCGGCTTCTGCTTCACCTATCCGCTCTGGCGCCGCAACCGCAAACAGGCCGCGGAGGGCGACGGGAAATAAGCTCTTGCAAAAACTCCTTCTCCGTGCTATAATCAGATCGAAACCTGATCCGCAACGGAAGGAGTTTTTCTCATGAAACTGAATTTCGGCGAAAATTGCGTGCGCAGTCAGCCCGATCCCTTCATCTTCGAGGACGGCGGCCGCTTCTATCTCTATGTCACGGCGGGGAACGGCGTCGAGGCATATTCCGCGGACTCCCCGCTCGGGCTGTGGACCTTCGAGGGCATCGTCGCGTCGATCCCGGAGGGACACGCATACTGGGCGCCCTGCATCATCAAGCTCGGCGATACCTATTATCTCTATTTCTCCTGTGACACGCCCGGCACGTTCGAGAACCTGCACGTCATGCAGGCGAAGGCCCCGCTCGGCCCGTTCACCTCGCCCGTCCGCCTCTTCGACCGCTTCTCCATCGACGCGCATGTGGTCGAGACACCCGCCGGTCTCTTCCTCTGGTACGCGGAGGACAACCGGGAGGCGGAAAACGGACGCATCGGCACGCGCGTGTACGTCGACCGTCTGCTCGATCCCGTCACCCCGGCGCGCACCCCGAAGGAGGCCGTGATCCCGACCTTCGACGAGGAGATCTTCCGGCGTGACCGTTTCGGCGACGGTCGGGACTGGCACACGATCGAAGGCGCGTTCTGGTTCCGTGAGGGCGAGTGGCAATATGTGATGTACTCCGGCGCGTGCTACGAGAACGCCACCTATCACATCGGATATGCCGCGGCGAAATCGGACGAGGACGACCTCACGAAGGTGGATTTCGTCAAGCACACGAAGGACGGCGCGTTCGATCCCATGATGATCAAGAACGGCTTCGAGGAAGGCGTCGGGCATCACTCCGTCCTGAAATGGAAAAGCGCATACTGGGCGATCTATCACGGGCGCGACCTCCGGGAGGAGAACGGCGCGGCATACGTTGAGCGCAGGACCGCCCGCATCTGCCGCCTCCATGTGAAGGACGGAATCATCACGGCGGAGCGGTACGAAGATCATCTTTGAATCAAAGGGCATACAAAAAACCGGCATCGCGGAAATGCCGGTTTTCGTTTTGGAGGATATTATCAGCCGTTCTTTTCGTAAGCATTGATGATGCGCTCGAGGGCCTTGTCGATGACCTTCTGGTTTCTCTGCAGCGTCGAGGCGACTTCGGTGGAACCGGACGCGAGAAGATCCCGGACAAAGTGGACGTACACCTGGTCGTACATGTGGGAGTAGCCGAGGTCGAAGACGCGGTTCTCCATGACCAGATCCATCATCCGTGTGGAATCGGCGTCCCGGGAGGATTTTGACTTGGCGGTGATCTCAAAGAGCGCTTCGCGGACGTTGCGCCAGGATTCCGACGCGATCCCTTCGAGCAGGATGCCCGTGCGCTCCGGATTCTCCACGGATGCCGGGACTGCGACCATGCACGCCGCACCGTTGACGAAGCTCATGTACTGGCTCTGCGCCGCGTCGAACTTCGGCATCGGGAGCACGCCGTAATCGTCTTCCATTTCACGGAAATCGTCGTCCTTGAAGTGCAGGAGGGATGCCTCGCAGAAGAGGGCGCGCCCCTGCAGGAAGGTGTTGTAGGCTTCCCGGTAGTTGTTGATGTCCGTGTGATAATTGGACTGATTCTCATAGATGACGCGGTAGATCTTTTCGTAGATCGCGGTAGCCGATTCGAGGTCCGTGTTGACGACCGGCACACCGTCCGCGTCCTTGGTCACGATGGTGCCGCCCGCGCCGTAGTAGAACGAATACGGGCTGTCGAGATACCACGAGGTGAGACCGAAGAAGTCGTTCGCTTCGACGATCTTTCCGTCGCCGTCGAGGTCGGTGGTCATGTCCTTCGTGAGCTCATACAGCGCGTCGAGCGTCCATTCGCCCGCATCCACCGTCCCATACGGATACTCGATCGAATAATCGTCGAAACGGTTCTTGTTGAAGGCGAGGCAGGAGGACCGGAGCATGGCGTTCGGCAGCGGCATGCCGCAGATCAGCTTCATGTGGCCGGCGACGGTGAACGCGTCCACGCAGTCGGTGTCCCACCACGGCTTGGTCGGATCGACGGCGTCGAGCTCGTCGAGGGAATAGAAATACCCGGCGGATGCGGCGCCCGCGGCGGAGACCATGTGCAGGAACGCGCAGTCAAAGTCGTTCGTCCCGGCGGTGACAGCCTGCTTGACTGCGTTGGTCGCCGCGGTGTAATCATCATGGACAACGCCTTCGAGGATGATGTCAAACCGCTCTTCGACGGCCTTATCGCGGCGGAACAGCGCGTCGTTCAGGACCTCGCCGGTCTCCTCCTCGATGCCGATCTTCTCGGAATAGGATGCGACGCGGTAGGTATAGCCGTCGTACTTGACGTCCGGGAGATTGTCGGGGACCTCGGTCTCTTCGGTTTCGGGGATCTCACCGGCTTCGTTTTCCGTCCCCGGCGTCGGCGCAGCGGCGTCAGGCCCGGCCTCGGAGGGCTTCTCGGAGCAGGACGCGAAGGTCATGACGGCGAGCAGCGCGGCGAGAAGAAGACAAATCGTTCGTTTCATGGGTTCCTCCTGTGATCGTATTGAATGCGACTGTTCTCATCGTTTCCAGTATAGCACAAATCCGGAACAAATGCAAGAGATCGGAGACAGTCGACGCGAAAAAACGGGAAAAAGGGGCTGTCGCAAATAGGGCAAAAGTTTTCGTCCACCTTTTTCAAAATGGTGTTCCGGGATGCGAAGCATCCCGAGTGTCGAGGGCAACGCCCTGACCCGCACTTCGCAGAGTGCGGAACACCCAAAACTTCCAGAGAGTTCCTCTTTTTGGTTCTTTTTCTCCTCGATAAAGGAGAAAAAGAACGCCGATAGTGCTATGGAAAGAGAACGGCTGTCGCATTTCTCCGTTTCTTGGAGTTCATGCGACAGCCCCCGTATGTCGGTTTCTTACTGTTCGGCATCGGCATCTTCGCCGAGCGCGGTCGCCGCGTGGACCACGACGGTGCGGTCATAGCACGAGAACATCTCGTCGACCGCCGCCTTGTCCGGCTTCGGCGTCAGAAGGGATACGATCGGCACGAGCACCAGCCCGCAGACCATGGCGAGCACGCCCGCGTTGATCGGGGAGGCGAAGAAGGAGTTGATGAAGACGCGGCCCGTGAAGTTGCAGAACATATCCGCAGCCATGATGCCGACGCCGCAGACAAAGCTGACCCACACGGACGCCTTCGTGACCTTTTTCCAGTAGAGGCTGTAGAGGAACGGCGCAAGGAAGGCACCGGCGAGCGCGCCCCACGAAATGCCCATGAGCTGCGCGATGAAGGTGACGCTGGACTTGACCTGCACGATGGCCAGCGCGGCAGAGACGACGATGAAGAACACGATGAGCACGCGGATGAGCAGCATCTGGGACTTCTGCTCGGTCTTCTTTCCATGCTTGTCGCGGACGGGAACGATGAGGTCGAGCGTCAAGGTGGACGAGGAGGTCAGAACGAGGGAGGAAAGCGTCGACATGGACGCGGAGAGGACGAGCACGATAACGATCGCGACGACGACGTTCGGGAGGTTCTCGAGCATCTTCGGGACGATGCTGTCATAGATCGGCGTGGAGCCGTTGTAGTCGATGACGTCGGCGTAGAGTCTGCCGAAGCCGCCGAGGAAGTAGCAGCCGCCCGCGACGATGATCGCAAAGATCGTGGAGATCAGGGTGCCCTTCGAGATGTCGCCCTCGCTCTTGATGGCGTAGAACTTGCCGACCATCTGCGGCAGGCCCCAGGTCCCGAGGGAGGTGAGGAGCACGACGCCGAGCAGGGTGAGCGGCTCCGGTCCGAAGAAGGAGGTGAACGCGCCGGACAAACCTTCGTTCGTGGCGGCGGGGATCTGCGAGAGGGCGCGCTGGGCTTCCATGAAGCCGCCGTTGTCCTTCAGCACCGCGGCGATGACGAGCACGATGCCGACGAGCATGATCAGGCCCTGGATGAAGTCGTTGATCGCCGTGGCCATGTAGCCGCCCGCGATGACGTAGATGCCCGTCAGGATGCTCATGATGACGACGCACCAGATATAGTCGATCGAGAACGCGGACTCAAACAGACGGGAGAGGCCGTTGTAGAGAGACGCGGTGTAGGGGATCAGGAAGATGAAGACGATCACCGACGCCGCGATCCGGAGGGCGTTCGAGTCAAAGCGGTTGCCGAAGAAATCGGGCATGGTCTTCGAGTCGAGCTTCTGGGTGAGCAGACGGGTGCGGCGGCCGAGGATGACCCACGCGAGCAGCGAGCCGATGACGGCGTTGCCGATGCCGACCCATGTGGTCGAGATGCCAAACCGCCAGCCGAACTGACCGGCATACCCGATGAAGATGACGGCGGAGAAATAGGAGGTGCCGTAAGCAAAGGCGGTGAGCCAGGGCCCGACGTTGCGTCCGCCGAGGACGAAGCCGTGAACGCTCGCGGCCTGACGGCGGCAGGTGAAGCCGACACCGATCATGACGGCAAAGAACAGGACGAGAAAGAGAATTTTGAGCAGCATAAATGCCTCCGGATTTTCATTCGATCCCGAAAAACGGGGATGGACAGCGGCGATTCCCAAAAAAGAGGCTGCAACGGGTGTGATTCCGTGCAGCCTTTTCATACAATCAGAAATTCGTCCGGTCAGTCTGCATGTCAAATCACTATTACTTTGTGAGGAAGTAATAGTAATAATAGACGTATGCAAACGTGAAGCTGTTCATCGCTGTCTCCCGGGTCCGAAATTTGTTATATTATAGCACCGGCAAACCGCCTTGTCAAGGGGAAAACGAAAATTTCCTGAATAAATATGAGGCGCACATGCATTTTCGGGCCATGCGCGCCTCTCGGTCATGCGATATCTGCGGGACCCGCTCCCGTCATCAGAAGTAGATCGCCGGGATCTCTTCGGCGGGCTCGGCGTCGACGGGACGCTTCCCTTCTGCGATGTCATAGAGCTCGCGGTGCGTCTCGATGATCCCCGCTTCAAAGTCCTCGTACGGGCGCTGAGTCACGTCCACGATCCCGATCTGGTAGTTCTCGCCGTCGAAGCGTCCGAGATATGCCTGGTCGTTCAGGGTGAAGTAGTGCGCGCCGAGGCACATCGGATGCGAAGCCGCGCGCTGCATGTAGTAGCGGTAGGCGCGTCCGCGCTCCTTCTGGCTCGTCACGCCGCGGATCCCCGTCGCGTCGAGACCGCGGTCCAGCGCGCCGAAGTGGAATTCGCCGATCATCACGGGCTTGCCGACGAGGCGCGAGAAGCTCTCGATCGACGGAACAGGATCCATCGAATAGCAGTTGAAGCTGAACACATCGGTGAACTCCGCGCCCGCGGCCAGCTCCTTCGAGGAGAGCCACGCGTACCGGATCCCGAGGTTGAGGTGGTCGGGATCGACCTCCCGGATCGCCTCGGACGGCACCCGGATGTATTCGCGGATCATCACCTCGGAGAACTCGCAGAGCGCCTGCTTCCCCGCCTCGGTAAAGCCGAAGGTCGACACCGGCCGGTCCATGTCCTCGAACGAGGCGTAATCCGAGCCCCATGCGGCGTTGAGGGCGTCGATCGAGCCGTACTTCTCCCGCATGAACGCGATGAGCGCGCGGCGGGAATAACTGGACTTCTCGCATTCGAGCGCGTAAGCCGCGATGTTGAGGTTGTTCACGAACGCCCACTGCGGTTCGTTGCCGAGGAAGTACCCGATGAGGGACGCCTTCCCGCGGTGCCGCTCCATCTGCCGCGCCCACTTCTTCGCGTTCTCCCGGAACTCCGGCGAGAGCGTGTCCGGGAAGTCGCGGAAGATATAGGTCTCCGTCTCCGGGTAGCCGTACAGGATCGTGACGTGCGGGATGTCGTATTCCTCGGCGAAATCGATGTCCGACCAGCACGCGACGGTGTTGAAACCCCACCGGATCATACGCCGCGCGGTCATTTCCTTCCATTTCCGGCCGTAGTCCTGCCCGAATACCCGCCAGAGGTTGTGACGGTGCCACGAGAAGAAGTCCCGGCGCACCCAGCCGGCGGAGGCGGGATCGAGCTCGCCCGCGAGGGATCGGATCCCCGTGAGGTTGGCGTCGCCGTCGATGTTCACGCAGTCGAGCCCCATGGAGAAGAACGCGTATCCGTCGGGATCGGCGAGGAGCCAGCGGTCCCGCCATTTTTCGAGAGTGAAGTATCCCGTGCCGTCCGTGAGCTTGAGGGAGAGATCCCCGCCCCAACACGAACGGCCGTCGTCCTCGCGTTTCGGTGCCGGCGCGTCGAGAACGGCGTGCATCCGGGCGGCCATTTCTTCAAAGGATTTCGTCTTTCCGGGCCAGTCGGCGATGGCCTTCTGTCCCATTTCATCGACGAGGGTCCGCGTCTCGACCGGGAATTCCGGCTCCGCGTCATACACGCCGAAGGCCGCGATCTCGAAGGTCACGTCGTCCGGGGCGTCCGCGGAGGTGACGGTGAAGCGCACGGCGTCGTGATAATCGATCGGCGCGCCCTGCGTCACGGATTTCAGCTTGCCCGGCGTCCGCCTCAGGAAAAGGTTCTTTCCTTCCGCCACGGAGATCGGCAGGGCGATTCGGGTCTGGATCCCGGCGAGGACGCCCATCTTCACACCGCACATCCGGCCGTCGGCGGTCGAGAAGAACCACCCGAACACGGCGGAGCGCGCGCCCGTGCACCTCACGTCCATGGCGATCCAGCGGTCCCCGTCGAGCGGGATGCCGGAGAGCGCGCCGTCCTTCATCGGGACCGTCAGCCTGCCCTTCCCTTTCGGAAAGGTATAGAGGTTCCCGGAGACCGTCACGCCGTCCGGGGCGAGGGTTTCGAGGGGAATGGGGGTGTATCCGTTCATGATGACAGCTCCTTTTCTTCCGCCCGGCTCAGCCGGGGATTACAGCTCGATCAGTTCCTTCTTCGGGCAGTCGGTGAGGTCGACGTGGCCGTCCTCGGTGACGAGCACCATGTCCTCGATCCGGCAGCCGTATTTGCCTTCGATGTAGATCCCGGGCTCGGAGGTGACGATCTGGCCCGGAAGCAGGACCATGTCGCCGGTGTGACCGTTCAGGCCCGGATCCTCGTGGATCTCCAGCCCGACGCCGTGGCCGAGACTGTGGCTGAAGCAGCCCTTGTAGCCGGCGTTGTCAATGATGTCCCGCGCGATCTTGTCCATGTCGGCGTTCTTCTTGCCGGGGCCGATCGCGTCGATGGCGGCTTCCTGCGCTTCGAGGACCGTGAAGTAGAGGCGCTTCATCTCCTCGTCCGCCTTCCCGATCGACACCGTGCGCGTCATGTCGGAGTGATAGCCGTTCACCATCGCGCCGTAGTCCATCGTGAGGAAGCCCTTTTCAAGCCGGATCGGGCGCGGCACGCCGTGCGGTCTCGACGACGCGGAGCCGGACACCGCGATGGTGTCGAACGACGGCTTCTGGCTGCCGTTCTTCTTCATGTAGTATTCGAGCTCCGCCGCGACCTCGGTCTCGGTCATGTCGTGCGTGAGGACTTTGCAGATATGTTGGAACGCGCCTTCCGCGATGCGCTGGGCGGCGATGATGTTCTCGACCTCGTCGGGCGTCTTGACCGAGCGGATCGATGTGAAGATGCCGCCGACGGGCACGAATTCCGGCTTTGCCTCGGCGAGCGTTTTTTTCAGGTGCTCGAGTCCCGCGCAGGTCAGTCTGCGGTCTTCATAGCCGATGACCTTGATGCCGCAGTCCTTCACGATCTCGAGCAGCCCCGGCTGACCGGGCAGGCAGACCGTGCAGAGATCCGTCGCCTCCGCCTTTGCCGCCTCGATATAGCGGGAATCGGCGAAGACCCACGCCTTTTCACGGGTGACGAACGCATACCCGTCGGGGTTGTCGAAATCGGTCACATAGAGATGGTTCTCGGGGGAGCTCACATAGATCGCGTCAAGCCCCGCCTCCTCCATCTTCGCTCTCAGCTTCGCGTAGCGGTTTTCCATTTTGTTCATGAGATGATGTCCTTTCAAAAAGAAGATGTTCCTTGGATTTCGTCCTGGGTATGCGCGTCGATGTGCACGGACCACGCGGGATAGGGGACGGCCTGATGGGGGACGCGGTAAAACGATTCCCACGAGCCGTCCTCCCGCACGATCAGCTCCCGCCAGCCGCGCCAGCAGGCGTACGGATCATGCTCGCCGCTGTAGCTGAAATGCCCGTCGTGCAGGATCGGCAGATCCCCCACGTCCGGACCGGTGCTGCCGACGAAGGACCGGTGGTCGTGGCCGCAGAAGAGCGCCCGGATCCGGGGATTTTCGCAGAGCACCGCCCGGAATTCGCCGCTTTCCCGCTCCATGTCGAACCAATGGGCGAGGAGAAAGATTGGCTGCTCCCCGGGCAGAGCGAGCGCCTCGCGGATGAGGGAGACGTTCACCGGGAGATAGGTCCCGTCGCTGTTTTCCGTCGGTCCGAGATCGCCCGAGAACGCGTCGAGGAGCACGAACAAGGCCCAGTCCGTCCGGACGATCTGCTCCCGCGGCTGACGGGTGATCCGGAGCCAGTCCCCGGGCGCGTACTGCTCGTGGTTGCCGGGGGTGATGTAAAACGGCTGCGGGAAGGCGGGCATCACCTGTTCGATGAATTCCGCCGTGCGGCTGACGGGCGGGTCCCAGAGGTACGAGCCCCCCTCGTTGAACGCCCAGAAATCGAGCGAGACGTCCCCGAGGCAGAGGGTGAGATCGTAGTCCCGCGCGGCCTTCGCCTCCTCGAGGCAGCGGATGAGGTCGGCCATGCGCTCGCCGTTTGTCATCCGATACCAGGCCGCATGGCAGTTGTGAATGTCGGAGACGATCATAACGCGGTGTTCCTGCATCGTTTCATCCTTTCGTCGCCTCATTGCCGAGGCTGCGCGCCGTCCGGCGCTTCTCGTATTCTCTGACGTACGGCCGCTCGATGAGCCGCTTCGCGCGGAAGAACAAGGTCGTCTTGTCCTTGATCGGCGGGACGATGTAGACCCGCATCCCGGCGCGTCGTCCGGCGGCGCAGTCCGTGAGGAGCTGATCGCCGAGCAGGAGCGATTCGTCCGGGTCCGCGCCCGCGTCTTCCATCGCTTGCCGGAGCACGCCGATCAGGGGCTTCCGCGCTTTCGGATAGGCCGGGCATCCGAGCGGTGCGGCGAATCTCTCGACCCGGGAGGCGTCGTTGTTCGAGACGAAGATCACCCGGATCCCCGCCTCCTCCATCGCCCGGATCCAGGCGGTGACGTTGTCCGGCGGCTCGGGATCGTCGTAAGTCGCGAGGGTGTTGTCGATGTCCGAGAAGATGAACCGGATCCCGGCTTCCCGGAGCGCTTCGGGCGTCACGTCCCGGAACGAAGGGAACATGATGTCCGGGAGGAGCCAATGCTCGAAGATCATGCGCCCTCCCGTCTGCGGATCGCGCGGATCCTCTCTGCCGTCGTCGGATGATCGTATTCGAGAGCGACGATCACGGGGTGCGGATTCAGATCGCTGAAATTGTCCTTCGAGAGCTTTTTCAGCGCGGAGATCAGCTCTTCCCCATAGCCCGCTTCCGCCGCGTTTGTGTCCGCTTTGTATTCAAACGCCCTCGCCATCGCCGCGCGGGGGATCATCAAGACCGCCGTCACGGGTCCGAGGATCACCGCCTGCATCGCAAGGAGGCCGAAGATCACGCTCACCCCGTCGAAGCCGTATTCCACGGACAGCGCGGGCGTCGCGGCGAACCAGACAATGAGCCCGGTGACCGCCGCCATGAGCAGGATGCTGTACGCCGTGCTCTTCAGCGTGTCGCGGCGCTTGTAGTGACCGAGCTCGTGGGCGAAGACCGCCGTGATCTCGCGGGGCGTATAGCCGTTCACGAGATTGTCGTACAGCACGATCTTCTTGAACCGTCCAAGCCCGGAGCAGAAGGCGTTGACCTTGGTCGTCCGCCGCGAGGCGTCCATGACGTAGATGTTTTCGAGCTCATACCCGGACGCCCGGAAGAGCGCGGTCAGGCCGTCCCGCAGC
Organism: Clostridia bacterium; assembly: GCA_017412675.1. Lineage (GTDB taxonomy): Bacteria > Bacillota > Clostridia > Oscillospirales > CAG-272 > UMGS1696. The sequence continues at coordinate 13,992 of JAFPWV010000061.1, forward strand.
TCGCCGTCCTCCAGCACGGTGAACTTGTTGTACAGCCGCTGGAAGGTCGTCGCCAGCATCGAGATGACGAGCACGAACGCCGAGAGCGCGAGAAAGACGATCCAGAAGCCCCTGACCCCGAACCGGCCGTAGACGAACGCGACGCAGAAATAGAAGAGAGCGTTCAAAACGAGGTTCACGAGGAAATCCGTGATCTCGTCGCGGAGAAAGGTCCCCGCGGTGCTCTTGTTGAAGCCGTACTTCCCTTCGATCCTGATCGAGCGGATCCAGTCGAAGGGGACGGAGAGGATGCTCGTCAGCGCGGTGAAGAGGAGCAAAAGGAGCAGGGATTTCACGATCTCGCCGCCCGGGAGACCGGCATGGACCTTCGAGAGGACGTTCGTGCCGAAGAGACCGCAGAGCACGGCGAAATCGAAGACGCGCTCGATCACGCCGACGGTCCGTTTTTCGGCGGAGTAGTCGAGCCACCGGGCGTATTCGTCCGCGTCGTAGATGTCCGAGACCTCGGCTGGCAGGGGCTTTCCCCGCTGGGACGCCGCGAGGATCGAGAGGATGAGATCGTAGAGCAGATGGATCGTCAAGACGGCGATAAAAAGATAGTGATACATTTTCATCAAAAATCAGAGATCGGAGGTGCGGCAACAATCGCCACTCGGATCGCAAAAACAAGCAGGGACGGAACGGATCGTTCGTCCGCCCCGCCCCCGCGGATGGTCACGCTTATTCGATGACTTCGATTTCGTTGTTCTCGTCGCCCTTGTAGGCGTTTTCGAGCAGCTCGGTGAGCGCGATGGCGTCGTCAATGCCGAGATCTGCGGGAGAGCCGGTCCCGTTCGCAACGGCATCGAGGAACTGCATCAGCGGCGCGGGCTTGCCTTCCGGGAGATTGGGCTTGAAGAAGCCGTTGTGGATGTCGCGGTACTTCGCGCTCTGGAACTGGACGTCCTCGCCGTGGGAGATCAGGGAGCCTTCGGTGCCGTAGATCTCGAGGGTCTGCGGGGAGCCTGCGGAGATGAAGCCGGTTTCCGCCACGCCGAGCGCACCGTCCGCGAATTCCGCGATGGCGACCGCGTTCTCGTCGACGGGCTTGCCGTACGGCGCGGTGAACATGCCGGTGACTCTCTTCGGCTTGCCGAGGAAGTACGCGAGCAGGTACATCGGATGGCAGCCGAGGTCCATCATCGCACCGCCTGCCGCCGCGCTCTTATCGAACCAGTAGTCCGGGAGCCAGTTGCCGGAGACGCCGTTGTGCGCGTCGCGGGTGCGGACCAGCGTGATCTTGCCGAACGCGCCTTCTTCGATCATTTTCTTTGCGAAGCGGACCGACGGGCGGCCTCTCTGCGGGTAGCTGATGACGAAGGTGACGCCCGCTTCTTCGACGGCCTTTTTGACGTCAAGGCATTCCGCCACAGTCGGCGCGAGCGCCTTTTCCGTGAAGATGTGCTTGCCTGCCTTTGCTGCTTTGACGAGGATGTCGCGGTGTGCGGTGGTGGGCGCGTCGCAGATCACGGCGTCGATGTCGTCTCTTGCGAGAAGAGCGTCAAGATCGGCGATGAATTCCGCGCCGAGCTCCTTGGCCCACGCTTCGCCGCGCGCTTTGTCGTCATCCCAGACGGCGACGATTTCGGCCTTGCCGCTGCCCTTGACCATGCCGGCATATCCGCCCGCATGTACGTGCCACTTGGAAAGCATTGCAACTCTTACCATGGTGAGATCCTCCGTATATGTGATTTAAAATGCGTTCGATTTTCCGTCACCGGGCGTTCGCCTCGATGAAGTCGGCGAAGCGGGCCGGGTTCTTCGGGCCGTGCGGATGATGGCCCTGACCGGGCTTGCCTTCTACCCAGAGCGGGATGCCCGCCTCCCGGTAGGCCCTCTCCAGCGCGATCCCGTTCTCCGCGTACGGCACCGTGAGGTCGTCGAGACCGTAGATCAGCGCCGCAGGGATGCGTTCCCGCACGAGGACCGGGATCATGTCGATCGGGTGCTTCCGGTAGAGGAGCAGCTCGGAGACGCTCCCGAACCCGAAGGCGTCGACCAGTTCCTTCCAGCCGTTCTCCCCGCCGAGCGCCTCGCCGATCCCGAAGCCCATCGGGCAGGAGTAGAGATTCATCACCGGCGCATCGAGATCGAGGAAGGAGACCTTGTCCGGGTATTTCGCTGCAAACGAGACCGAGCAGATCCCGCCGCAGCTCATGCCGACGCACGCGAAGCGGTCCTCGAGGCCGAATTCGGCAGCCATGAAATCCGCGAAGCGCGCCTTGGCGTCCGAGTCGACGTCGGTGCCCCAGCGGTTGACGTTTCTCAGATATGCGAGGCACCACCCGCGGGAGAGGAGCTCGAGCTCCAGATCGGGAAACGCCCCGAAGTACTCCATTTTCACGGCCCAGCGCCCACATTGCTCCCCCTTCGGAAGGACGACGAGCGCGTCGCGGTCCTCGAAGCGGAAGTCCCGGCGGGGATAGCCGAACCATTCAGAAGACGTGAATTCCATAAACCCCTCCGCGTTCTTTTTCCGGATACAGTATAGCAGTTTTCAGAGGCGAAGTCAAGAGATTCCCGTGAATTTCAGGGATCCGAAAAAAGAGAAATCCGCCCCCGAAGGAACGGATTCTGCTTGCTTCTGCCTTATTTGCCGAGCTTCTCGTCGGTCGCGCGGCGGATCGCGTCGTAGTTGTTGCCCGCGTAGTCGCCGGGCTCCTTCGTCTTGTCGAAGCACCCGGATTCGGGAGCGGGATCGACGTGCGCTTCGGGTTCCGTGACCGCGCCGCCGAGGGACGCCGTTTCGGAGAAGGTCACGGACTTCTTGACCATATCGACCATATCAGTGGGGATGATAATCTTGGCCGCGCGGCCGTCCGCGATCTTCTGCATGGCCTCGAACTGCTTCAGGCGCAGGACCGCGTCGTCGACACCGGCCGCCATCAGCTCTCTGAGACCGTCCGCCTCCGCCTTCTTTGCGAGGTACACGGCGCGCGCTTCGCCTTCAGCCCGTGCGATCCGGGCGTCGCGTTCGCCTTCCGCCTCGAGGACGACGGCGAGCTTGTGGCCTTCGGCTTCCTTGATGTCCGCTTCCTTGTGCGCTTCTGCGAGCAGGAGGGTCTCACGCTTTTCGCGCTCCGCCTTCATCTGCTTTTCCATCGATTCCTGAATGCCCTTCGGCGGGATGATGTTTTTCAGCTCCACGCGGATGACCTTGATGCCCCACGGGTCGGTCGCGTCGTCGAGGATCAGCGCCATCTTCGAGTTGATCGCGTCGCGGGAGGTGAGCGTTTCGTCGAGCTCGAGCTCGCCCACCACGTTGCGCAGCGTCGTCGCGTTGAGGTTGTCGAGCGCGTTGACCGGGTTGATCGCGCCGTAGGTGAAGAGCATCGGGTTGAACACGCGGAAGTACACCACCGCGTCGATCTGCATGGTGACGTTGTCCTTCGTGATGACGGGCTGCGGCGGGGCGTCGAGGACCTGCTCCTTCAGGGTCACGCGCTTGGCGATGCGCTCGAGGAGCGGGATCTTCAAGTGGATGCCGGCCTCCCATGTGGTCTTGTATTTGCCGAGGAATTCGATGACGTATGCCTCGCTCTGGGGGACAATGCGCAGGTTCGCGGCGATGAGCCAGACGATGAGCGCGCCGAGGATGATCCAGGGAAGATATTGCATGATACTCTCCTTTCGTTTTTCAAAAGGGCCGTATGCTTACCGGAAACAGTATACCACAAACGGCCCGCGTACACAAGGGTTCTCACGGATTTTTCATGGGGATTTAATCTGATACGGTCACCGTCAGCAACTCGCTACCCTCCGCGTCGAGAAACGTAAATGCCGTGCAGCCCGCATCGTATTCGCGCAGGAACGGATAGGCGCTGTATGGAATCTGTTCATAAGAATTGCAATGCTCCGTCCCGTCCGCATCCGTCCAGCGCATGCCCCGCACATCGGTATTGTTGATGCAGAACACGACCCGCCCGTCCCATTCGAGCATCGCAACATCCTTCATACATATGATCGCCTGATAGCTCCGAGAATATGTATATTTCCATGCCGGCCCCACCCGTTCGCACTCCATCGGGAAGTAGGTATGGTCCTCGTGCTCATCCCCGGATACGACCCAATGCAGGGCGGCAGTCGAAGATCCGCGTATACATCCGGCATACTGCATCACGGCACGGTCGGCGTTCTCAATCGGCATGACCTCCCGCGCTTTCCGGATGAAATCCGCGTCGCTTTTCAATGTTTTCTGACAGCCGACGAGGGCTGCTGCCATGAGAATGACGAGCAAAAGAGCGATCGTTTTTTTCACAGAGCGTTCTCCTTTCCCGTTATAGATTGTCACAGTCGTTCCGTCATGATTGACTTCTCGATTTCCTCGAAAAGATCGCTCCCCTCCGCTCCGTGCGGGACGGTGCTCTTTCATGTACCGCTCCCCGCCCCGGCATGTCGGATGCGTGACCAGACGAGATCGGACACCTGCGAGAAGACGATCGCCGTGAACATCAGGGCGCAGCCGAGCGTCTCCCGTCCGCTCATGCGGTCGCCGAGGATGATGGCCGCGGAGATGACGCCGAAGACCGATTCCATGCACATCGCGAGGGACGCGACGGTCGCTTCGGCGTATTTCTGCCCGATCACCTGAAGCGTGAACGCGATGCCGCAGCTCATGACGCCCGAATAGAGGAGCGGAAAGATGACGGCGTTGATGTCCGTGAGGTTCGGGGACTCGAAGAGAAACATCATGAGGCAGGAGACCACACCGCTCACGGTGAACTGCGTGAAGGAGAGCGTGATCCCGTCCGTGTCCGCGGCAAAGTGCTCGACCGTCAGAATGTGGACGGCGTAGGCGATGGCGCAGAGGAGGGCGAGGAAGTCCCCGCGGTTGATGTTCCAGGGCTCGGCAGGATCGATCGAGAGGAAGTACAGGCCGATGAAGCCGACGGAGACGCAGATCCAGACGAGCGGGTTCGGCCTCTTGCCGATCACCAGCCCGAAGAGCGGGACGAAAAACATGTAGAGCGCCGTGATGAAGGCGATCTTCCCGGCGGTCGTGTCGTTGAACGCAAACTGCTGGAGATTGCTCGCGATGAAGAGGAGCACCCCGACGATGAGCCCGCTCTTCACGGACCGGACGGTCTTCGCGCGGCGCGCCGCTCTTTCATCGTCGTCGAGGCCGCGGCCGAAGAGTGTGCGGCGGAGGAAGAGATAGATGAGCAGCACCCCCGCGCCCATGAGCGTGCGGATGCCGTTGAAGGTGAAGGCTTCGATCCGCTCCATTCCCTGGCTCTGGGCGACGAAGGACGTTCCCCAGATCGTGGAAGCAAACAGCAGAATCAGCGCTCCCTTGACGTTGGAGCGCGCTTTTTCGGATCCCGATGACATAGATACCTCGTGTGGTTTTTTGGATGAAAACCGGATTTCAAACGAACGAATCAAGATACGGACCGATCTCGAACGCCTCGAGCTTCGCGTCCTTTTTCAGATAGAGCGGATGATGCGGGTGGCCGCCGTTCTTCGAGCGCGCGCCGCAGGTGAACCATCTCGCCCCCCGCGCCTCGCCGATTTTGGCCATGTCCCGCACGCAGTCCGCGAGATACGCGCGTTTTTTGATGATCGTGCCCCAGGCCGCCCAGACGTCGGGAGGATTTCCCCCGGCTGACGCGAGGTCGCAGAGATAGGCGAAAGCCTTCATGTTCTCCCGGTGCAGGCGGAGGTTGCACACCCGCTCCATGTCGTCCGGGTCCGTCGCGCGCTCGGCGTAGACGTTGAACATGAGAAAGCTGTCGTACCCGTTGCCGCGGGCGATCCGTTCGACGGACTGCAGCGTGTTGTCGAGGGCGTCCGGCGCGGCGGTCGAGGGGTTGATCCCCACGGCGATGAGCGGATGGCTGCCGCGCGTGCCGAGGATGTACCGGTACTCCGAATAGAAATCCGGGACGTAGAGCCATTTCCGGCGGTCATAAGCGGCGCTCTCGGACGTCACGAGCGCGTCCTCAAAGGTCAAGACCTCGATCGCGGAGGTGGGAGCGGCGGGAATATGGGGCATGTCGGCCTCCTCAGTCGGAATTTGGAAAACCACACGATATTATAGCCGATTTCGGCGGATTTTGCAAGTCCGGCGCGTTTTTTCATCGGGATTTTTCTTTTTCTCTTGCCAAACGGCCGATTCTGTGCTATGATAGAGAAAACAAATCCACAGGAGGATTGAATATGAAGAAAATCGCCCTCATCGTGCTGGTTCTTGCCGCCGCGATGCTGTTTACCGCACATGCCGCAGCGGACGCGCCCGTCGCACCCGCCGAGGTTGCCGCGGAACCTGCCGCCATCGTCTCGGAGGTCGGCCTCCGCCGTCTGCCCGTCACCTCCGCCATGGTCGAAGGCGCCGATGCCGGCCCGGTCACCGTTCTCTTCGACGGCCGCTCGGAACCCGCCATGGTCGTGGATCTGAAGGATTCCCCGGACCGCGTCTTCACCCTCACCACCTCCTCCGGCGTCCCGCAGACCCTCGCGGCCTTCGGCATCCTGACGGACGGTGCGCCCGGCGCCAAGATTACCCTCCGCGTCTTCGGCTCAAACGACAGCCTCCTCAAGGAGTGGACGCCCCTGCCGCTGATCCAGAGCGTCGGCGAACAGAACGGCTTCAAGATGTTCCACCTCGAAAAGACCGCGGCCGACTGGAAGGACGTCCCCGCCTACGCGTTCTACCGCTTTGAATTCACCGCGGACTTCGGCGACGGTTCGGAGGCAACGTCCTACAACCTGCGCGAAGTGATCCTGCTCCGCCCGGAATCCGACGAACCCGACATGGTCTACGCGGTCGTGGACGCCGTCGAGCCCGGTGAGCTCCCGCCGCTCGTTCCGGCATCGGCTGCCGAAGAGGAAGCGCCCGCCGAAGAAGCTGAACCCGCCGAGGAACCCGCCCCGGCTCCCAGGTCCTGGAACAACTACAAGGACCGCGTCTACTTCGGTTCGCATATCTGCGGACTCGGAATGTTCCATTGAAGCGAACAGAAAAAAGTGAACCGTGAACGGTTGATGCTGAAAACCGCCCCTCGAAAAAGGGACGGTTTTCTTTCTTCACGATTCACGATTCGTTGTTCTTTATTCGTTCTCTTCTTCCCTCTCCGGCCTCGTCACCAGCACGGTGAGCTTCGTGACGCGCATGTCGTCCATGGCGGAGACGACGACCGTGAGCGTGGTCGCGGGATCCTCCGGGTCCTCTTCTTCGCCCTCCTCGAGCGGGATGTCCCGGTACGTGTAGCTGTCGCCGACGTGCGGATCCGCGTCGAGCATTTCGATCGCCCAGCCGCCGACGGTGGAGTATTCGCACTCGAATTCCCGGGGCTCGAACTCGATCTCCGCGAAGAAATCGTCGATGTTCATGTCGCCCGAGACCTCGTACGTGTTCTCGCCCGTCTTGACGCAGGGATGGACGATCTCGTCCGATTCGTCCCAGATGTCGCCGACCAGCTCCTCGAGGATGTCCTCCATCGTGACCAGCCCGAGCGTGCCGCCGAATTCGTCCACCACGATCGCGAGGTGGGTCTTGCGCTCGCGGAGCAGGGACAGTGCGGCGGGCAGCTTCATGGTCTTGTGGATGAACGAGGGCTTCATGAGGATCTCGCGCAGATCGAAGGGCGCGCCGTCGGCGGTGACTTTTTTGTAGTAGTGATTGAGGTACAGGATGCCGATGATGTTGTCGATGGAATCCTCGTAGACCGGAAGGCGCGAATAGCGGGATTCGTCCACGAGCTTCTCGATCTCCTCCGGGCTGTCCGCGATGTCGAACGCCAGCATGTCGATGCGAGGCGTCATGATCTCCTCGACGGTGGTGTCCCGGAAATCGATGGCGGACTGGAGCAGCTCGCTCTTTTCCTCGTCGATGACGCCCTCCTCCTCGACGGTCTCGATGATGGAGGAAAGCTCCTCCTCCGTGACGGTCGGCGCGTCCTCATCGTCCTTTCCCCAGAGACCGGAGAGCAGGTTGATGAGGCGCATGACGAGCCAGACGAGCGGATAGAGGATCCAGGTCAGGATGCGGGTCGGCCAGGCGAAGATCCTGACGGCGGCGTCCGCGTTGTTGCGCGCGATGATCTTCGGCACGATCTCGCCGAAAATCAGGATGATGAGCGTCATCACCACCGTCGACACGAGCGATGCCATGCCGTCGCTGTTCAGCGTCTTGAGCGAGAGAAGCAAATTCATCGCGATGACGGTCGCGGCGGTCGAGGCGGCGATGTTCGCGAGGTTGTTGCCGATGAGGATCGCGGAGAGCGCGGTCGTGAAGTCCTCGCTGATCTTGTAGGCCAGCGCGGCCGAACGGCTTCCGCCCTCTTCGGCGGCTTTCTTCAGGCGCAGCTTGTTCGAGGCGTTGAAGGAAATCTCCGACGCGGAAAAAAACGCGGAGAAGAGCACCATCAGAATGATGATCAGAACATATCTCATTCGGACGCCGCCTCCTCTCCCGTGTCCCCGGCAAGCCGGGCTTCGAGCTCTTCATCGGACAACAGATGGACGTCGACGGTCCCGACGCGTCCGTTTTCCACGGGTCCGACGGTGATCTCGAGACGGTCGAAGAGGAACGCGTCGTCCTCCTCGGGGATCTTGCCGAAATGCTCGAGAAGGAGCGCGAGCAGCGGTTTGTCGGCGGAGGCCGGGGCTTCGATGCCGAGACGGCCCGCCAGCTCGCCGAGCGTCATGCGGGTGCTGACGCGGAAGCGGTTCCCGCCGAGCTTGATGAAGTCGCGGTCCACAACGTCGTCCTCGTCCCAGATCTCGCCGACGAGCTCTTCGAGGAAGTCCTCGATCGTGACGAGCCCCACGGTCTTCCCCTCCGCGTCGGAGACGATGGCGAGGTAGAACTTGTGCTGGCGCATCTCCGTCAGAAGCTCGTCGATCATGGCGTCCGGGGAGACGTGGTAGGCCGGGATGAGCAGCGTGCGGATGCCGACCTTCGGATTCTTCCGGTATTCGCGGATGAAGGAGCGGATGTGGATGAGCCCGATGACGTGGTCGAGGTCCCCCGCGTATACGGGCAGGCGGGAGTGGATCGAGTCGCGCACCCGGGCGAGGATCTCTTCGTTCGGCAGGGATGCGTCGATCGCGACGATGTCCTGCCGCATGGTCATCACGTCCGCGGCGTGCGTGTCCGAGAAGTCGAGGGCGGACTTGATGAGATCGCCCTGCTCCTCGTCCATGACGCCTTCTTCTTCAATGGTGTCGATGATGTCGTAAAGCTCCTCCTCGGTGATGGAGGGCTCCTCCTCGCGGTGCACGAAGCGGTCCGCGATCCGCGTGAACACGGACGAGATCAGCCCGAAGAACGCCGAGAGCGGGGCCAGCAGCTTCATGAGGAAGCGCAGGGATCCCGCGGCAAAGAGCGCTGCCGTTTCGCTGCGGTCGTTCGCAAACGCCTTCGGGATCATCTCGGAAAAGAGGAAGACCGTGAGCGTCGTGACGACGGTGCAGATAAGGGTCACCCGGTCGGACGCGCCGAAGAGACGGGTCGCGATGACGGTGGCCACGGAAGCCGCCGCGATGTGGGTGAGGTTGTTGCCGATGAGGAGGGTGGTGAGAGCGCGGTCGAAATTCGAGGCGATGAACACGGCGTTTTTCGCCCGCCGGTCGCCGTCATCGGCCTTCGCCTTCACGCGGATGCGGTTCATGGCGGAAAACGCGCTCTCCGCGCCGCCGAAATACGCGCCGAGGATCACGAAGATCGCAAACAGGATGACGAGTCCGAGGACGCGCGATGGGGGAGGGTCGGCAGATGCCGCGGATGCAAGAGAGGACGGATCGCCGTCCGCCATGGTCAGGAATATGCGGGGCAGGCTCATCACCGCCCCGATCGTTCGGTTACAACCGTCTGTGTCCATAAAATGAGGGGAGTCTCCTTTGGTTATAAAATGACAGAATAATCATACCATACCGCGCGCGGATTGTCAAGACGGAATCGGGACTTTGTATGCTCACGGGTCGTGACGGGGGATTTCGCCGGTCTGACGCATCCGGTCGAGGACTTTCATGCAGGCGGCGGTATGGGGATTGCCGTATTTTTCGAGCATTTCCGGGGTGTTCCAGTACCGCTCGATGTCGGCGGCAGAAAGGACGGTCATCCGCTGCCAGGTGGTCCCGTCGGCGCCGTCGTCTTCAAAATCATAGAAATAAAGCAGCAGGTACGGCGCGCCGTCCGGGTTTCCGGTGATCCTGCCCGCCTCATCGAGGACGCTGCCTTCGGGGGCCTTCGCGGGATCGGCGGGCGTCAGGGCATAGGCGAGCTCGTACATGTTCACGCCGTCCCAGAGCCCCGCGGTCCCGGTGTTCATCTGGGTCATCCCCGTGATCGCGGCCTCCGTCACCGGGCAGCCCGCTTCGGCGAACGCGTCGATCAGGGCCTTCACATAGTCCTTTGCATAGTCGAGCGCGGCCTCGGGGATGTTCTCCGCGGCGTTCTGCGCGATCCCGACGGGGGTCTCCGTTTTGTCGGTCTTCACGATCCCGAAGCAGCCCGACAGGAGAACGAGCAGGACGGCGGCAAGCGCAGGGATCCCTCTGTTGTTTTTCATGGATATTTCCTCCTTTTCCGGCTTTCTCCGGATCGAATCGGTTCCCGTCATCCCTGACCGGCGAGGCCCAGCTCGTCGGCGTGGACGCGCATCCCTTCGATGACGATGGCGGCGATGTCCGCGACCTCCATGCCGAGCATGGCGCAGCCCTTCGCGATCAGCTCCCGGTCGCACTTCGCCGCGAACTTCTTGTCCTTCCACTTCTTCATGAAGCTCTTTACCTCGAGGTCCGTGATCCCGGCGGGTCTCATCCGGGCGGCGGCCTGCACGATCCCGGTCAGCTCGTCGACGGTGAAGAGGCTCTTCTCCATCGGCGAAAGAGGCTCGACGTCCGAGCAGATCCCCCAGCCGTGGGACAGGATCGCGCGGATGTCCTCCTCCGGCACGCCGAATGCGCGGAGCTCCTCTTCCGTATGCGCGAGGTGCTCCTCCGGGTATGCCTCGTAGTCGAAGTCGTGCAGCCAGCCGACCGCCTCCCACCGCTCCCGGTCCTCGCCGAAATGCTCCGCCATCGCGCCCATCGCGGCCGACACGTTCGCGGCGTGCAGAAGCAGGTGTTCCTCGTGCACCGCCGTCGCGTTGATTCTCTTCGCTTCTTCGAGCGTCAGCTTTTCCATCGTATCATTCCTTTCGTGATTGTGATTCAGTCCATGATCTTCTCGGGCATCCAGCGGAGATAATCCCCCGAGACGAGGCGGTAGAAAACGCCGTTCTTCATGCCCTCGACGCTGTCGTGGAACCGCGATTCCCCGTGGCTGTGGGCGTAGATCACCTGCGACGCGCCGTATTCCTCCGCCATCCGGGTAAAGCCGCTCTCGTTCTCGATCACGCTCGTCGGCGGATAGTGCAGGAACACGAGGTACTTGCGGTATCCCGCCGCCTTCGCCGCCTCGAAGGAGATCCGGAGGCGTTCCAGCTCGCGGTCCACGAGCTTTACGGCGTGCTCCTCGGCCTCCTCGTCCCATCCGGCGATGCGGCCCCGGCGGTCGATCCAGAACGGCCCCTCGAACGTGAAGCCCTTCGTCCCGACAAGCGCGAAATCCCGGTACGCGAAGAAATTGTTCTGCAGAAATTTCAGCCGCCCGCCGAAGCGCTCGTTCAGGCTCCCGGTCTTCTTCGCGTCCCAGAACATGTCGTGGTTCCCGCGCAGAAGGATCTTCTCCCCCGGCAGCGCCGCGATGAAGTCGAAATCCGGCCGGCATTCGTCCTCGTTTTTCCCCCAGCTGTGATCCCCGACGAGCACCAGCGTGTCGTCCTCCCGGAGCACCCGGAGGCAGTTCTCCCGAAAGCGCGCCTCGTGGTCCTTCCAGATCCTGCCCGTGCGCTGGCCGGCGGCCTTGAGCTCCGAGCCGAAATGCAGATGCAGATCGCCGATGGCAAAGAGGGACATGGCACGCTCCTTTCCCGGTACCCCGTCCTCCGGGGTCCGGCATGATGCCTCCATTATAGCACACGTTCCGCGGGAATTCAATAGAATAAAAACGAATCGAAACACGAGGCGCAAAAATCGGTCCGGGTGTTGACAAATCGCCGCCGATCCTGTATGATAGAAGACAGAATAACAGGGAGGTGAATCCAGCATGAAAAAGACACTCTTGTACGGTCAGGTCGGCGGGTCGCTCGGCGCGTTCATCGGCGGCGTGCACCGCGTCGGCATCGCGTTCGACGGAAGGGCAAGCCTTGCGGCGGGCTGTTTCAGCCGCAGCGAAGAAGCCAACCGGGAGACCGGCGAATTCTACGGACTCGACCCCGCCCGCATCTACGGGGACTTTGAGACGATGGCGAAGGCCGAGGGCGCGCGGGAGGACGGGATCGATTTCGTCGTCATCACCACGCCGAACAACGCCCACTATGCGGCGGCTAAAGCGTTTCTCGAAAACGGCATCCACGTGCTCTGCGAAAAGCCCCTGTGCTTCACGGTCGCCGAGGCCGAAGAGCTCTGCCGGCTGGCGGAGGAGCGGGGCCTCCTCTTCGGCGTCAACTACTCCTATTCCGGCAACGTCATGGTGAAGGAGGCGCGCGCGATCATCCGCCGGGGCGACATCGGCGAGATCATCAACGTCAACGCGGAGTATCTCCAGGAATATCTCGTCGACGACGTCGGCAAGAGCGGCGACGCGATGCTGAAGCTGTCCTCGTGGCGCAAGGATCCCGCGGTCGCTGGCATCTCGAACTGCGTCGGCGACATCGGCTCCCACATCGAGCACACGGTCGCCTACATGACCGGCCTGAAGCTGAAACGGGTCGCCGCGATGCTCGACCGCTTCGGCCAGCCGCTCGATCTCAACGCGAACATCCTCGTCGAATATGAAAACGGCGCGCACGGCGTCTACAGCTGCTCGCAGGTCTGCGTCGGCCACATGAACGGCCTCGTCACGCGCATTTACGGCACCGAGGGCGCGATCGAATGGGTGCAGGAGAACCCGAACATCCTCTATGTGACAAAGAAGGGCCAGCCCACCGAGATCCATCACCGCGGCATGGGCTACGTCAGCGAAGAGGCCGCCGCGTTCAGCCGCCTGCCCTCCGGCCATCCCGAAGGACTGTTCGTGGCGTTCGCAAACATCTACAAGGCCTTTCTCTCGGCCGTGTTGAAGAAGGCGAACGGCGAGCCCCTCACGGCCGCGGACCTCGATTTCCCGACGGCAAAAGACGGTCTCGACGGCGTGCGCTTCGTCCATGCCTGCGTGGAGAGCGGTGCCCGGGACGCCGCATGGGTCGAGGTGTGAGCCCTCCCCCTCGAAAAGATCCGGCGTGTTTTCGGAATGCGCCGGTTTTTTCGGCAAAGGCGCGAAAATCCCGCAGTTTTTCAACAAATCTCTCGTAATTGGTTGACACCTGTTTACAGTTCTGATATAATTATATTTAAAGCACCTGACAAACGCTGTCACAGGAGGACGTTCCCATGAAGGAACTCAAGAATTATCCCCTTTACGAAGTCACCCCCGTTCATTCCGTCCGCGAGCTTCTGAAGATCGCCGGGGACGAGGCCGCCGACAAGATCGCGTTCCGCTACCGCGTCGACGCCTCCACCATCCGCGACATCACCTACCGCGAATTCATCCGCGACGTGCACGCCCTCGGCTCCGCACTGACCGAAAAGGGCCTGATCGACGGTCACATCGCGCAGATCGGCGAAAACAGCTACCGCTGGATCACCGTCTATCTCGCCGCGCTCGCCGGGGACGGCGTCTATGTCCCGGTCGACAAGGATCTCCCCGAGGCGGACATCCTCAACATCCTGAACCACAGCGACTCCACCGTTCTCTTCTATTCCGAGACCTACGACGACATCGTAAAGCGGAACGCCGACGGCGCGCTCTCCCGCATCAAGCTCTTCGTGCGCGTGGTCAACGACGATCTGAAATCGGAGGAGGACTGCCGCGCGGACTACTTCGGCGAGGATCCCCGCTTCGTCTCCTACCGCGACTTCATCGCGCACGGCCATGCGCTCCTCGACGAGGGCTACGACAAGTACGACGCGCACGTCAGCGGGGAATACGATCTCAAGATGATCGTCTACACCTCCGGCACCACGGGCATGGCGAAGGGCGTCATGCTCTCCGAGCACAACCTCATCTCCATCGTCTATTACGGCCTGCAGGTCTCGACCGTCTACGAAACCTGCCTCTCCGTCCTCCCCTATCACCACACCTACGAGGCGGTCGCGGGGCTGCTCGTATCCCTGCACCACCACTCGACGATCTGCATCAACGAGAACCTCAGCCTCGTTTTGAAGAACCTCAACACCTACAAGCCGGATTACATCTACCTCGTTCCCGCGTTCGCCGAGGTCTTCTACCGCAAGATCTGGCAGACCGCCGAGAAATCGGGCAAGGCCGGCGCGCTCCGTGGGCTCATCAAGACGAGCAACGGTCTCCGTAAGGTCGGCATCGACATGCGGAAGAAATTCTTCAAGACCATCCATCAGAACTTCGGCGGCAACCTGCGCAAGATCGTGTGCGGCGGCGCGCCCATCCGTCCCGAGATCGGCGAATTCTTCGACGCGATCGGCATCGACCTCATCAACGGCTACGGCATCACCGAATGCTCGCCCCTCGTCGCCGCGAACCGCGACTATTTCAACGACTGGAACACCGTCGGCAGCGTCCTGCCCTGCGTCGAGCTCCGCTTTGACGACGTCACGCCCGAGGGCATCGGCGAGATCTGCGTGAAGGGCGACATCGTCATGCTCGGCTATTACAAGCAGCCCGAGGCGACCGCGCAGGTCCTGACCGAGGACGGCTGGTTCTCCACCGGCGACTACGGCACGATGAACGAGCGCGGACAGCTCATCATCACGGGCCGCAAGAAGAACATCATCGTCCTCGCAAACGGCAAGAACATCTACCCCGAGGAGATCGAAAATTACATCCAGAACATCCCGTACGTCAAGGAAGTCGTCGTCTATTCGCTCCGCAACGAGCACGGCGAGGAAGTCAAGCTCTGCGCCGAGGTCTTCCTCAACGACGAGAAGGTTGAGGAGATGGCGCTCACCGATCCCGCGGCGTCCCTGAAGGACGACATCGCAAAGGCCACCGCCGCCCTGCCCTCCTACAAGCAGATCGCGAAGATCGTCATCCGCCAGAAGGAATTCGAGAAGACCACCACGAACAAGATCAAGCGCCAGAGCATCACGGGCTCCACGCAGGCGTGACGATCGAAGCCGCATCCCGTACAGAGGCACCCGTTTCCCGCGGGCAGCCTCTGTTTTTTGTATCCCCCGCCCTTGCAAATCCCCGGCGTCTCGTGTATAATAGCGGCAGAATCACATCACGGGAGGACACCATGGAAAAGACGATCCCCATGCTCGAAGGAGAGTACTGGTACGGCCTGTGCGCCGCGCATGGGACCCGCATGCCCTTCGGACCGGCATCCGTTTACGCGCATCACGCGACCGATCCCGAAGCCTATACCGGCAATCAGGAAGCCCCGCTTCTCCTCTCCTCGAAGGGGCGGTATCTCTGGAGCGATTTCCCCTATGACACCGTCATCCGGGACGGCGTGATCCGCATTACGAACGCAGCGGACGACCTGTTGCTCAGCGACGGGCACGAAACCCTGCGAGGCGCGTATCTCGCCGCATGCCGGACGCATTTCCCGCCGTCGGGCAAGCTCCCGCCGGAGAATTTCTTCCGGAAGCCGCAGTACAACACCTGGGCTGAGCTCATTTACGATCAGGATCAGGCTTCGATCCTCGCATACGCACGCGGCATCCTTGAACACGGCCTGCCCGCCGGGATCCTCATGATCGACGACGGTTGGATGTGCGCCTACGGCAGCCGTCTCTTCCGCCCGGACCGCTTCCCCGATCCGGAAGCCATGTTCCGCGAGCTGCACGCGATGGGCTTCGAGGTCATGCTCTGGGTCTGCCCGTTCATCTCGCCCGATTCGCCCGAATTCCGCACGCTGTCGGCGAAGGACTGCCTCGTGAAGAACCAAGACGGCTCCACGGCGATCCGGAACTGGTGGAACGGCTACTCCGCGATCCTCGACCTCTCCCATCCCGACGCGGCCGCCTGGCTCGACGAGACCCTCGGCGCGCTCCTCGCGATGGGATGCGACGGCTTCAAGTTCGACGCGGGCGACGTGCGCTATTACCGCGACGACGACCGGACATGGGGGAACGTCCCGGCGCACGAGCAATGCCGTCTCTGGGCAAAGCTCGGGCTGAAATATCTCTACAACGAATACCGCGCCTCGTGGGGGAGCGCTTCCCTGCCCCTCGTCGAGCGTCTCTGCGACAAGGCGCACCGCTGGGAATCCGTCCCGCGGCTTCTTCCGGACGCGCTGATCGACGGTCTGCTCGGCTATCCCTTCTGCTGTCCCGACATGATCGGCGGCGGCTCCTTCACCGATTTCCTCCCCGGCGCGCCGTCCCTCAAGCCAGAGCTCTTCGCGCGCTATGCCGAGGCTGCCGCCCTGATGCCGATGATGCAGTATTCCGCGGCGCCGTGGCGCGTTCTCGACGCATTCCACGCCGAAGTCTGCCGGAACATGGGACGCCTGCACGCAGCGTACGCCGACCGGATCGTCACCCTGGCCCGGCACGCCGCCGAAACCGGGGAACCGATCATGCGCATGCTCGCCTACGAATTCCCGGACGAGGGCTATGAGGAGACCTTCGACTGTTTCCTCGTCGGGTCCGATCTCCTCGTCGCCCCGGTGCTCCGCGACGGCGAACGAGAGCGCACCGTCCGGCTGCCGAAGGGCGGGGGATACTGCTGGCGATACACGGACGGTACCGTCTATGAAGGCGGCCGAACCGTCACCGTTCCCGCGCCCGTCGAGGTCCTGCCGCGCTTCGAGCGAGTCTGAAAGGCGCTGGGATTGCGGTGGATTAAAAACGATCGAAAAAAAACCTCCGGTTCCGGGAACTTTTTCCCGCGCCGCGGCGTCTAACGGGCAGAAAACAAAAACACCGAGAGGCCGACCATGACCGGAAAACAGAAATGCGCGATCCTCAAGGAGATCCGCCGCGACATCGCCGCGAAGAACGATATTTCCATCCGCATCGAGGAATGCACCCATAAGGGCGAATGCCGGGGGACCTGTCCGCGCTGCGAATCCGAGGTGAGGATCCTCGAGCGCGCGCTCGCCGAAAAGAAAAAGCGCGGGATCAAGACCGCGGTGGCCGGGATCTCCGCCGGGCTCCTCGCCGCCTCCCTCGCCTCCTGCGTCCCCGTTTCGGGCGAGCAGTTCGCGGGCGGCGGTCCCGAGACGGAAGGTCATGAGCTCGCGGGCGACATCGCGCCGGAGACGCTCGAAGCCGAACGCCTCGAGGGCGAGATCGCGATCGAGGATCCGATCATCGATCCGGACGACGGGACCTGCACGCCGCTCGAAGGAGACGTCCTCGCGGATGATTACGAGGACTTCGAGCCGCTGATGGGCGAGCCGCCGGTCACGGATTACGAGGCCGAAGAGGAAGCGGATGTCGAATACGCGGGCGTACCGATGATCGAGGAGTATGAAGAGGACCTCGTCCCCTTCCACGACGAGTTCACCGACGCCAACGGGGAGCTTGCGGTGGTCGAGGGCATGATGGTCGCGCCCGACTGGACGGAAGAGGTCGAGCCGTGACGAACGATGTGCCGACCTTCCGGGCGTTCGCGGTCTCGCGGCACCGGCTGATGTTCGACGGCGAAGGCGTGACGACCCTCGTCGGCGGGTACGGATGCCCGCTCGCCTGCCGGTGGTGCATCAACGGCGTCTGCACCGACCCGTCCTTCCGCCCGAAGATCTATACGGTTCCCTCGCTCTACGACACGTTGAAGATCGACAGCCTCTACTTCGAGGCGACGGGCGGGGGCGTGACCTTCGGCGGCGGCGAACCGCTCCTGCAGGCCCCGTTTCTCGCGGCGTTCATCCGGTACGCGAAGGAGATGGACGCCCCGTGGCGGTTCAATCTCGAGACCTCGCTCGCCGTGCCGCCCGCCCTCTTCGACGCGCTCATCCCCGAGGGGATCGCGGAGGCGGACTGCCCGATCGACGGATTCATCGTCGACGTCAAGGACATGGATCCCGCGATCTACGAGCGGTACACGAAGAGGCCGCAGGACGCGATGCGCCGGAATCTCAGCCGTCTCGCCGCGCTCTGTCCGGACCGCGTGACTGCGCGCGTGCCGCTCATCCCGGAGTACAACACGGAAGAGGACTGCGACCGCTCGGAGGCCGAACTCCGCGCGATTGGCTTTTCACACATCGACCGGTTCCGGTATGTGACGGAGCGTCCGTCCATGAAAAAATGAACGGTCGTGCGGCTGTACACAGACACAGCTTCACGGCCGTTTTTCATTGGAAACCGGAGGTTTTCGCCCTCAACGGTTCCCTTTTCCCTCTTCGTTGTTCGTTTTCTCCATTCCGCCATCCGCAGGACGCTTGTTCAGTTGAACAGCCCCGGTTCGTCCGTCCACTCGATGAACGGCTCACCGTCCGGCGTGAATTGTATCTCGAGGACAACGTAGGTCGATTCAAAATACTTCGGTTCCCCGCCCATCCACCGGTCGCCGACGTACCAGGTTCGCCCACCGTCCCGGTACACGAACGCGCTCTGCGAGCCGAAGGTCGTCCTGTCGCCGAAATCCCGGAGCAGGCTCCACCGACCCGTCACGTAGTCCGCCGAGCACCACTTCCCCTGATTCGGCGCCCAGCCGGTGCAGTACGACGAGATCATGTACGTCCGCCCGCCGCGCTCGAACAGGGCCGGAGCCTCGCGGTACTCGTGATTGTAGATCGACTTCACCCACTCGTCGACGTTGAGATAGTCCTCCGTCAGGCGGTAGATGTGCAGATCCGCGTTGTCCCGCGACGCCGAGACGAAATAGGCGTCCCCCGCCCGATCGACGTGCACGGTGCAGTCCCGCGACATCTCGCCGAAGGGATTGAACGAGCCGTGATAGACGAACCCCCTGTCCGGCTCCTCCGACGAGGCGATGCAGGCGCGGGCTTCGCGGTAGTCCTCGCCGTTCTCGTAGTGCGCCCAGAGGACGAATCTCTTCGTCTTTTCGTTGTAGAGGACCTTCGGGCGCTCGATGTTGACCTTGTGCCGCACGCCGTCCCGCTCCCATGAGAGCTTCGGATCGAAGCGTCCCGAGGTCGGCCGGTACGGGGTGTCCGCCGAGAGAATGTGCCCGCGGAATTCCCAGTTTTTTAAGTCCGCAGAGCGGTAAACCGCAACATAGTGATTCTCCCGCCGGTCCTCGCCGTACCAGTAGGTATAGCCGTCATGATCCAGCATCCAGCCGCCGTGCGCGTGGATGGGATTGCCTTGCGTGTCGAGATAGGGCTCTCCGTTTCGCATGTTTCGCTCCTCCGTCTGTATTTTCTCACCGCCCATTATAGCCGAAATCCGGCCCCCTGTCAAGCGGGAGGAGGCCGTCCGGCCGTCGATCTGCCGAAAAACCGTCCCTCCCTCAGCCCTTTGTTGGCAAAAGCGAAGAATTTCTCCCGGCCTCTTGACAACGGCGTCCGCGGGTGGTATAATGTGTAAAGCAAATTACTTTACAGCATGGCGCGGTGATCGATATTTTTGTGAAAGACATGCGCTTCCCGCTTCTTCTTGACGCCTACGGCGCGCTTCTCACGGAGCGGAAGCGGGATCTGCTCGATTATTACTACAACGAGGACTATTCCCTCTCCGAGATCGCGGAGCTCACCGGACTCTCGCGTCAGGGCGTGCGGGACGGGATCAAGAAGGCCGAGGAGGAGCTGTACACCCTCGAGGAGACGCTCTCCCTCGTGTCGATGACCGAAGCCGTCGCCGAGATCGCCGAAGCCCTCGCCGCCCTCGCGGAGAAGACGACGGACGAAGACGCCGGCCGTGAGATCCGGGAAGCCGCCCGCCGCCTCGCCTCCCTCCGCCAGTCAGACCTCACGTAGGAGGAATCATGTTCGACAGCTTATCCGAAAAGCTCAACAACGCCTTCCGCAAATTCCGCAACAAAGGCAAGCTGACCGAGGCGGACGTGCGCGAGGGGATGCGCGAAGTGAAGCTCGCCCTGCTCGAAGCGGACGTGAACTTCAAGGTCGTGCGCGACTTCGTCAAAACCGTCACCGAGCGCGCCATCGGCAGCGAAGTGATGGAAAGCCTCCTTCCCGGCCAGCAGATCATCAAGATCGTCCACGAAGAGCTGATCCGCCTCATGGGCGAGGCCAACAGCAAGCTCGTCATCAGCCCCAAGCCCCCGACCGTCGTACTGATGGTGGGTCTGCAGGGATCCGGCAAGACCACGCACGCCGCCAAGCTCGCCGGGATGTACAAGCGCCAGGGCAAGCGTCCCCTCCTCGTGGCCTGCGACGTCTACCGTCCCGCCGCCATCGACCAGCTCAAGGTCGTCGGCGCGCAGGTCGACGTGCCGGTGTTCGAGATGGGACAGGGCAACCCCGTCGAGATCGCGAAGGCCGGGCTCGATCACGCCGCGCGTCACGGGCACGACATGGTGTTCATCGACACCGCGGGCCGTCTCCAGGTCGACGAGGTCCTCATGCAGGAGCTCGAGGACATCAAGGCGGCGACGGATCCGACCGAGATCCTGCTCGTCATCGACGCGATGATCGGCCAGGAATCCGTCAACGTGGCCTCGGCGTTCAATGAAAAGCTCGACATCACGGGCGTCATCCTCTCGAAGCTCGACGGCGACACGAGGGGCGGCGCGGCGCTCTCCGTCCGGTACGTCACCGGAAAGCCGATCAAGTTCGTCGGCGTGGGCGAGAAGCTCGACGCGATCGAACCCTTCTACCCGGACCGCATGGCCTCCCGCATCCTCGGCATGGGCGACGTGCTCACCCTGATCGAGAAGGCCCAGCAGGCGATCGACGACAAGAAGGCGGCAGAGCTCGAAAAGAAGCTCCGGGAGAACACCTTCACCCTCTCGGATTACCTCGACCAGTTCCGGCAGATCAAGAGCATGGGCTCCCTCGACCAGCTCGCGGGCATGATCCCGGGGATGAAGCCGGGCGCGCTCAAGGACGCGAAGGTCGACGAAAAGGCCCTCGCGCACACCGAGGCGATCATCCTCGCGATGACGGTCTACGAGCGGGAGCACCCGGACGTCATCAACGGCAGCAGACGGCGCCGCATCGCGGCCGGAAGCGGCACCACGGTCGAGGAGGTCAACCGCCTCATGAAGCAGTACGATCAGATGAACAAGATGATCAAGCAGTTCACGTCCCAGATGTCCGGCAAGCGAGGCCGGATGAACAAGATGAAAATGCCGTTCCCGCTCGGCTGAGCGGCGTCGGATTTTTATAAAAACACATCAGAAAACAAAACATTTCGGAGGAAATCATGGTTAAGATCAGACTCAGAAGAATGGGCGCGAAGAAGGCTCCCTTTTACCGCATCGTTGTGGCAGACTCCCGTTATCCCCGCGACGGCCGTTTCATTGAAGAAGTCGGCTACTACGATCCGATGAAGGAGCCCGTCGTCCTCAAGGTGGACGAAGACAAGGTCAAGGATTGGCTCTCCAAGGGCGCTCAGCCCACCGAGACCGTGAAGGCCCTGCTCGTGAAGAACGGTGTGATCGGGAAATAATGGATAACGGAAGCGCACAGGTCAGCTATCGTGACATCGACATCGCCGCGGTCCTCGCCGACATGGCGCGCGCCATCGTGGACGAACCCGACGCAGTCTCGGTCACCGTCGAAGAAGCGGATGACGGCACGGTCTACACCCTCAAGGTCGCGGAAAACGACATGGGGATGATCATCGGAAAGCACGGCAAGATCGCCCGCGCGCTCCGCACCGTCGCCAAGGCAGCCGCCAAGATCGCGGACAAAAAGATCACGGTAGAGATCAAATAATTCACGCGGGAAAAACCGCCGGACAATCTTCTCAAAAGGATCCGGCGGTTTCTGTTGTTCTTTTCTATTTTCTCACCCTTGCGCGGCGGAAGAGGGATGCCATGTCGGCGAGCGCGTCGGAGGTCTGCTTCCCAAGCGGGGGGAGGCCGAATTCCCGTCCGACGGAGGCGTATTTCGCGCCAGCCATCGCGTTGTAGGGTAAGAGCTCCACGGGCGAATCCCCCGCGAAATCGGCGATCGCCGCAAGGTTTTCGGGCGTGTCGGTGATGCCGGGGATGAGGGGCACGCGCAGCAGATACGGCTTGCCGCTCTCCATGAGCCAACGGAGATTCTCGAGGATCGTGCCGTTGTCCGCGCCGCAGAATTCCCGGTGCTGTGCCGCGTCGATGAACTTGACGTCCGCCATCACAAAAGCCATCGGCTCCACGGTCCGGCGGTAGACGTCCGGCGCGGCAAAGGAGGAGGTCTCGAGGGCCGAGGCGATCCCTCGTTCCCGGAGGAGTTCTGCCGTCTCCCGCACGAAATCCGCCTGCAAGAGCGGTTCCCCGCCGGAGAAGGTCGCCCCGCCGTCCTCCCCGAAGACGTCGGCATCCTGCGCGATCCGATCGGCCAGATCGGCGGACGTCCAGCGCTTCCCCGCGACGGAGAGGCATCCGTTCGGGCAGACGTGGAGGCAGCGTCCGAAGGGGCGGCATTCCGGGTGGGAGCACGGCTCGAAGCAGCGTCCGCAATGCGCGCAGCGGACGGTTTTGACACAGAGCTCGGGCTCCGGGGAGAGGCCTTCGGGATTGTGGCACCAGCGGCAGCGCAGCGGGCAGCCCTTGAGGAAGACGGTGGTGCGGATCCCCGGCCCGTCGTTTAGCGCGAAGCCCTTGATATCGAAGACCGTCCCGGATTCCATGCGTCCACCTCCGTTTCCCGCCTCGCGGGATTCCCGTTTGCCTCATTATAGCAGATTTCGCGGAGGATGGCAAGAGTTCTGCGGGAACGAATAAAAAGTTCAGATTTCTTTCCGGAAACCTCTTGACAAACCCGAACCGGTGTGCTATAATAACCAAGCGTCCGGCGAGAGCCGATGCGAACCGAATAAGGGGGAATTCCCGAGTGGCCAAAGGGGACAGACTGTAAATCTGCTGGCACCGCCTTCGGTGGTTCGAATCCACCTTCCCCCATCCAGAAAGAGAGACACCTTGCGTGTCTCTTTTTTCGTTGGCATCCGAGGGTGGATTCGAAGGGCGCGGGAGTGAATGACAGCCCGGTGGGCTGCGCCGCGCCCTGGCCGACCGGAGTCGGCGAATCCACCTTCCCCCATCCAACGAAAGAGAGACACCTTGCGTGTCTTTTTTTTCGTTGGCATCCAAGGGTGGATTCGATGCCGCGGGAGTGAATGACAGCCCGGTGGGCTGCGCCGCGCCCCGGCCGATCCGCAGATCGGCGAATCCACCTTCCCCTCGAAAAGACACCGCGTGTCCGTTGTTCCTTTCCGCGTTCGCATATTGCCCCCATAAACATGTCAAAAGAAACCGATCGATTCAAATCTCCTATACGACGATATCGTGACTCATCTCTCCCCCACCTCGATCCAGTACCGCTCGAGTTCGACGCCTTCGTCCGGCTCATACACCGTGGATTCATAGACGCCGCCGTTCTTGAGGATCGTTCTCCGGCTGCCCTCGTTGCCGCGGATGCAGGTGATCAGCACGCGGTCGAGCCCCAGTTCCCGGCACTTCGGGAGCACCGCCCCGAGCATCCCGGCCGCGTAGCCCTTCCGCCGCTCGCTCGGCGCCACGGAATAGCCGATGTGACCGCCGTAGTTCGCCAGATACTCGTTGAGCGTATGCCGCACGTCGATCATCCCGACGATCTTGCCGTCCTCTTCCCGCACATAGAGATACTGCGTCGACGGGACGCGCCCCTCGGGAACCGCCGCGGGATCCCGGTGCAGATTCAGATAGTCGATCCATTCCCGCGGGTCCTCAAAGCGCCGGAGCCCGCCCGTGCCGTCCATCGAATCCCCGCAGTCGAGGAATTCCTGCCGGTAGGCGCGGATCTCGCGTTCGTATGCCATGGTCGGTTCGATGAGCTTCATCCTGTGATCCCTCCTCAAGCATCATCTGTATCACGGATTATACACCAAAACGAGGAAACTTGCAAGCCCCGGGCAGGATTCCACGAAAACCGGGCGCATTCTTGACAAAGCCGGAAAAGTGTGCTATACTGCTGACGGCAGAATTTACAATTCATACAAGAAGGTGATCGAAATGAAAAAAACCGCAGCGAGACTTGCGGCGCTCCTCCTCGCGCTTTTGATGCTCGCTCTGACGGCGTGCTCCGAGAGCGGGACCAACCCCGAGACGCCCGCAGCTCCCGACAGCGCCGCGGAAGCGAATCCCTCCGGCGGCGACGAAGCGACCGAGGCAGAAGAGCCCGAACGCCTGAAGCCGAACATCCCCGAGACCGGCGATTACGGCGGAGACGAGATCTACTTCCTCGTCTGGGAGCATCCGGACTGGGCTTCGACCGTGCGCGAATACCGCGACATCTACGCGGAAGGTCTGACGGGCGAGGCGATCAACGACGCGGTGTACAACCGGAACGCGCTGATCGAATCGCGGTACAACGTGAAGATCGCGCAGGAGCGGATGCACCTCTCGAACATCGACTCCGCGATCAACAAGGCCGTGACCTCCGGCGACACGACCTACGACGTGGTCTACCCGCGCCTGTATGAAGCGGCGGGCATGTACCAGAAGAACTACTTCCAGAACCTCATGAACGTCCCGCACCTCGACTTCGACATGCCGTGGTGGGATTCCAACTGCGTGAATTCCCTCTCCACAAACGGCATCCTCCCCGCCGTCGCGACGTCGATCAACGTCAACGACAAGGACGCGACCGCAGCCGTGGCCTTCTCCAAGCCGGGCGCGGAGGACAACGGTCTCGAGGATCTCTACACCGCCGTCCGCGAGGGCCGCTGGACCTTTGATCTCGTGGCGTCCCTGTCCGAGCAGTGCAACCGGGACCTGAACGGCGACGGCACCGTCACCTACGACGACTACTACGGCTTCCTCGGCAAGAACGACGTGATGACCTCCTTCTGGCACGGCGGCGGCGGTCTGCTCTGCACGAAGGACGAAGAGGATCAGTTCACGTTCAGCTTCGGCACCGAATACGACCTCGACGTCGCGGTCAAGATCGTCAACATGATGCAGCAGCCGTGGTTCTTCAACCAGCATCTGCACGGCGAGATCGACGACACGAAGTTCACCGAGCTATTCGAGACGGGTCACGGGCTCTTCTTCTGGATGCGCCTCGACGAAGTCACGAACATGCGCAACGGCGACACGGATTTCGGCATCCTCCCGACCCCGAAGTACAGCGAGACGCAGGACAAGTATTTCAGTTTCGTCTCCCAGCACACCACGGGCCTCTTGTCCATCCCGCTGACGATCGCGGGCGACGCGCTGGATGAGCTCGGCATCATCCTCGAAGCGCTCGCGGCGGAATCGCAGTACACCCTGATCCCCGAGTACATCGAATCCTCCCTGAAGACCAAGTACGCCCGCGACGAACAGAGCGCGGACATGCTCGACATCATCATCAACAACCGCGTCTTCGACCCGATGGAGATCTACAACTTCGGCGGCTTCGCGAGCACCTTCATGGGCTACGGGCCGAACAACACGACGGACATCGCGTCGAACGTGCAGAAGCAGTCCAAGATCGTCAACAAGTCGATCGAAAAGTTCCTCAAGGCGCTGAACGACTGACGGGGCTGGGAAAGAGATCATCAGCAACCGTGCGGCAGCAGTCCGCAAATTGATTACAAAAAAATAACGGTCGTGAAGCGGTATGTTCGGTACCGCCGCACGGCCGTTTATTCTTCATTGGAAACCGGCAGGAGTTCCCACCGCATATCGTCCTCACGCCTCGATATCGCACAGCGGGAGGATCTCATATCCCTGCTCGCGGATCCAGTCGATCGCCAAGGGGATGAGCTTCGCGTTCGTCGAGGAGACCGTGTGGAACAGATAGATGCAGCCGGGGTGGAGCCGGACCTTCAGATTGGCAAGTGATTTGTCGAGATCCGGCTGATTGGTCGTCTCCCAGTCGTTGTACGCGAACGAATAGAGGGCGGTGATGTACCCGAGCTTTTCGGCGTAGGTCAGCACCCAGTTGTTGCAGTTCCCTGCCGGGGGACGGAAGTACAGCATCGGCGGCGCGTCCGGGAAGGCCTTGAAGTACTTCTCCTCGAGCCCGATGACCTCGTCGTAGAAGGTCTGGACCGAGACGCCCGTGAGCATTTCGTGGTTCAGCGCGTGGTTCGCCACGATGTGTCCCTCGTCGAGCATCCGGCGGATATAGTCTGCGGCGGAATCGACGTAGTAGCCGTTGATGAAGAAGGTACCCGAGACGTGCTTCTCCTTCAGGGTGTCGAGGATGATGCCCGTCAGGCCGTCCTGCTCGAAGCCGCAGTCGAAGGTGAAGTACACCACCTTGCGTCCCTCGTCGCCCCGGTAGAAGGCGCGGTGATCCGACAGGGACTTGAGGGTCGTGGCGGAGCGCTCGAACGCCGCCATCAGCTCGCCGGTCGCCGGATTGTAGAGGCTCGAGACCGTCTGTCCGGTCGTCTCGTCATACAGTTTCCTGCCCGCGAACCAGTCCTGCTCCGCGATACCCGTGTTCGGATCGACATAGACGTCGTCGAAGGGCACGTTCGGGATATCGTACATGGTATCGAGCTTCTTCTCCCCGCTCCGGTCCCGCTCGGGGAAGTCGAAGACGTAGGTCCCGTCCTCGAATTTCCACCAATGGCCCGCGGTGATCGTCGGGTGCTCGCCGGCCTCTTCGCGCGCGGGATCCGGCTGACCGTCCGGGAGCTCCGTTCCGGGCTCGTCCGGCTCCTCGGGCTCGACGGTCTCCCCGGTGACGGGGCCCGGATCGTCGGAGTGCGGCAGCCGTACGGTTTCGGCGGGCTCCGGATCGACCGTCTTCACCGGGTCCGCCGTGGGATCCGCCGGGCGAAGGGTGCAGCCGGTGATGAAGAGCGCCGCGAGGAGGAGGGCCATGCCGCGCCGGGATGCGTTTCTCTCTTTTTTCATCATGTTATCCGTTTGAATCGTCAGTTGACATGCTGGATCGCGTCCAGCTCTTTTGTTTTTGCGAGAAGCGGTTTCCGCCCGGCGAAGCACACGATCACGCCGAGCAGAGCCGCGCCGAGGAATCCGGCAAAGACGCCTTCCCAGCCGAAGGTGTCGGAAATCGCCCCCGTCACCGCACCCGAGACCGCCGCCGCCGCATAGGAGAAGCAGTTGAGCACCCCGGTCACGAACGCCGCGCGTCCGACCTTGCCGAAGTGCAGGGGAATGAAGGTGAGGAGCATCGTGTTCGCCCCGAGCATCGCCGCGGAGGAGCAGGCCAAGAGGATCGTCGCGATCACCGCCTGCACCGCGCCGCCGTCCGAGTGACGAAGGAAGACGAGGAAGAGCCCGAGGGTCACGACGCTCACGCCGAACATGACCGCGCAGGTGCCGAGCTCCCCGATCTTGAACTTCCGCATGACGAACTTCGCGGCATAGGCGCCGAAGATGTTCACGAGCGGCAAAATCGTGCAAATCAGCGAGACCGTCGAGGAATCGGAGATGAAGCGTTCGTTGAGCGCCGTCGGGATCCAGAGATCGAGGCCGTCCTTGAGCATCCCGTTGAAGAGGATGCCGCCTGCCGCCGCGAGCAAGCCGAGGCAGAGGAGCGTCTTCACGGGGGCCGCGCCGGTGGATTTCCGCCCGTCCTCGCCGACCGTCGCCTCGGGCTCCTTCGTGAAGTCCTTCAGCGTGGCGAAGAGGATGTAGAGCAGCACGCCCATGACGACGAGGACCGAGCCGCATGCCGCGAACGAAGCGCGCCAGCCGAAGTGCTTCAGCATGACGGCGCAGATCAGGTAGCAGAGCACCGTTCCGACGGGGATGGTCGCCGAGAGGGACGCCGCGCTCGCCTGCGCCACCTCTTCCGTCGTCCAGGTGGAGACCGCGCGGATGACGGGCGCCCAGAGCATGGAGCAGAAGAAGCCGCAGAGGCCCCAGAACACGACGAAGAGCGGCACGGAGGACGACACGCTCATCGCGAGGTTCATCCCGCCCGCGAGGACGAGCCCGGCGGGGATCATGAAGCGCGGATGCAGGCGGTCGCCGAACCAGCCGTTGATGAGCTGACCGGCCGCGTAGGCCGCGAGGAAGCAGGTCCCGATGACGCCGCCCGCCGCCTTGTCGCAGACGCCGTCCGCGATCATGTCCGCGAGGCAGACCGACAGGGTCTTCTTCCCGATGTAAACGGTCGTGTAGGAGATCCAGCAGAGGATCACCAGCCGATAGGCAAGTTTTGTTTTCAGTTTTTCATCCATCCGATCCATGATGCCGCCTCCCTCAGAGAATCCGATACGCAGAGGAGTCGTACAGGCAGACCTCGGCGTCCGCGAGGATGCGCGCCAGTTCGCAGAGCCTCGGCAGGACCGGCGCTTCCGTGTGGTAATGCCCGGCCTCGACGGTGAAGAGTCCGTCCTCCGCCGCATCCTCGGCCATGTTGTATCCGGCGTCGCCCGTCAGATAGGCGTCGAATCCGCCCGCGAGCGCTTCGGGGATATAGTCCTTCCCGTCCCCGCCGCAGACCGCGATCCGCCGGATGAGTTTTGCGGGATCCCCCGTCACCCGGACCGCGTCGCACCCGAGCGCCTGTTTCACCAGCTTTGCGAAGCTCTCCCCGGTCATCGGGGCGGTCTCCGTCCAGCGTCCGAGCAGATGGCCGTCCGACGCCTCGGAGACGCCGAAGCCGCCGCGGACCTCGAAGCCCAGCGCGCGCAGCAGGCAGTCGTTCACGCCGCCCTCCCCCGCGTCCAGCCGGGTGTGGAGCGAGATCACCGAGACGCCCGCCGCGGCAGCCATGAGGATCCGACGCCCGCCCGGGGTGTCCGGGACCGCCGCCTTCACGCCGCGGAACAGCATGGGGTGATGGGTCAGCACGCAGTCGAAGCCGTTCTCCGCCGCGAAGCCGATCACCCGGGAGGTCGCGTCGAGGGCGACGAGCACCCGCTTCACGGCGGCGTCGGGATCGGATGAAACCATGATCCCGTCGTTGTCCCACGGTTCGGACAGAGTCTTCGGATAGAGCGTGCTGAGATGTTCGTGGAATTCGCGCACGGTCATGGCGTGACCTCCAGAATGCGGATGATTTCGTCCCGCAGCCCCTCTTCGGCCGCGGTATTGAGCCCCCCTGCCCGCCGTCCCGCGATCTGCGTCGCAAGCCGCGCGAGCCATTCTCCGGCAAAGTCCCGGAACAGGGGTTCTTTCTTTTCGATGTTCGCGCACCCGAGCAAGAGCTCCGCCGGGGTGAATTCCCGGACGACGCCGTCCCAGGCGCAGTTCATGGCGGTGTAGATCTTCCCCGCCGCACGGCAGAGCCTCTCTTCGAGGATGACGAATCCGGCGGCGCAGAGGAACCTCCGCAGCTCCTCCGGGGAGGACATCGGCTGCAAAATGAGCCGCACGTCCGGCCGTCTCGTGTAGTCCGACGCGCCGACGATCCGGGCGATGAGCTCGCCGCCCATGCCGCAGATGCAGATATCGCCGACGCGGTCCCGCTCCGGTTCGAGGCCGCAGAGGCCGTCCGCGCGCACGAAGCGCATCTTCCCGGCGACACCGTACTTTTCGGCGTTCGCCTTCGCCCGCAGAAGCGGTCCCTCGTTCACGTCGGAGGCAACGGCAAAGGGCGCGCGCCCCGCGAGGAGCAGGGAGATCGGCAGATAGGCGTGATCCGTGCCGATGTCGGCGATGACCGCGCCCGCTCTCGCAAAGGAAGCCGCCGCGGCGAGCCGGGGATCGAGCGGTGGTGAAATCATGGCTCCTCCCGGGAAAAAAGGCAGGTTCGTGCCCGCCTTCTCCGTTATTCTTCGTCTTCTTTTTTGGCTTTCAGAAAATCGTTAAGCTGCTCGATCAGCTCGTCGGGGTCGACGCCGTGCACCATGCAGGCCTCCTCGACGGTCTCCATCCGGGAGACGGGGCAGTCGATGCAGTGCATCCCGGCGGAGAGGAAAACCTCGGCGGTGTCCTCGTCGTAGTCCACGATATCGCCGATCAGGGTTTCAAGCGTTATTTCCATCGTTCAGAGAATCCTCGCTTTCGGAGTGATAACCGGTCGTCCCGGCCCGCCGTTAGTTTGCCTGCGGGAGCGGGATTTCATCCGGGACCGTGATCTTTTTGATGTCCGCGCCGAGCGAACGCAGCTTTGCGCAGATGTCGTCGTAGCCGCGCTCGATGAGGCGGATCTGTCCGATCTCCGTGGTGCCGGGGCAGGTCAGCGCCGCGATCATCACGGCGACGCCGCCGCGCAGATCCGTCGCGATCACCGGGGCTGCCGTGAGGGGCGTGCCGCCCTCGATCACGACGATGCGTCCGTCGACCTTGATCTTCGCGCCCATGCGGCGGAGCTCTTCCACATAGCGGAACCGGTTTTCAAAGATGCTTTCGTTGATGTAGCTCGTGCCCTCGGCGGTACAGAGAAGCGCCGCCATCTGGGGGTGCATGTCGGTCGGGAAGCCGGGGTACGGGAGGGTCTTGACGGAGGTGCGGCGGATATGCTCGCCGGAGGTGACCATGACGGCATCGTCGAATTCCTCGACGTCCGCGCCGATCTCGATGAGCTTCGCCGTGACGGATTCGAGGTGCTTCGGGATGACGTTCGTGATCTTGACCGCGCCGCGCGTCGCGACCGTCGCCACCATGAAGGATCCGGCCTCGATCATATCGGGGATGATGGCGTAGGTGCAGCCGTGCAGCTCCTTCACGCCCTTGATCTTGATAACGTCCGAGCCCGCGCCGCTGATCTGTGCGCCGCAGGTGTTGAGGAAGTTCGCGCAGTCGACGACGTGCGGTTCTCTCGCCGCGTTGTCGATCACGGTCACGCCGTCCGCCGTTGCCGCCGCGATCATGACGTTGAGCGTCGCGCCGACGGAGGAGAGGTCGAAGAAGATGTTCGCGCCGACGGCTCCCTCGGATTCGATCTCGACGTAACCGCCTTCGGTCGACACGCGGCCGCCGAGCGCCTCGAAGCCCTTGATGTGCTGGTCGATCGGACGGACGCCGAAGTTGCAGCCGCCGGGCAGCCCGACCTTCGCGTGGCCGAAGCGTCCGAACTCGGAGCCGAGCAGATAGTACGACCCGCGGATGCTGCGTACAAGCTCGTAATCGCTCTCGCCGCAGATGACGTCGGTGCAGTCGATCTCCCAGGTGCCCCGGGAGAGCATCTTCACGCGCGCGCCGATCCCGCGCAGGATCTCAAACGACGTGCGGATATCGGAGACGTCCGGGATATTCTCGAGGACGCATTTTCCCTTGACGAGGACGGATGCATATATGATGGGGAGCGCGGCGTTCTTCGAGCCGGATATCTCCACCTGTCCAAACAGGGGATTTCCCCCGTTGATGACGATCTTTTCCATAGATTTGTTTACCGGACCTTTCTGATGTGCGGTAATACTTTTTGGGGATGGGGATGCATGATACCATAACCTTATATATTATAGCAGGTTCGGTGTCGGAATGGAAGAGGAAGGTCGAAGGATTTTCATAAAATTAAAAACTCATGGAAGAAATCAACAGAAAATGCGACAATTTCCGTCAGGTTCTCGTATAAAGCGCACCATCCAGGGCGTTGAAAATGAAACTTCCCATCGTATCCGTCACCACCTGCCAGCAGGGGATCAGGCAGAAATCCTCCTCTTCGCCGTAGAAGAACAGCGAATAGCAGAGCGACACCGACTCCACGCGCACCTCCCCGTCGGCCGCGCCGATCTCCTTCTTCATATTGAACAGTATATTGAAGAGGTCCGTAAGTTGTGCGGTGTACGGGACGGCGGGGGTCAGAAAGCACCAGTTCCCCCACGCGCCGACGACCCGCTCCCCCTCGACGGCGCAGAGCACGCGGTTGCCGGTGACCTGCACTCCGTCGATCGTGCGGGAACAGAGCGCATAGCACATCCGCCCGTCCTCCCAGACGTTTTCGACGACCGTTTCGACCTCCATCGATCCGATCCCCTCGAAGGTCTGGCTCCCGCGGTCGAGAAAGCCCGACGCTGCCCCGGCGACGCGTCCCCGCCGCTCACCGCTGACGGCGCGGGAGGAGAGCGTCGGCCCGAGGACGTCCCGTTCGGCGGGGGTCGTGCCGTCCGCGCTGTACCGGAAGGAGAAATCGCCGAAGAACTCCATCCGCTCGCCGCTCTCCGTGACGAGGATCTCCCCGTCCGGGACGATGTAGGTGCGGGCCGGTGCGCTTCCGGTCAGGAGCCCGGCGACGGTCGCGGCGTAATCGCCGGAGTTGCAGACATAGACCGCGGCGCTCTGCCGCTTGTTCATGACGATCGCCGGGTCGACCTCGATCCCGCTCTCCGCGAGCACGGCGACGAGGTCCGCGGTCTCCGATTCGGGGAGATACTCCCGGGCGCGGGTGAGGCGCAGAAGCAGGACGGCGAGGATGATGCAGGCGGCGGCGAGGATCGCCGAAAGCACGCCCATGACGCGATGCTGTTCCATGCTATCCCCTCCTCTCCTCGGCGCGCCACTCCGCCGGGACCTGATCGGAGACATAGTCCGCACGGTAGACGAGCGAGATCCGGTCCCCCGCAGCGCGTTCACCGGTCTTCGACGTGAGCCAGCCGAGGAACCACTCCTCCGAATACGTCCCAACGCGTCTTCCCGTGCTCTGCGCCGTCAGGGTGTAGAGCGAGGCCTCGCGCAGGACGCCGTTCTCGAAGGTGGCGGTGAGCGCGGGCGGGATGTCGGCGATGCGAATGTTGTCGAAAACGTAATAGAAAGTCAGACTGACCGTGCCGCCGTCCGCCCAGACCCCGCCGAGCAGGAGCTTCGCGTCGCCGCCCGCATAGTGACGGTTGACGGCCTTGACCTCGCCCGCGAGGATGAGACAGGCGCGGATGTATTCCGCGATGCCCGAATCCGCGGCGTATCCGGCGAGATCGGAGAGCCCGATGCCGCCCTCGGAGCTGGAGCGGTACGCGAACGAGGAGGCATGGACGTCGAACGCGCCCTGTGTGCCGATATAGCTCTGCGAGCCGTCCTCCTCCTCGTGGAAGCTGAGGAGCTTGTCGGGGTTGAGCCCGAACACGCCGAGCATACGGCTGACCTCCTCGAAGTTTTCCCGGAGGATGCCCGCCGTGTTGTTCGCCATGAAGATGCCGCGCGATGTGACGGGATCCGTGCAGACCGCGGCGACCGTCCCGTTTGTCTTGATGAAGTCAAAGGAAACGAGGTACATCTCGTAGGCGCGGACGAACTGCTCGAGGTCCTGCGTCGAGAGGATCTCCCGGGGCATGGACACCGTGATGAGCTTCACGGATCCGTCCGCCTGCCGGAACGCCGATGCCGCCGCGTTCTCGCCGTTGACGTAGGGGATGAGGACGGCTTCGGAGAGATAGAAGTCGAGGCCGGAGCGGGACGGGGTGACGTCGCGCGCGAGATCGGCGAAGAGAGCGACCACCGCCGCCGGCATTTCGGTGTGATACCGGATATAGACGGCGTGATCCGTGGCGAGCAGGCGCTCCCAGTCGGCCTCGGTCCCCCCGCGGACATCCCCGCTGTCGAGCGCTTCGGACAGGGCGGGCGAGAGCATGGCATAGAGCTCGGCCATCGTCCGCTCCCCTCCGATCAGCGCGGACCGTTCGCCGCCGATCGTCACGCCGAGGAATGCCGGGAGGAAGCAGTCGGAGATATCCGTCGCGTCCACGGTCTTATCTGCGGTAATCTCGCCGAGATCGAAGGGGACCGTGTCGACGGAGCTCTGCCGGTAGGCGAGGAAGAGGGCGGTGAGGAGGACGAGGAGCGCGACAAAAAGAAGGGCGGTCAGCGCGGAGAGAAGCCGCTCCCGGAGCCGTCTGTTTTTCATAGGCCCGCCTCCTTCCTCTTAAAAGTCCATCGATCTCTTCCCGCGCATCGTGGCGATGATGCACCGGCACGTCGTGAGCCTCCCCCTCGGGGGGAGGTGACCGCCGGATTCGTCAACGGATCGGGCGGTCGGAAGGGGTGAAAATCAACGGTTTTCTCTGTGAAGAACGTAAAGATCCTCATCCATTCACCCCTTCCGGCTCGCGGATCTGCGGAGCAAATCGCTCGCCACCTTCCCCAGAGGGGCAGGCAAGGGGTGCAGCGGCATATCCTATACAGCCGCACGAGCGTTGATTGATTTGAAACCGCTTGCGGTTTCTTCCTCAATTCTGAATTCTTAATTCTGAATTCTTTCCGCAACGGTTAACTGTTCACTTACCCTTGTTTCATTCCGTCTTGAGCCTGCATTCGATCGGCAGCTCGATCCGCACGGTCGTGCCCTCGGAGAGGACCGAGTCGATGGAGATCGTGCCGCCGTGCGCCTCGACGAGCTCCTTCGCAATCGCAAGGCCGAGACCTGTTCCGCCCGCGTCCTGCGTTCTCGATTTCTCCACGCGGTAGAACCGCTCGAAGAGGTGCTCGAGGTCCTCCTTCGGGATCCCGACGCCGTTGTCGCGGATCGTCAGCAGCAAACTCTTCTTCGCCCGGCTGTGCTTCAGCTCGATGTCGATGCGTCCGCCGTCCGGGGTATATTTCACGGCGTTCGAGAGGATGTTGATGATGACCTGCTCGATGCGCTGGCGGTCCGCCGTGATCGGGGGAACCTCCTTCGGCGAGCCGAACGTCACGCGATGGCGGTGCGCTTCGATGTCGGGCCGCATCACCTCGCACAGGTGGCGCACGGACTGCTTCAGATCGAAGGTCTCGATGTTCCACTTCGTGCGCTTGTTGTCCAGGCGCGAGAGCACGAGCAGATCGGACACGATGCGCGTCATCCGGTCGCTCTCCGAGAGGACCATGTCGAGGAAGTAATCCCGCGTCGCCTCATCCATGCCCTCGTCCATGCGCACCGTCTCCGTCGCACCCTTGATGGACGTGAGCGGCGTGCGCAGCTCGTGGGAGACGTTCGCCACGAATTCCCGGCGGCTCTCGTCGAGCTCGTAGCGGCTCGTGACGTCGTGGATGATGAAGAGGTAACCGTCGAGCGTGACTTCGCCGTCCGAGATCGGCGTGAGCTTCGCAAAGCTGACGTCGTAGACCCGGCCGTCCACGCTGCGGTCGCGGAAGATGTAGCCGTCGCGCGTGACCTCGGCGTCCTCGGACGTGAGCTTCACGCCGTCCTTCGTCTCGATGAGAGGCAAGTCGAGCTTCTCGAAGCAGGCCTCGAGGGTGACGGCATTGCGTCTCAGCGCATCGCCGAAGAGCTCCTCTGCGCTGTTGTTCGAGTGCAGGACCGTCCCGTCCGCGAGGAACGCAAGCACGCCGTCGCGCATACAGGAAAGCACGGTGTCGAGCTTCTTCCGCTCACCGTCGACCTCGTCAAGCGTCGAGCGGAGCCGCTCCTTCATATAGTTGAAATTCTCCGCGAGAACGCCGATCTCGTCCTCGGAGTTGACCTCGATCTCATGCGAGAATTCCCCCGACGCCACCCGCTGCGTGTCGCTCGTCAGGCTCTGCAGGGGCGAGGAGATGGATTTTGCGAGGAAGAACGAGAGGAGCACCGCGATGAGCACGCCGATGAGCAGGGCCTGGAGAACGATCGAGAAGAGCATCGAATTGAGGCGCCGCATCTCGTCGAGCGAGTCCTTGACGTAGACGATGCAGTCCTCGCCGTCCTCTACCGGGATGCGCACGGCCCAGTCCGCGTAGTCCATGCCGCCCGTGCGGATGTTGGTCTCGGTCCCGCTGATGGCGGAGAGGAGGTTCGGGGTGACGGCAAGGGAGGCCCCGAGGTCGGTGTCGGAGCCGTGGAGCATTTCGCCGTCCAGATTGAGGACGTAGTAGTTGCGGTACTCATCGATCCCCAGCACGCTCCGGTAGTTGGAGAGGATGTTTTTCATCTCGTAGGC
Organism: Clostridia bacterium; assembly: GCA_017412675.1. Classification (GTDB taxonomy): domain Bacteria; phylum Bacillota; class Clostridia; order Oscillospirales; family CAG-272; genus UMGS1696. The sequence goes on from JAFPWV010000061.1 coordinate 49,800, forward strand.
GTAGTTCGGCTCGTCCGACGCCGCGAGCAGGTCCCGCATGATGAAGCCGTCCGGATCGAAGCATTCCTTCATCTGATCGGTGAAGTCGTCCATGTAGAACGACGCCACGCCGTTCATGAGGATCGCGCCGACCGCGGCCATGACGGTGATGATGAAGATGAGCAGGATCAGGACGATTTTGAAGTACAGGCTTTTCAGCATATCACCGGTTGCAGAGGAAGTACCCGACGCCCCGCTTCGTCATGAGATATTCGGGGTGGGAGGAATCCTTCTCGATCTTCTTGCGGATGCGGGTGATGGTGACGTCCACCGTGCGGATGTCGCCGTAATAGTCGTCGTAGCCCCAGATCTTCTCGAGGAGCTCCTCGCGGGTGAAAGCCACCCCGACGTTCTCGGCGAGGAAGGCGATGAGGTCGTAGTCCTTCTTCGAGAGCTCGATCACCTCCCCGCCCTTGGTGACGGAGTAGTGCTCGCGGTCGATGACGAGATCGCCGACGCGGATGGGCTCGACGGTCTTTTCGGGCTCCGCGCGCTTCACGACCTCCCCGGAGGAGCGGCGGATGTTCGCCCGGACCCGCGCCATGAGTTCCTTGAAGGAGAAGGGCTTCGTGACGTAGTCGTCCGCCCCGGTCTCGAGCCCGAGGATGCGGTCCTTTTCCTCCTCGCGGGCCGTGACGAAGATGATCGGGACCTGGCTCTTCATCCGGACCTGATCGCAGATCTCAAACCCCGTCATCTTCGGGAGCATGATGTCGAGCAGCAGAAGATCGTAGGCGTCCGTGAGCGCCATCTCGAGCCCCTTTTCCCCGTCGTACGCGACGTCGCACTCATATCCTTCCTTGCGGATGTTGTAGGCGAGGACCGCGGCGATGTTGCGCTCGTCCTCGACGACCAGAATCCTCTTTGCGCGTTCTTTTTCTTCCATGTCTACCTCCGCGCGGGCAGCGTGCCCGCCATGAACCGTTCCAAAGCTTTATCGTTTCCATCTCGGCTGAAAATATAATATTCCGAGTATATTTTAGCACAAAACCTTCTTTCATGCAAGAAGAAATTGGAAATTGGGGAAAAAGGGAGATTGCACAAAGCGGCGGGGGCCCGGAGCCGTGAGAATTTACACTTTCCCGGGCGTTTTTTTCGAAAACCTGTTGATTAAATCCGGAAAATATGGTATCATATCCTTCGGCAATCTATTAAAAAATCTCAAAGAAGAGGTATTCCATGACTTACAACAAGAAATCCGTAGAAGACATCGACGTCGCCGGCAGAAAAGCCCTTGTCCGCTGCGACTTCAACGTCCCGCTCAAGGACGGCGTCATCACCGATGAAAACCGCATCACCGGCGCGCTCCCGACGATCAACTATCTCCGCGAGCACGGCGCGAAGGTCATCCTCTGCTCCCACCTCGGCAGACCGAAGGGCGAATTCAACATGAAGTACTCCCTCGCTCCCGTGGCGAAGAGACTCTCCGAGCGCCTCGGCGTCGAGGTCCCGCTGGCTGCCGACGTCATCGGCGAAGACGCGAAGGCAAAGGCTGCCGCGCTCCGTGACGGCGACGTGATGCTCATCGAGAACGTCCGCTTCCACGCCGAAGAAGAGAAGAACGATCCCGCGTTCGCGAAGGCCCTGGCGGATCTCGCGGGCGAAGGCGGCATCTTCGTCAACGACGCGTTCGGCACGGCGCACAGAGCGCACGCTTCCACCGCCGGCGTGGCCGATTATCTCCCGGCCGTCTGCGGCTTCCTGATCCAGAAGGAAATCTCCATCATGGGCAAGGCTCTCGAGGATCCGGCCCGTCCGTTCGTCGCCATCCTCGGCGGCGCGAAGGTCTCCGACAAGATCGGCGTCATCAACAACCTCATCGAAAAGGTCGACACCCTCATCATCGGCGGCGGCATGGCGTACACCTTCTTCCGCGCGCTCGGCAACACCACCGGCTCCTCCCTCTGCGAAGTGGATAAGCTCGACCTCGCCCGCGAACTCATCGCGAAGGCCAGAGCGAAGGGCGTCTCCTTCATCCTCCCCGTCGACAACGTGATCGGCCGCGAGTACAAGGAAGACACGACCTTCATGCGCATCTACTCCGACTCCATTCCGGACGGCTGGATGGGCCTCGACATCGGCGAGAAGACGCAGGAGCTCTTCTCCAAGTCCATCATCGGCGCAGGCACCGTGGTCTGGAACGGCCCGATGGGCGTCTCCGAATGGGAAAACTTCGCGTCCGGTACCCGTGCCGTGGCGAAGGCTGTTGCGGAAAGCGGCGCGATCTCCATCATCGGCGGCGGTGACTCCGCTGCGGCGGTCGAGCAGCTCGGCTTCGGCGACAAGATGACCCACATCTCCACCGGCGGCGGCGCGTCCCTCGAGTTCCTCGAAGGCCTCGAGCTTCCCGGCATCGCCTGCCTCGAAGACAAATAAGATCAGAATACACGGCGGGAGGGCGATTCACCCTCCCTTCCCGATTGATAGAGGAGATTTCCATCATGAAAAAAGAATCCCGCAGCGTCATCATCGCAGGCAACTGGAAGATGAACATGACCCCCTCCGCCGCGAAGGCCGCCGTTGAAAAGACCGCAGCCCTCACCGCAGGCAAGACCGGATGCGAGGTCGTCCTCTGCGTCCCCTTCGTCGACATCGCCGTCGCCGTGGAAGCCGCGAAAGGCACGAACGTCAAGATCGGCGCGCAGAACGTCCACTTTGAAGCAAAAGGCGCGTTCACCGGAGAGATCTCGGCCGATATGCTCCTCGAAAGCGGCGCGGAATACGTCATCGTCGGCCACTCCGAGAGACGGCAGTACTTCGGCGAGACGGACGAAACCGTCAACAAACGGACCCGCGCTGCCCTCAACGCCGGGCTCAAGGTCATCCTCTGCCTCGGCGAAGTGCTCGCAGAGCGTCAGGCCGGCATCACCGAGGAGATCGTCTCCATGCAGACGAAGCTCGATCTGGCCGGGATTCCCGCGGAGCAGATGAAGAACGTGATCATCGCCTACGAGCCCGTCTGGGCCATCGGCACCGGCCTCACCGCGACCCCGGATCAGGCCGAGGAGGTCTGCGCCATCATCCGCTCAGTCGTCGCCGGGCTCTACACCCCCGAGATCGCGGAAGCCCTCACGATCCAGTACGGCGGCAGCATGAACGACGGCAACGCCGCGGAGCTGCTCTCCAAGGTCGACGTGGACGGCGGTCTGATCGGCGGCGCGTCCCTCGTTCCCGAGAAGTTCGCAAAGATCGTCGACGCCGCGCAGGCGTAAACGAAACAATCAGGCAAACGGCAGTCCCACCTGCCGTTTTCTTGACACGGAGGAAAGCATGAAACACACACCGTTTGATTTCGATTCCCTCTCCCTGCTCGCGGTCGGCCTGCCCGAATCGCTCCGGTCGCTCCGCTATGCCGGGCGCTTCGAGGAGGAGCTCACCGAGATCGACCGCCTGCTTTCGGATCAGTCCCACCCGGTCTACGAGCCGATCCTGAGAGCCCGTCTCGAGCTCGAGAAGATCCTCGCCGCGGGCGTCTCCTACGATTTTTCCGTGACGTGGGAGGATATGCTCGCCAAGTTCCGCGCGGACTACCCTGGCTTCGAGGAGAAGGACCTCTTCGCGCTCATCGATTCCGGCCACGCGGACACCCTCATCGGGCCGGAACCCCTCCCCGCCGGGTACCGCTTCCAGGTGGACGCCTACGACAACCTGACGGACTGCTGCGAGGGCTATCTCTATGAGCTCACCCATCCGGGCGAGACCTATCAGCCGACGAAGAACGCCCTCCGCCACGGGGCGATGGAACACATCAAAAAGCACGGCAAAATGTCGGTCCGCTTCACCCTGACGGAGTCGATCGCGCCGAAGGAGGATTTCCTCTTCCCGGGCAAGCGCTTCCGTGCATGGCTCCCCTTCCCCGCCGTCACGCCGGAGCAGAGCGGCATCGAGCTCCTCTCGTCGAACCGCCCCGTCCAGACCGACGACCATCCGATCCGCACGGCCTACGCGGAATTCGACATGGCGCCGGGGGAGAAACTCGAGATCCGGTTCCGCTTCACGAACACGGCAACCTATCACGACCTCTCGGACGAAGCCGCGCGCGAGGGTTATCCGGATTCGGTGAAGCCCTATCTCGAAGAGCAGTACCCCCACATCCGCTTCACGCCCTACCTCACCATGCTGGCGAAGGAGCTCACCAGCGGGATCACGAACCCGCTCGCGAAGGCCCGCGCCATTTACAACTATGTGACGACGCACGTCCGTTACTCCTACATGCGGGAATACCGCTGGATGGACAACCTCCCCGAATACCCGGCGATGAACGGGCGCGGCGACTGCGGGGTGCAGGCCCTGTTGTTCATCACGCTCTGCCGTCTGGCGGGCGTACCGGCGCGCTGGCAGTCCGGCAACTCCTGCCGTCCGACGGGCGTGGGCAGTCACGACTGGGCGCTGTTCTATGTGGAGCCGTGGGGCTGGATGCCGTGCGATCCGTCCTTCGGCGGCGGGATGCTCCGGAACGGGGACGAGGAAGGCCACGCGTGGTACTTCGGCAACCTCGACCCGTACCGCTTCGTCGCCTGCACGGAATTCCAGAAGCAGCTCTCCCCCGCGAAGACGTATTTCCGTTTCGACCCCTACGACAACCAGAGCGGCGAGGCGGAATACGAGGATCTGCGCCTCGACCCGTGGGAAACGGTGCGGATCAAGCGCGTGGAGGAAGCGGAGACGGTGGAATAAGGGAATCGCTCATCCTGACGAGAGGCTGTCGCATCGTCTCCTGAAACGGAGAAATGCAACAGCCTTTTCGCAGAGAAAATCCGCGTTGAAACCGGGTTCCAGATGCGGCAATGCCGCCGCTGCACATTGTCATTCCGAGGAAGGCGTCCCGAGACGCCTGACGTGGGAATCTCTCCGATATTGAGGAGCACGACGAAAACCGGGTGCCAATTTCGGGTCGCTGTACATGACATTGTCACCAATTCTCTGCCTGCATCTTCCGGTTTGGAGAGATTGCCACGTCGCGATTCTTGGGAATCGCTCCTCGCAATGACAAGCTGAAGTTGGATAGTGCAGAAAACCAGCACCCATTCCGTGTTTGCACCTCCCTCTCATTGCGCGCATTTTTCCGCCCAAAATTGTTAAATTTCTCCCCTCTCCCGTTTCCCTCTTGCATCCGGCGGCGATTTCCGTTATAATGGGCTTGTCGGCCGAAGCCGTCGCTGCGATATCACGAAGATATCCGTGTTTTTCCCCATCCGAGGGGAGGAATGCGGATTTTTTGATCCCACATCACATCCACCGGAGGTCCTCCCATGAGCAATTCCACTGGCAAATCCAAAACCGGAAACAAAACCGTGCGGCAGATGGTGTTCGCCGCGCTCTTCCTCGCGATCGGACAGGTCCTGCCCCTTGTCACCGCCCACATCCCCGTCATCGCAAAGATGATCTCCCCGATGCACATCCCCGCCTTCCTCTGCGGCTTCGTCTGCGGTCCGATCTGGGGCGCGGTCGTCGGCTTCGTCTGCCCCCTGCTCCGGATGCTGCTCTTCGGTATGCCCGCGTTCCCGATGTCCCTCTACATGGCGTTCGAGCTCTGCACCTACGGTCTCATGGCGGGGCTTCTCTACCGCGTCTTCCCGAAGAAGGTCCCGTATCTCTATCTCAACCTCGTGATCTCGATGATCGTCGGGCGGATCGTCTACTGCATCATCTTCGCGCTGTTCAGTGGCAACGTCGTCGGCGTCCCCGCGTTCTTCGCGCTCTTCGGCACGCAGTTCGTGAACACCTGGGCGGGCATCCTCATCCATCTTGCGATCATCCCGCCGATCGTGCTGGCCCTCAAAAAGGCCGAGCTGATGGCGAACGAATAAGCAAGGGTTTGAGGGCATTCTCCGAGTATTTACACTTGTGTTTTAACAGAACCGCAACATCCTTGAAGCAAGGTTGCTTTTCCCTTCTCAAGCCACGGATTGCCGCGTCACAGGTCGAGGGACCTGCCTGCTCCTCGCAATCCATATTCCCGACACAAAAATCCCGGACCCTTTTGGGCATCCGGGACTTTTTTGTTTCATTCTGAATTCTGAATTCCTCGTTCCTCATTTGATCAGCAGGTTCACCGCGCCGATAACGGCACCGATGAGCGCGCCGAGGTTGATGACGGCCTGGAGCTCGTGCTTCATGACCGACATGACGAGCCCTTCGAGCTCCGCCGGATTCATCGATTCGATCTTCTCGCGCACGATGCCCGCGATGTCGGTTTTCTCGGAAAAGGACGCGCCGAACTGCTCGATGAAGCGGTCGAGGATCCGGCCGATCGCCTCCGCTGCCGCCTCTTTTTCGAGGTGCAGCTCCCCGGCGAGATCCCGAAACGGCGTCTCTCTGAGGGTCTCGGCCTCCTCCGTCACGAGCCGCCGGATGAGCGCGCGGCCGTCCCCGGCGAGATAGGAGCGCAGGGCCCCCTCCACCTTGTCGATGATCGCGTCCACCGCCGAGGCGTTCAGAAACATGGCGATCATCGGGTTGCGGCGGTAATCCTGCACGCCCTCCCAGACGAGGTCCTCGATCGGGGTGTGAAGATCCGCCGCGGCCATTTTCTCGACCACGCGGTCCGTCACGAAGGCCCCGATCCGTCCGGCGATCCCCTCGTCCTCTTTGGGCACGAGCGCACCGATCTCGTCCTCTTCTTCGGATCGCGCTTCATCGGGCACCTTTGCAGGCTCGTCCTCCGAGAGGCTTGCGAGGGAGAGCTCGGTCTCGAAAACGGCGTCGGCGATGCGTCCTGCGATCTCCGCCTTCGCGCCGCTGTTTTTCAGCTGATCGACCAGGTCGGTCTCCGTGAAGAGCTGGGTGCTGACGGCGCCGCCCACGGCCTTTGCGATGCGGCTCTGATTCTTCGGGATGATCCCCGGCGTGAACGGGAGCTGCCATTTCCCGAGCATTATCGGCTTGTGCGGGTGGAAGAGCATCCGGATGGCGAGGTCGTTCGTGAAATACCCGATCAGCGCGCCGAGCAGGATCGGGAGGAGGATTCTCAAAATGGGCATGGTGTCTCCTCGGAAAAGTGGATTCTGTCGTCAGTCTCTGACGAACGGCTTCACGCCTTCGACCGCCTTCTTCGGGCTGATCACGGCGTCTCCGTTGTCGATGTCGACGAGGAAGTACCGGTCGTTGCCCATGCCGAGCTCCTTCATGTAGGAGAGCTGGCGGTAGCCGTGGCGGCTCTCGATCCGCTCGATGAAGTCGCGGTGGTCGCGCTCGCTCATCGCAGCGATGAGATCGACCGAGGCCTGATCGACGGCGAGGATGTCGGTCGAGGCGAGGATCCCGACGTTCGGCGTGACTACGGGCTGGGCCGCGACCCCTTCGCAGTCGCACGACACGGACATGTTGCGCATCACGTTGACGTAGGTGATCCGCCGCCCGAAGAAGTCGACCGTCGCCTTCGCGGATTCGGTCATCTTCTCCATGAACTCCTCTTCGTTGACGCCCCACTGCGCCGCGCCCTTCTGGTGGATCATCTTCTTCCCGATCCGGCCGTCCGCGCATCCGATGCCGATGTTCTTGTTCGAGCCGCCGAAGCCGCCCATGGTGTGGCCCTTGAAGTGCGTGAGGACCACGAGGGAATCGTAGGTCAGAAGGGATTTCCCGACACTCATCGCGTCGAACCACTTGCCGCCCTTCACGGGGAGCTCCGCCGTCCCGTGCTCGTCCATGATGTCGACCGGGCAGAAATTCCAGCCGTTGACGGCGAGCGTCTTCCGGTGCTGCTCCGTCGTATAGCGATCGCCCTCATAGAAGGTGTTGGTCTCGACGATCACGGCATCCGGGAGCTCCTTCTCGAGGAATACCTTCACCCATGCCGGGGGGATGATGTTCGGGCCGTGCTGCTCGCCGGTGTGGAGCTTGACGGCGACCTTGCCCGTGGTGTTCCCGTTCACGCGCTCGTAGATCGTCTCGATGCCCGCGGGGGAGAGATCGCGGGTGAAATACACAAGGGATTCGTTTCCGCACCGCTCCTCATAGGGAACGTAGCGGGTCCCGCCGCCTCCGGGAACTGCTTTTCTGATGTTCAGCATAATGGGTCACCTCTTCGTGAGTGAATGCCGGCTTCCTGCCGTCCTGCTTCTGATTATAGCACACCGCGCGGCGGCGAATCAATTCTTTTTGCGCAAATTCGTCCGCGGATTTGTAAGTTTATTTTGAACGCGGGCCCCCGCGCGTCAATCTTCGCCCCCGCCCCTTGACAAACCGGCAAAAAAAGGGTATCATAGAGGGCGAACATCAAATCCAACCCCGAAAGGAAACGTCCATGGCTGAAATCAAATGCTACGCGGATCTCGCGCCGAACAAGGCCTACGAGCTCCTCTACGAGGAAACCCTCGACGACATCAAGTCCGCCGGGATCGTGCTGCGGCACAAAAAATCCGGCGCGCGCGTCTGCATCCTCCCGAACGACGACGAAAACAAGCTCTTCTGCGCCGCCTTCCGCACCCCGCCGGAGGATTCCACGGGCGTGTGCCACATCATCGAGCACACCGTCCTCTGCGGCTCGAAGAACTTCCCCTCCCGCGATCCCTTCATGCAGCTCGCGAAGGGCTCCCTCAACACCTTCCTCAACGCGATGACCTACCCGGACAAGACCCTCTATCCGGTGGCGTCCTGCAACGACAAGGACTTCAAGAACCTGATGAACGTCTACATGGACGCGGTCTTCTATCCGAACATCTACAAGTACCGCCAGATCTTCATGCAGGAGGGCTGGCACTACGAGCTCGACAACCCGGAGGACGCGCTCAAGATCAACGGCGTCGTGTATTCCGAGATGAAGGGCGCGATGTCCTCTCCCGACCGGGCCGTGTGGGACGAGCTCAGCACCGCGCTCCTCCCCGACACGACCTACGGCGTCAACTCCGGCGGCGATCCAGACGTCATCCCGGACCTGACCTACGAATACTACCTGAACTTCCACCGGAACCACTACCATCCGTCCAACGCCTACATCTTCCTCTACGGCAACTGCGACATGAACGAGCGCCTTGCCTGGATGGACGAGAACTATCTCTCCTCCTTCGACGCGATCGAGCCGCACTCCGAGGTGAAGCCCCAGCCGCGCTTCGGCTCGAAGGAACCGCGCCGCGTCGTATCGCACTATTCCGTGGGCGTGAACGACGAGACCGAGGGCAAGGCGTTCCTCGCGTATGGCGCACTCGGCGGATCGAACCTCGACGTCCTCGACTGCCGCGCCTGGAACATCCTCTCCTCCGTGCTCCTGAACGACGACGGCGCGCCCGTGAAGAAGGCGCTGACCGACGCGGGCATCGGCGAGGACATCTACGGCGGGTACGACTCCCACATGATCGAGGACGCCTTCGCCGTCATCGCAAAGAACGCGAAGGCCGAGGACCTCGACCGGTTCTACACGATCATCCTCGACACCCTCCGCGCCGAGGTGGAAAAGGGCATCAACGAAAAGGCCCTGCTCGCGGCGATCAACATCCGCGAATTCCACTTCCGTGAAGCCGATTACGGCGGATATCCGCGCGGCCTCGACGTGGCGTCCGACATGCTCCAGTCCTGGCTCTACGACGAAGACGGCGCCTTCACCTATATGCACGTCCTCGACGACTTCGCGGAACTGAAGCGCCGCATCGGCACGGGCTACTACGAGGACCTCGTGCGCCGCGTGATCCTCGATTCCGAGCACGCCGTTCTCTTGACTCTTCTCCCCGAGCCGGGCCTCGTCGACCGCAAGAACGAAGAACTCGCCGAAAAGCTCGCCGCCTACAAGGCCTCCCTCACGCCCGCCGAGGTGGACGCGATCGTCGAGGATACGACGGCGCTCCGGGAATACCAGTCCCATGAGCCGACGGAAGAGGAGCTGAACTGCATCCCGTCGCTGAAGCGCGAGGATATCTCGAAGGACACCATCCCCTTCTACAACGAAGAGCGCACCGTCGGCGGCGTGAAGACGGTCTTCCACCCGGTCGAGACCAACGGCATCACCTACGCCGGTCTCTACTTCGACATCGGCAAGCTCCCGCACCGGTATGTCCCGTACCTCGGGCTGCTCGGCCACATCCTCGGCCGCGTCGATACGGACGAACACACCTATGACGAGCTGACGATCAACATCCGCCTCAACCTCGGCAGCCTGTCCTTCTGGCCGTCGACGCCGCGGAAGTTCGGCACCCTCGACGACTACCGCCCGATGTTTGCGATCCACACGAAGGCCCTCGCCGAGAACATCCCGTTCGCGCTCGAGACCGCCCTCGAGATCGCCCGCGGAACGAAGTTCACCGACACCGCGCGGCTGAAGACCATCATCGCCGAGCTGAAATCCGACCGTCAGCGCGCCATCATGTCGAACGGCAACTCCGTGGCGTCGGCCCGCGCGCGTTCCTACTACTCGAAATACGACTGCTATGATCAGGCCCTGAACGGCCTCGACTTCTACTTCTTCGTCAAGGACCTCGCGGACAACTTCGACGAGAGGAAGGCAGCCCTCTCCGAGAACCTCGCGAAGGTCGCGGCGGCCGTCTTCGATCCGAAGAACGTCGTGCTCTCCCTCGCGGCGGACGAAGCGGGCATCGAAGCGATCGACAAAAACCTCCCCGCGCTCATCGAAGGGCTCCGTGCCATCCCGCGCGAACCTCTCGGCGAGGCGGAGGAATACGTCCCCGTCAAGAAGAACGAGGGCATCCTCATCCCGTCGCAGGTGCAGTACGTCGCCCGCGTCGGCAACCTCGGCTTCGACGGTCTCGCCTACAACGGCGCGCTGCAGGTCGTCAAGACGGCGGTCAACACCGACTGGCTTTACCAGCAGATCCGCGTCAAGGGCGGCGCGTACGGCTGCGGATGCGGCTTCGGCGGCGCGACCGGCAACGTGACCTTCTCCTCCTACCGCGACCCGAAGCTGACGGAGACCGACGAGGTCTACAAGGGCACCGGGAACTGGGTGAAGAACGCGAAGTTCGACGAGGCGGAGCTGACGAAGTACATCATCGGCACGTTCTCGGGCTACGAGCGTCCCATGTCCCCCGCGGGCAAGGCGAGCCGTTCCTTCGACGCATGGCTCACGGGCCGCACCTATGCGGATGTCGTGAAGGAGCGCGAACAGATGCTCTCGATCACCGCGGAAGAGTTCCACGCGTCCGCCGAGATCTTCGACAAGATCTGCGCGCAGGGCTATCTCTGCGCCGTCGGCAGTGAAAAGACCCTCCGGGACCATGCCGAGATGTTTGACAACCTTGTGAATATCTGATGCGCGCGTGAAAAATCAGGAATGAGGTATAAACCTCCCGTTTCCCATGATCATACGGTCGTGCGGCTGTACCAAACCTACAGCTTCACGACCGTTATTGATTGAAAGCCCGCTTGATTACTGTCTCAGTGATTCATTGTTCGTTGTTCACTCAGAATTCTGCATTCTGAATTCTGAATTCTGAATTCTTGTTGTTCCCTCGTCCCTCAACGCTGTTCGTTTTCTTCATCCCCTCGCCTTTCTTTTTTTACAAATTCTGTTCTCTTCCCCGTTGCATTCCGCGGGGAAATCATGTATAATAAGAAAAAATCCATCATTCTCCGGCAGATGCCGGCAAAGGAGGCGGACGACGCATGACCAAACAGAGTGGGAGAATCCTCGCAGCAGTCCTCGCGGGACTTTTCTTGACGGGATGTTCCCTGTTCAAGGGCGCTGAGCCAAACGACCCGGATCCCGTCGATCCGAACGCCGGCACCGGTATCGAAGAGCCCGCGGGATCCGTCGATCCGGTCACGCCGCCCGAAGGCGATCCGGCCGACGCGGTGGATCCCTCCGGCACAGCGGCGGAAACCCCGACCGAGGGCCAGCCGGACGCATCGGCAAACGATCCCGGTGCGATCACCACACCCGAGCTGCCGACGCCGGTCGTACCCGATCCCGGGACCTCCTCTCCGGGCGAGGACGCGGGGACGGGCGACGGGCTTCACGTGACGGACATCCGGCTCGACAAGTACATTGTGGCGGTCGAGGTCGGGAAATCCGACATGCCGCTCGTGACGATGCTTCCTTCCACCGCGCTCGATGTGGGCGAGATCTGGACCTCTGACGACACCGCGGTCGCCTCGGTCAGCACCTGGGGCAAGATCACGGGCATTTCCCCCGGCGAGTGCCGCGTGACGGTCCGCTCGACGGACAACCCGGACGTGAAGGCGGTCGTGGAGGTCATGGTCGTCGAGAGCACGGACGTCATCCATGTCAAGCAGATCTCCCTCGATAAATATGAGACCACCATCCACGTCGGTCTGATGGACATGCCGTGGGTGACGATGTATCCCACCAACGCCAAGGACAAGGGCGAGATCTGGACCTCCGACGACACCGCCGTTGCGACGGTCGACCAGTACGGTCGCATCACGGGCGTCGGTCCCGGCACCTGCACGGTTACGGTCCGCTCGAAGGACAACCAGGACGTGACGGCGAAGATCACGGTCCATGTCAAGATCGGCGAGGACGCCAAGGAACCGACCTACATCGACGGCACGCTCATCGTCAACCGGACCTACGGCCTGCCGCGGACCTATAATCCCGGCGTCAGCGCGGAGGCAAAGACGGCGCTCGACGAGCTGATCGCAGGCGCTTCGGAGGACGGCCTCGAATTCTGGGTCGAATCCGGGTTCCGCTCCTACGACCAGCAGCTTTCGCTGTACAACACCTACGTCGGACGCGAGGGCAAGGATGCCGCGGACCGGTATTCGGCGCGTCCCGGCCATTCCGAGCATCAGTCGGGGCTGGCCTTCGACCTCAACTCCTTCGACGACAACTTCGATCAGACGCCGGAGGGCAAATGGCTCGCCGCGCACGCATGGGAATACGGCTTCACGCTCCGTTATCCGAAGGACAAGGAGGACATCACGGGCTTCATGTACGAGCCGTGGCACGTCCGCTACATCGGCAAGACGCTCGCGCAGAAGCTGCATGACAGCGGGCAGGTGCTGGAGGAGTACTTCGACATCACCTCGGTCTACGCGGACTGAGTTCATCCGAGACAGAGCCTGAACGGGCTCTGTTTCTTATCCTCCGTTTCGTCACAAAATGTTTATCGTTTTTCGATAAAAAGTTATTGACAATCATTTTCATTCGTGCTATAATGGCATCGCACAGCAACAGAGAAAGGACATACGATTTTGGAATCCACATTTCTTCATCCCGAAACGGGCGAAGAGGCCGAAAAGACCGCGCTGACCGGCGAAACGGGCATAGCGGGCGAAGCGGAAGAGACGCCTGAAGAGTCGGAAGCTCTCCCGGCAGAGGTCCCCGCGGAGCCGGAAGAGAAGGCAGAGGATCCGGCAGAGGCATCCGCACCCGAGGCCGAGATCACCTTCGGTCCCGAAACAGCGGCTCCGGCACAGCCCGGCTCCCAGTCCGGTTCTCAGCCGATCGGCCGTCCGATGGCGGCGGTGGCGTGCTACGGCCTGACCAAGCGCTACGGCCCGACGCCCGCACTCACGGACGTTTCCCTCGAGCTCCCCGCGGGCAAGATCATCGGTCTGCTCGGTCCGAACGGGAGCGGCAAAACCACCTTCATCAAGATCCTCGCAGGGCTTCTCCAGCCCACGGGCGGCACGGTCCTCATCCACGGCGAGGAGCCCGGCGTACGCACCAAAGCGATGGTCTCCTACCTCCCCGAGCGCATGGTCTTCGATCCCGGGATGCGCGTGAGCGACTGCATCGGCCTGTTCCGCGACTTCTACGCGGACTTCGACGAGCGGCGCGCGCGGGAGATGCTCTCGATCCTCGGCGTACCGGTCGACGGAAAGCTGAAAACGTTCTCGAAGGGCACGCGGGAGAAGGTGCAGCTCGTGCTCGTGATGGCGCGGCGCGCGAAGCTCTATCTCCTCGACGAACCCATCGGCGGTGTCGACCCCGCTGCCCGCGACTTCATCCTGCACACCATCGTGACGGCGTACGAACCGGGCGCGACGGTGATCCTCTCGACCCATCTGATCCGCGACGTGGAGCCGATCCTCGACGGATTCGTCTTCCTCGGCTCCGGCTCGGTCATCATGAGCGGCGAGGCGGAGACGATCCGCGCGGACACCGGCAAATCCCTTGACGAGCTCTTCCGGGAGGTGTTCCGATGCTGGTAAAACTCTTCAGACATGATTTCCGCGCGCACAGCCGGATGCAGATCCCGGTGCTCATCGCCATCGCGGCGGCCGCGGTCCTCGGTTTCTTCAACATGCTCTTCCTCGCGGGCACCGGCAGCGGTCAGCTCATCTCCGAGGAGAGCGACGGTTACGTTCTGATGCTCGGCGCGGCGATCAGCGGGACCTTCCTCATCTTCCTCGCCCTCGGCATCGCCATGGCCGTCATGTCCGTCTTGATCTTCGTCCGCTTTTACCGCTCGATGGTGACGGACGAGGCGTATCTCACCTTCACCCTCCCCGTGACTGCCGGTCAGCTCATCGGGGCGAAGTTCCTCGCGTCGGCGGTGTGGTTCCTCATCGGCAGCGCAGCTCTCGCGATCGCGGGCGGCCTGATCTACTCCGGCGCAATCCTGGCGGGCGGCGGGGACTTCCGCGAAGCGATGGTGGATCTCTGGCAGGAGGTCTTCGAGCTGCTCGCGGAGAACCCGCTCACGACCTTTCTGTTGATCCTCTGCGCCGTCGCGGCTGCCGTCCGCTGGTATTTCCAGATCACGGGCGCGATCCTCTTCGGCGCATCGGTCGTGCGCAAGAACAAGGCGCTCGCCGCGGTCGGGATGATCTTCGCCGTGAACTTCCTCGTGAATCTCATCACCTCGATCTTCCCCACCCTCGGCATCTTCGGATTCGGCGTCCTGTTCACGGGCATGGTCGAATTCTACGACTTCAACCTGAACACATGGCTGCTCGTGCAGACGGGCATCAGCGTGATCCTCGCGGCGATGTTCTGGTGGCTCAGCGTCCGGATCGCAAAGAAAAGCGTAAACATCGAATGAAAAATTCAGAATTAAGAATTTAAGAATGCAGAATTTTAAATGAATCGCTGAGGAAGCAAGCAAATTAAAAATCAATAACGGTCGTGAAGCGGTATATTCGGTACCGCCGCACGACCGTTTTATCATGGGAAACCGGAGGTCTGTATCTAATTCTGAATTCTTAATTCTGAATTCTTAATTCTGAATTCTGAATTCCTCCCTTTCGATTGCCGCTTTCATGTGCTTTTTCCCCATTCCGAGCACGAAGGGATAGGGCAGGCAGGTTTTGTATGCCCACGCGTACCAAAAACCCATGACGAAGGCGGCGAGCGGCGCGTACCGGTCCCGGCTCTCCCGTCCGGCGAGCAGGAGGGCAAGCGCTTCGTCGAGCGGCGCCGGACCGCGCATCGGCCTCTGCCAGTCGATCAGGATCGGGCCGTTATCCCGCGGGATGACGTTCTCGCCCTTCAGATCGCCGTGCAGAAGGACGACGGGCGCATCCCAGAGCAGCGGTGCGTCGCACTCGGCCCAGTCGAGGAGGCGGGCGAGCTCCTCCGCCGTCATCCCGGCCTCTTCGAGCGTCGGCAGGATCGAGACGCAGGCGCGGGCGAGCAGCTCCGGCGAGGAGAAATCGAAGAACACCGGGACCTCGTCGCCGTCAATCCGGCAAATGATCCGGCTGAGCGCCCGCACCCGGTCCCGGATCGCCTCGTCCGTGAGGCCGCTCCAGTCCTCGTGCGCCTCGCCGAGATCGGGGAGCAGCATCCAGTCGCAGCCGTCCTCCTCCCCGTCCGCGAGCGGCTCGAGGATCGACGGGTCCCACACGGCGCGGTAAAACGCACGCTCCGTGCTCGCCACCCTCAGCTGGGTCTTGAGGATCGCCGTCCGGCCGTCGTCGAAGGAAATCCGCTCGACGCGGGACAGCGGCCATTCGTGCAGCACGGCGCGTTCCCGGATAACCCGGCCCCACATCGCCGCGATCGTCCCGTCTTCGGGGATCGTGAGCAGTCCGTTTTTCATCGGCGATCCTCCTTCATCCGACCGCGTGTTCTTCAAGCCAGGCCTCGAGGTCGTAATTCTCGCGGAAATAGTCGAGCGTATAGTCCGGGTTGAGGGTCTCCTCCCAGACGCAGACCGTCTCGTCCCCGATCGAGGAGAAAGCCTCCCGGAGACAGGCCGCGAGATACGCCGCCTTGCGCTGTATCGGTTCCCCGGCGAAGTACCCTGGCAGATCGTATTTCCACGCGGTGGCGAGGTTCTCGAAGATCCGGGCCATGTCCTCGGTCGGGTAGGTCATCGAATACCCGTCGACGAAGTAGATGCCGTCGGGATCGCTGCCCTCTTCCCAGTACTGCCCGTTGAGCCCGTTGTCATCCCAGTTGTAGGTATTCCCGTCCTCGTCCGTGTAGACGTAGCGGTATTCAAAATCGTCGGGGTTGAACATGCTCCAGCGGCTGAACTCTTCGAGATCGCGCTCCCAGCCGATATGGTACACCGTGTTCTCGAAGACGTGCATGAACTCGTGCGCGACGGTCTTGTCGATCCCGCTCTGGTTGATGTCGAAGACGGCCAGCTCGATCCCGTTCGTCTCCGTCGTGAACGCGGTCGCGTCGCTGATGGAATTGCGGTTGTCGCGCTCGGGGATGATCCGCCCGGTCAGGCAGATGTCGAGGCTCGAATAATACGACACGACCTCCTTCATGAAGCCCTCCGGGAGATGGGCGAAGAACGCCCCGAGCTCCTCGAGCGCGCGGTGGATCAGGCTCTCGTCCGTCTCCGGCAGGACCGCGTATCCGACCATGTACCGCACGGCATCGGTCCCCGTGTAGACCGTGACGCCGTATTCCTCGTACAGCGCCTCGATCAGGGCCTGATTCTCCTGTTCGCCGCCGTCGCGTTCGAGCAGATCGAAGCCGATCCGCCCGTCGCCCTCTTCATCCGCCTCCCAGCGGCAGAAGGACGACACCCCTTCTCTCTCGTAGAAGAAATACGCGTCGCCGTTCCAGTCCCGGACACCGTACACATAAGCGTAGCTGTCCTCCGGCACGGGCAGGCTGACCGCATCGACGCGCAGTCCGCTGTCCGGGTCGAACCGGAAGATGGAGATGTGATCCTCGGTGTCGTTCAGGAAATAGAGGTGGGACGAATCGGGATCCGGCCAGCTGAGGTAGCAGGCTTCCGGCACCGCGATCGAGAGGCAGGCTTCCGGCCGCGCGGGATCGTAGAGACGGACCTCCGCCTTCGTGTAATCGCTCTCGATCAGATAACCGCCGCAGACGCTCAGGTTGTAGCCGGGCCCGTTGAACAGCGTGACGCTTCCGTCCGTGAGGGAGTAGACCCCGCAGCAGGAGTCGTAGGTCTCGCTCGAATAGCAGGACACGAGCAGGAGATCGTCGCTGAGCGCCGCGGAGATATCGATCTCGTCACAGCGGTCGGGCAGCGAAACGGGGAGCGCGTGGAACGAAAACGTGCCGTCCTCGGCGAGCACCGCGTCCCGGAAGCCGGTCAGACCGCCCGAGAAGGCGAGCCGGTCCGGAGCAAGGAGGGTCGCGCCGTAGATCGAGTCGTCCGGCAGGGGGGTGAGCGTCCCGGTACAGAGCGTCTCGTCGAGCGCGCAGAGTGCATGACGGCCGCAGTCGAAGATCACGGGGCGCCCGTCCATCAGAAAGAGCAAAAACCCGTATCCGTAGTAATCCTCCTCGTCGCCGTACTCGAAATCATACCGCCCCACGGTGACGGTGCGGGTCTCCAGATCGACGAGCGCGAGGTCCGCGCAGAGGGGATCCTCCCAGGTGCTGCCGACGAGGACATACCCGTTTTCGATGTTCGACACAGTCTCCGGCATGAACGGGAGGCAGATCGCCCGGACATCCTCGGTCAGCGGGGTATAGAATTCCTCCTCGGCATACACCCGGACGTTGTCGGGCAGCGCGGGCTCCGGCGGCTCCGTCTCAGGCGCTTCCGTTTCTGGGATCTCGGTCTCGGGGATCTCGGTCTCCGGCGGCTCCGTCTCAGGCGCTTCCGTTTCTGGGATCTCGGTCTCGGGGATCTCGGTCTCCGGGGTCTCGGTCTCGGACGCTTCCGTCTCCGGCCGCTCTGGGACCGTCACCGGTTCGATCCTCCGGATATGGGGGATGCCGCAGCCCGTCACCGCGGTGAGCAGCGCAAGCAGGACGGCGGCCCGTCCGATGTGCCGTTTCATCATCGTTCCTCCGTTTTTTCTCATCTTGTTGCTTCTATCATACCACATCCCGGCGGTTTTTCCATCGCTAATCTTAGCATAAAACGCCGGATCCGCCGCGGCAAAAGGAAAAACAGGGCTGGAACCCTGTTCTCAATGAAGGAAAAACCACGCGAGGGCGATGATGCCCGCGAGCACGAGAAAGATCGGCCCGAAAACGAGCAGCGCGGAGAGGATCATCGCCGAGACGTCCCCTTTTTCGAGCGGGACATTCTCTTCCCGGTGGAATTCCCGTGCCTTCCGCTCGCCGTCCTCGATCGTGTCCGCCACGCCGGATCCCCATGTGTCACTCCGCCAGACGCCCTCCGCCTTTCCGTTTTCCTCCCGGAACGCGCGCGCCTTCTCCTCGGCGGCTTTCAGTTCTTCGATCTCTTCGGGGGTGAGCGAGGGATCGTATCCCGCTTCCCCGCCATCCTTCTTCCGCATGTCCTCGAGGTAGAGCCGGTTGCTCTCCCGCATGGCCTCGAACGCCTTGTCCTTTCGACTTTTCATCGGATCCTCCTTCTTCACGGAAAGCGGGGAGACGTTTTGCCGCCTCCCCGCGCGTCGTTATTTCTGAATGGTCTTGTCCTCGAAGGTCTCGAGCATGTGGTGACATGCCACGAAGTGGTTCGGACGGACCTCCTTCATCTCGGGCGTGATCTTCGTGCACACGTCCGTGCAGTATTTGCAGCGGGTGTGGAACTTGCAGCCCTTCGGCGGATTCACCGGGGACGGGATGTCGCCCTCGAGGATCACGAGCTCCCGGTTGTCGTCCACGTTGGTCGTCGGGATCGCCGAGAGGAGCGCCTCGGTATAGGGGTGCAGCGGATGGTCGAACAGCTCCTGAGATTCGGAGAGCTCCACCATGTTGCCGAGGTACATGACGCCGATGCGGTCGGAGATATACTTCACGACGGACAGATCGTGCGTGATGAAGAGATAGGTGAGGTTGTTCTGCTCCTTCAGATCCTGCAGGAGGTTGATGATCTGGGACTGGATCGACACGTCCAGCGCGGAGACCGCCTCGTCGCAGATCACGAACTTGGGGCTCGTGGACAGGGCGCGCGCGATGCCGATGCGCTGACGCTGACCGCCGGAGAACTGGTGCGGATAACGGTGGATGAAGTACGGCGCGAGACCGCACATCTCCATGATCTTGAGGACCTCTTCCTTCATCCGCGGGCTGTTCTTGCCGTAGTGTCCGTGCGCGACCATGCCCTCGCCGATGATCTGGCCGACCGTCATGCGGGGATTCAGGGAGGAATACGGGTCCTGGAAGATCAGCTGCATGTCGGAGCGGAGCTTGCGCATTTCCTTCGTGTTGAGGCGCGCAAGGTCGATGCCGTCGTCGCGGAACGCTTCGCAGCGCTGGAACTCTTCGTCGTCGCGGTACTTTTCGCGCATCGCGGCGATGGCGGCGTGGTCGGCTGCCAGCTTCTCTTTGAGGACGTCGATCTCCGCGTTCACCGCCTTGAGCTTTCCCTCGGCCTTCGCGAGCTTCGCATCGCTGCTCTTGCCGTTTTCCTTCTGGTATTTCTCGTCCGCCAGCGCGGCTTCGGCTTTGTTCTTCTTCGCGGTGAGGTCGCACAGCTTCACGGAATCGTTCTCGACCTTCATGAACGCGCTCTGGACCGGGGCGCAGTCCTCGACGGTCATGAACCCGCCGAAGATCTTCGCAAGGTTCTGGAAGGCGGCATCCGCGTCGCGCTTGGCCTGGCGGACCGCTTCGTTCTTCTCGCTCTGCTCGTCGGCGGAAGCCTTTCCGAACGCCTCCTCGGCTTCCTTTTCCTTCACCTGGAGCTTTTTCAGCTTTTCCCGGAGCTGCGGGAGCTTCTTGATCGTGTCGCGGACATACTTCGGCGCCACTTCGTCGAGGGTGCGGCCGTAATACATCGTGTAGCCGTCGGTCTGGCGATAGAGCTCGAGCAGCGTCCGCCCGAAGGTCGACTTGCCGCATCCGGATTCTCCCACGAGGCCGAGCGTTTCGCCCTCATAGATGTCCACGTCGATGCCGTCGTTCGCCTTCACATACATTCCCTTCTGCTTGAGGGGGAAGTACTGCTTCAGATTCGTGATCTTCAGAAGGATCTTCTTATTGTCTGCCATTCTTCCTCTCCTCCTTGTTGGGATAGAAGCAGCGGATCTCCTGCGTGTCGGAGATGCGCGTCATCTTGGGCTCCTCCGCGCGGCACTTATCCGTCGCATACTTGCAGCGGGGCGCGAATTTGCAGCCCTTCGGCAGATCGAGCGGATGGGGCACGGCGCCGGGGATCGCCTCAAGACGTTGGTTGGCAGGGGTGTCAAGGCGCGGGATGGAGACCATCAGGCCCTCGGTGTAGGGGTGCGAGTTCTCGGTCTTCGGATCGAACAGGACCTTTGCCGGGACGCGCTCCACCACCTGTCCGCAGTACATGACCGCCACATAGTCGGCCATCTGGTTAATGACGCCGAGGTCGTGGGTGATGAAGAGGATCGAGGTGCCGAATTCCTTTTTCAGATCGTTCATGAGCCGCAGCACCTGCGCCTGGATCGTGACGTCGAGCGCGGTCGTCGGCTCGTCGGCGATCAGGAGCTTCGGACGGCAGGCCAGGGCCATCGCGATCATCACGCGCTGCCGCATACCGCCGGAGAGCTGGTGCGGATACTGCTTGACAACGATCTCCGGGTTCGGGATCTTGACGTCTCTGAGGATCTCGATGGACTTCTCAGCCGCCTGCTTCTTGTCCATGTTCTGGTGGACCATGAAGACCTCGGAAAGCTGCTTCTCGATGGTGAACACCGGGTTGAGCGAGGTCATCGGCTCCTGGAAGATGACGGAGATCTCGTTGCCGCGGACTTCGTACATTTCTTCGCGGGAGATCTTGGTCAGGTCGCGGCCGTTGAAGAGGATCTCGCCGCTGTCGATATAACCGTTGCCGTCGAGGAGGCGGAGGATGCTCATCGCCGAGACGCTCTTTCCGGAGCCGGACTCGCCGACGATGCCGAGGGTCTCGCCTTCCTTGACGCTGTAGGAGGTGTTGTTCACCGCCTTGACGATGCCACGGCGGGTGGTGAAGAAGGTATGGAGGTCTTTGACTTCCAGTAAGAATTTGTTTTCGTTGTTCTCTGCCATGATATTCCTCCTTATCTTCCGTTGGCCTTCGGGTCGAGGGCGTCACGCAGGCCGTCGCCGATCAGGTTGATGCAGATACAGGCGACGCCGAAGATCGCGCCGACGAAGAGCCAGTTCCACCAGTAGTTCTGGATGACGATGGAGTTCTTCGCGTTGTCCAGCATGTTGCCCCAGGTCGGTGTCGGGAGCGGAACGCCGAAGCCGAGGTAGGACAGCGACGCTTCGGTGAGCATGGACGTGCCGAACGCGAGGGTGATGGAGACGAGGCAGACGGACATGACGTTGGGGATGATATGGCTGAAGATGATCTTCGATTCCTTGATGCCGAGCGCCTTCGCGGCGACGACGTATTCCATTTCGCGCTGCGCGAACATCTGCGCACGGACGAGACGGCAGAGGCCGGGCCACGACAGGATGCCGAGGATGACCATGATGATGTACATTCTCTGCTCGACCGAGACGCGGGTGCCCATGACGGCGGAAAGGATCATCGCCATGGGGATGAACGGCATGGAGGAGATGACCTCCGCAATGCGCATGATGAGCATATCCACGACGCCGCCGAAATAGCCCGCGACACCGCCGAGGATGATGCCGATGATCATCTCGATGACGACGGAGAGCGCGCCGATGGTCATCGTCATCTTGCCGCCGTTCACGAGGCGGGCGAAGACGTCGCGTCCGAGACCGTCGGTCCCGAGCAGGAAGCCCTTGAGGCCCCAGGTGCGGATCGAGCCGTCCTTATCCACGGCGTAGTTCTGGAAGGACCCGACATAGATCTCTTCGACGTCGCCGATGTCCGCGGGGACCTCGATCTGCTTGTAGCGGTTGCCGCCCCACGAGACGACGGTGCCGTCCTCGAGGAGCGCGGTCAGGTGATACCGGCCGCCGGCGACCTTCTTGACCGGCGAGGAGAACGCGGGAATGTTGTTCTCACCCTTGGTCGGCGCACCCCAAATGAAGAGGGAGCCGTCGTCCTTGATCGCGGCGACGGTGTTGGTCGTGCCGACGATGGACTTGACGCCGCTCTGCGCTTCTTCCGGGATCTTCTGTACGGTGAATTTCGCGGAGAAGCAGGGGTTGACGACGGAGCCGTCATCGAGGAGGAGCACATAGGTGAAGTTGGTGACCGCCGCGCTGACAACATGGCCGTCGAACTGTTCGGCGTCGTATTCGATCTGGGCGAGGTTGTCGTTGCCCCATGTGATCGCACAGCCGTCATCCGTCACGACGACGGAGAACTGGTTGGAGGCGTGGATCTCCTTGATGCCGAAGTTGTGGCTGCGGTTGTTGGAGGTGAGCTCCGAGGGAAGACGCGTCTGGCCGAGGCGGTTGTTGCCCCAGGCATAGACCGCGCCCCGGTCATCGAGCGCCAGCACATGGTCCGCGCCGGCCGCGACCTTGACGATCTTCGCGTTCTGAACCTCTTCGGGCACTTCGGCGAGGTCGATGACCTTCGTCAGCCTGTGCTTGCCCCAGACATAGACGTGACCGTCCTTGTCCGCGCCGATGGAGAAGTTGTTGCCGACGGCGATATCCGCGACACCGTTCTTCTCGAGCTCCGCGGGGACCTTCAGCATGGAATAGCCGGGGGAGACGAAGACGAGGGTGGAGTCCTGTTCGCCGAGGTCGAGCGTGACGAAGTTCGGCGCGATGAAGACGAAGAGAGCGATGATGATTAAGACGATGAGGGAGGTGACAGCGATCGGCTTGGAGAAGAAGTTGCGCACGACCACCCGGATCGGGCTCTGCATCTGTTCTTCGGCGTAGATGTCCAGCTCCTTATGCGGGAAGAAGAGGCGGCGGATCCAGCGGACGAGGAAGAATTCCTTCTTTTCTGCTTTGTTATCAGAACGGGCGGAGCCGTTGTTTTTGTTGTGATCCATTTCTGCGGCTCCTTTCTTACTTATCGATGCGGACGCGCGGGTCGACCAGCGTATAGCTCAGGTCGGTGAGGAGCACGCCCACGAGGCTGACGAGGGTATAGAACATCTGCATGGCGAGCACGAGCTCATAGTCCGTGGTCGTCAGCGCGGCCCAGTAGAGACGGCCGGTGCCGTTGAGGGCGAAGGTGTTCTCGATGACGAGGGAGCCGCCCGTGAAGACGCCGATCATCCAGCCCATGATGGAGGTGGAGACGGGCAGAAGGGCGTTGCGCCACGCGTGCGAGTAGATGACGACCTTTTCCTTCAGGCCCTTCGCTCTCGCGGTGCGGATGTAGTCCTGCGAGAGGGTATCCATCATCGCGGCGCGGACGGTACGGGTCATGCCGGCGAGGCCGGTGAAGACCAGCACGATGATCGGCAGGGCCAAATAATGCATCCGGTCGAGGAATTCCATCGCGCCGGTGTAGGTCGAGCCGGGGGTCTTCGCGCCGCCCGTCGGGAACCAGCCGAGCAGGACGGCGAAGATGTAAATGAAGAGAATACCGATGAGGAAGGTCGGGAGCGAATAGCCGACGACCGTGAATGCCTGGATCGCATTGTCCGTCGCCTTGCGGGCATGGACGGCGCAGTAGATGCCGAGCGGGATCGTGAGCGCGAGCGTGATGATCGTGGAGACCAGGTTGAGAATGATGGAATTCTGCATCGGAACGCCAACGATCTCGGTCACGTTGCGTTTATAGCTGATGGAATAGCCGAAGTTGCCCTGCAGCATGCCGTTGAAGGTGCCGTCCATATCCCGGATGAAGCCCATCCAGCGGGCATAGCGCACGATCAAGGGGTCGTTCAGGCCCAGTTTCTGTCTGAGTTCCTGATATTGTCTTGTCCATTCGTCGGGCTTGAGCGATTTCCGGAGCGGTTCCATCTGCACGAGTGCCGGATCGCTCGGAATCAGGTTGTAGATCATGTACATCATCAGCGACACGACGAAGAACACGATGATGAGGTACACGATGCGCTTCAGGAGATATTTCTTCATATCCCGTCTGCCTCCGTGGTTTTGGTTAAGAATGAAAAAGAACCACACCTGCGCTTGTCAGGCGCGGTCATCCGGCGCGATCGGCCGCAAACCGCACGTCCGGGCATAAAAATGGCGAAAGGCCAAGAATAATTTTCTCCCGATCCGATGTGCGCAGGAAGGAGGAAATTATTTTCAGCCTCTTGCCGAAGCGTGAGGAGAAAGGGAATCGGAGGGCCTCCCCCGTGAGAAGGAAGCCCTCCCGACTGCCTGTAAATTCAGTACCGGTTCAGAGACGATTCAGAGAATCAGTCGCCGATGTACTTCGCGTAAAGGATCGCGTTTTCGTAGCCCCAGAACGGACCTTCCTGATAATTCTTGATGGTGTTCGGGTACACGGAGTGATAGATGTTGGCGTACAGCGGGACCTGCGGGAGGAGTTCGTTGTAGCGGTCAACAAACTGCTGCCAGTAGCTCAGGTAGGTCTTATAGTCGCCGGATTCGACGCCGTAAACCATATCCATGGAGAGCTTATCAAGCTGTTCGTCATAGAGGTGGGTCGTGTTGTAGCCCTGATCGATGTACTCCTGATTCGTGGTGAACTCGAAGGAGAAGTCATATACGCC
>JAFPWV010000062.1 GCA_017412675.1 Clostridia bacterium
GAAGATCGACGTCTCCGGCCTCGGCGAAGGCGCGCACAGCATCAAGATCTACGCGGTCGACACGAAGGACGAACTCGTCGACACCGGCTTTGAACTTCCGTTCACCCTGACCGCTGCCGAATCCAAGGGCCTTGCTGATGTGAATGCTGCCGCTGACGGCAAGAATATCATCACCGCTTACGAATTCGTTTCCGGTACGGACAGCTTCGGCGGCGAAGGCCCGGAGAACCTCTGGGACGGCGAGACCTCCACGAAGTTCTGCACCAACGCGTTCCCGGCCGAATCCATCGTGAAGCTCGACGGCATCTATGACATCACCGGCTTCACCATGGCGACTGCCAACGACAACGCCGACTACAACGGCAGATCCCCGAACGCGTGGACGATTTCCGTCTCCGCGGACGGTGAGAACTGGACCGAGCTGGCTTCCGGCGACGACACGTTCTTTGAAGAGACCAACTTCACCTACTATGCAGGCGAAGGCACAGCCTCCGGCGTCTCCTATGTGAAGTTCAACGCGGAAGGCACCGCTTCCGGCACGTTCCAGGTTTCCGAAGTGACCCTCTTCGGCGATAAGACCGGCGACATCGGTCCCGCCATCGAGAACTACGCGCTCGGCAAGAGTGTCACCGTGACCTCCACCGAGACCGACGACTTCCCGGGCGAGCTTGCCGTCGACGGCGACATGAGCACGAGATGGGCTTCCGCCTACACCGACGACGAAGCGATCACCATCGACCTCGGTTCCCCGAAGGCCGTCAACTACGTCGCCCTCTACTGGGAGACCGCGATGGCGACCGACTATGAGGTCTACGGCTCGCTGACCGAGGACGATCTCCAGGCGAAGACTTTGGCGACCGTGACCGGCAACGCCGACAACGAAAACATCCTCACCTTCGACACGACCGCCGTCCGGTATCTCACCGTACATTCCTCCAAGCGCGCGACCGAATGGGGCAACTCCCTCTATGAAATCGTCGTGAGCGGCGAGGGCGACGCGGATATCGTCGAAGACGTCGAGATCTCCGAAGAGCTCGAGGCCAAGGAGGAAGCGCCGCAGACCTTCGACTTCGGCATCGTCGCCGCAGTCGCTGCGATCCTCTCCCTCGGCGGCTTCGTGATCGCGAAAAAGCATTGATCCCACCGGATCTTCGGATCCGTGAAAACCAAATGAACAAAGGGCGTCGGAAATCTCCTCCGGCGTCCTTTTTGGTATCGACGGCAGCGAAACGGGAGCCCCTTCTTTCGGAAAACGGCTCCCGCGCTCTATTTGATTTCCGCGATCAGATCTCCGTCAGGCCGCCCGTCGTGACGAGCCCGTCGATCTTGCGTCCCGCCTTGCACATCGGGCATTCATCGCTCCGCCAGCTGTTGTATTCCGCCAGATCGCTGCGGTGGAAGATCGCCTGGATCGGGATCCCGCCGCTTTCCTCGATCGCCGAGAAGATCGTGCCGATCCCCGCCAGCTTGCCGCCGTAGTAACATACGCATTCCGCCGCGCGGGCAAGGCTGCGTCCGGTCGAGACGGTCGAGAGGATGAGCAGGACGTTCTTGTTCGTCACATAGGGCTGCGTGTCGCTCGGGAACATCAGCTGGTTGTTCGAGTTGATCTGCGGCGTCACGACGTGGATGTCCGCCCCGCTGTTGATGTCGCGTCCCGGCGCGGAGAGCTCCTTCGCCACGAACGCGCTGATGATCTGCGTGTACTCGAGGCTGATGACCGTGTCCACCGGCGTATAGCGGAACTGCTTCACGAGCTCGCTCGCCGCCTCCTGTGCCATGACGCAGTCCGTGCGCATCTCCGTCATGCTGAAGTAGTTGTCCACATGCGCGTGGCTGGTCGCAAAGTGACCGGGATAGATATTGAGCTTGATGCGTCTGTTTCCCTTGGCGGGAACGGTAACGTAATTGGTCAGCATGTCATGCCTCCGGGATGAATTTGGATCGTCTGAGCCAATTATAGCATATTCTTTCCGATAATACAAGCGCGAAAGCGGCATCCGCCCGCTTTTTTTTCAGAGGAAGGCCCTCCTCTCTTGCCATTGCCGCCCGGATGTGGTACAATGGAGCCACAAAATCCAACCTCCCGGAGGTCCCCATGCCCGCCTCCTTCTATACCGTCTACCGCACCGCCTCGTGGGACACCGCCTTCGGCCTCTGGTCGCCGACGCACCTCGGGTGGCTCGCCGTGACGTTCGCGTTCCTCGCCGTCCTTTTGCCGCTCTACCGCCGGGCAGACGGGAAGGGCCGCCGCCGGACGATCCTCTGCCTCACCGCGCTCCTCTGGGCGGATGAGCTGGCGAAGCACGCGTTTCTCTGGCGTCTCGGCGAGGAGGACGTCGATTATCTCCCGCTGCACCTCTGCTCGATCGGGCTCTTCATCGCCCTCGCCTACGCCGTCCGGCCGGGCGTGTGGTCCGGGGAGCTCCTCTACGCCGTCAGCCTGCCCGGCGCCGCGATCGCGCTCCTGTTCCCCGGCTGGTCGTCCCTGCCGCCCGGGAGCTTCCTCACGATCCACTCCTTCACGTTCCACCTGCTTCTCGCGGCGATCCCGCTCTGCCTGCTCGTGTCGGGGGAAGTGAAGCCGCGGGCCGGGAGGCTCTGGTTCTGCGCCTTGTTCCTCCTCCTCACGGCGATCCCGATCTGGTTCCTCGACCGGCGGTGGGGCACGAATTTCTATTTTCTCACCTATCCGGGGACGGGAAATCCGCTCGTCTGGTTCGAGGACCGCTTCGGGAATCCGGGGTATCAGATCGGTCTGCCCGTCTGCACCGGCATCCTGTGGGCGGCGATGTACGGGATCCCGGCGGTCGTCCGGGAATGGAAAGGGAAGCGGAGCGCGCGGGATGACCGCTGAAGATCCGGCACTCCTGCGGGATCGGGGGATATCCCCTGCATCGCAGACCGAGATTATTCCGTATGCTTTTTGCTTTTCCTGAAACCTGCGCGGCGGTTTTTCCGTCATGGGGGCGGGGAGGTGGAGAGACATGCGTTCAGAATCCTTCAAAAAACTGCTGATCCGGCTCATTGAGAGCTGCGCGCTCGATCGGGAGACCGCACAGAGCATTCTCGCGCGGATCCTTGAAAAGCTGGCCGCCGGCAGCGGGGAGAGACCGAAGAAATGAAATGTTATCAATGTCAGTCGACCATCGCGGACGACGCGGAGATCTGCCCGCGCTGCAAAGCCCCGCAGGGATTCAGCCGGGACATGATCGACGAAGCGATGCGCGGGGATCAGGCTGCGATCACGGAGCTGTACAACCGGACATACAGCAGCGTGTATCACACCGTCAAATCCATCCTCCGGGATGACGACACGGCGCTGGACGTTCTGCAGGACAGCTATCTCAAGGCCTTCCGCCGTCTCGATCAGCTCGGGGATCCGTCGAAGTTCCGGGCGTGGGTCAAGCGCATCGCGCGCAATCAGGCGGTGGACGTGCTGCGGCAGAAATCGGCGATCCCGTTTTCCGCGCTCGAATCGGACGAGGACGCGCCGCCGATCGAATTCGAGGACACCGTGCCCGAGCATCTTCCGGACGTCGTCATCGACCGGCAGGAGACGGCGCGCCTGATGCGGGAGATCCTCGACGCGCTCCCGGACGATCAGCGGGCGGCGATCTCCATGTTCTATTACGAAGAGATGAGCGTGAGAGAGATCGCGGACGCGCTCGGAGTCCCGGAGAACACCGTCAAGAGCCGCCTGAACTACGGCCGGAAGAAGATCGAGGCCGAGGTCAGAGCGCTCGAGAAGCGGGGGACCCGCCTTTATGGGCTCGCGCCGGTCCCGTTCCTGCTCCTGCTGTTCCGGAGCCGGGATGCCTGCGCCGAGGTCCCGGCTGCCACCGTGCGGAATCATCTCACGGCGGAGCTGACCGCGAAAACGGCGGCAAGCGCTGCCGCACGGACTGCTGGCAAGGTCACCGCAAAAGCGGCGGGACACGCCCTGCGGAACAAGATCATCGCCGGGGTGACGGCTGCTGCGGTTGCCGGAGGCGGCGGTATGATCGCGTACGAGCGCCTTGCGAACAGGCCCGCGTCGCCCGAACAGCAGTCGGAGGAGACCGTCCCGGAAGAACTGCCCGCCGAGCGGGAAGAACAGCTTCTGCCGTCGGACTTTCTCGCGGACATGGAAGCTCTCGCGGCGGAAAAGCTCGCGTCGTTCGCCGATGACCGGGAATATTTGGAGCTGCATTGGGATCAGAGCACCTACGACGTCGTGACGGAATCCATCCGGGCGGAGAATGCGCAGCTCGACCGCGACGCCGTTTTCTATGAGACGGGCGGCACGGCGGCATTGTTCATCCTGTATCGGGGAGACGTCCGGATCGACGATTCGTGGTACGGGTTCATCATCAACCGGATCCCGCACGAATATCCGGATGCGGCGATCGTGTTCCGGCTCGATTCCTTCCCGCTGAAATTCCTCCGGGCGGACGGGCAGATCGTCTATGAGGACAGCGACATGACGCTGTGGGGGATCTATCCGTCGCGGGAGGCGTTCGACGAGGCGATCCGCGAGGACTACCGCTATGTCAGCCACGAACGGACGGAGATCCGGCTTCCTTGAAAATTTTTCCGGAAAGTTTTCGCAGATCCTAAAACCTGACGGCCCCGTTTTCCGTCATGGGGGTGTAAAAACAAAAAAACGGCCCGACGGCTGCGCAAAGGAGATATGAACATGAAAAAATGGTTTGCCTGGATCCTGGTGCTGGCGATGCTCGCAGTCTCGCTGACTGCCTGCGGGGAAAAAGCGGTGAAACTGGACCTTTCGGACTACGCGAACGCCCTGTTCCGCGGTGCGGACGGAGAGGGGAGTGCCCGCGGCGATTTCGACTACACCGGCTTTGAGCACGCGATCCTCGAAGGCGCGGTCGAGACCGGATTCAATCTGAGCACGATCGTGAAGTTTGAATCCGCCATGACGGTGACCGTCAGCCCGGACAGCGGCCTTCAAAACGGCGACCGGGTGACCGTGACCGTCACCTACGACAAGGACGTCGCGAAGGAAGCCGGCCTCAAGATCACGGGGTACAAGAAGACCGTGACCGTGGAAGGGCTCGGCGGTGCGTCGGGATCGGCCGGCAGCGCGGATCCGGAGAGCGCACTCATCGAACTGGATGCCTTCGATCCCGCGTCCTGGAACACGGCGGGCGGCATCACGGTCTCCTATGAGGGGATCTCCCCCTACGGCTATCTGGAAGTCAAAAACAGCCTTCCGGCGGAGGACCCGCTGAGTCGCGTCGGGTATCAGTTCTCCGAAACGCAGAAGGTGCACGAAGGGGACACGGTCACCGTCACGCCCTATTTCACGGCGAACAGCATGAAGAAGGAATACCGCTTCCGGGAAGAGAGCGGGACCTATACGGTCGGCGCCGTCGATCACTACCTGATGCAGGTGAGCGAGCTGGACGCCGGGACGGTCTCGTCGCTGAAGCGGTCCGCCGAGCAGACTGCCGCCCAGAGCGTGTCCGGCATCCTCGAATTCCAGACGGCCGCGGACTACAAGGGCTTCTATAACGGCGAGGCGGTGACCGTCCTCTCGAATCAGGCGGGGAACAAGGTGTACGCGTTCCGCAGCCCGGACGGCTTCCTCGAAGCGCTGGCGATCCCGTGCTATTTGACGGTGAGTGTCACGGAGCCCGACTGGATGGACAACCCGCAGACCTATTCGTACGATCTGGTGTTCCTCTGCACCGTCGGCAATCTCGTGGTCCATCGGGACGGATCGTTCACTGCGAACGACGCCGAGCTCCGCTCGAAGGGGACAGCCGACACGGAGGGAATGCTGCTCGAGAACCTGAAGACCTGGTACACGGACCCGATCGTCGAAACGGCCGACTTCGCGGGGTGAGCCCACAAGAAACGAAAAGGGGCTGTCGCATGAACTCCAAGAAACGGAGAAATGCGACAGCCGTTCTCTTTCCACAGCGTTATCGGCGTTCTTTTTCTCCTTTATCGAGGAGAAAAAGAACCAAAAAGAGGAACTCTCTGGAAGGCTTGGGTGTTCCGCACTCTGCGGAGTGCGGGTC
>JAFPWV010000063.1 GCA_017412675.1 Clostridia bacterium
ACTCTCTGGAAGTCTTGGGTGTTCCGCACTCTGCGGAGTGCGGGTCAGGGCGTTGCCCCGACACCCTGCCGCCTTTTGGAAAAGGCGGGCGAAAACTTTTGCCCTATTTGCGACAACCCGTTTATGTCGGGCGATATCAGTCCTTCGGCCGGTAATGCTCGAAAATGACCGCGTCGGCATCCGGGGCGTCGCCTTCTTCGCGCGAGGTCCAGCGGAACCGCATGGCGCCCATCTTCTCCGCGGCGTGCACCGTGAAGGGAATGTCCCCGATCCGATAGGCGATGAACTGCGGGCGGGCGGCGGCGTTGAGGAGCGTGTTCCCGAGCACGAATCCTTCGGCGGCGGGCATCTTCTCGTCCTTGACGTAGTAGTGCGGCGGCTCGGCAAGCTGACCGCGGAGGATCTTCGGGGCATTCTGCCGGTACCAGAGGACGATCCGCGGGTCGAAGCTCTCGATGCAGAACGGTCCCCCGTACATCCGGAGGAGTGCCGTCGTCTTTTCGCAGAGCTCCCGGCGTCTCGGACCGGTTTTCAGCTCCACCAGCAGCGGGACCCGTCCGCCGACCAGCTCGAGGACCTCACGAAAGAGCGGGATCCGCTCGTCCGAGGAGGCCAGGCGGAGCTCGGAAAGCTCGTCGAACGTGCGTGAATCGACCCGGACGGGCGCCTCCTCGCCGGGCAGGCACATCCGGTTCAGCGTATCGTCATGGAAGACGACGACACGGCCGTCCCGGGAGAGTTGGACGTCGAGCTCGATGCCGTATCCCGCGTCGGCGGCGCGCCGGAAGGCCGGCAGGGAGTTCTCGGGGATCGTCTGATCGGCGTCATAGAGACCGCGGTGGGCAAAGCGGACGCCCCGGAAGGTCTTTTTCTGTTCCTCGGACGCGCTTCCCGGGGCGAGGAGGAAGGCTGCGGCTCCGGCGATCCCGGCGAGGGACAAAAGCGTTTTTACAGCGATGTTCATTTCATTCATCCCATCAGTCGTCGATCGCTTCGAGGCCCTTCGCGTTCGCCACCTTTTTCGCGCGGATGTTCTTCACAAGGCAGGTGAAGACGGCGCAGGAGAGGGCGAAGAGGATCGTCGCGTAGATCGGCAGGGCGCGCCAGAGAAGCGTCATGTTGAAGAGGAAGCCGAGCAGGACCGGCGTGATGGTCTGCGCCGACATGGATGCCGCGTAGTAATACCCGGTGAACTGCCCGATCTTCTTTGAGGAGCAAAGCTCCACCACCATCGGGAAGGAGCAGTTGTGCACGAGCGCCATGCCGTAGCCCTTGATCGCCCAGACGACGAAGAGCAGGGCCGGGAACGCGTACTCTCCGTGCTCGCCCGTGACACGGCCCGTCGGGGTGACGAAGCACATGACGATCATGCCGCAGACGGTGAGCGCGAGGCCCGAGGTGATGGTCCACTTCCGCCCGATCTTATCCGCGATGGAACCTGCCGTCGCGAAGCCGATGACCGACGCGAGTCCTCCGAGGATCGTGAGGATCATCGTCGCGCTCGAGACGGAGTTGAGGTAGTAGATGACGTAGTTGCCGATGTAGGTGCCGATCGCGTTGTCGGCCATGAACCAGAGGAATTCCGCGCCGAGGATCGCCATGAGCATCCGGCGGTTGGCGCGGGACATCGGCGCGTCGTCGTCGACCGGATTCTCGATCGCGGCCATCTGTTCGCCGAGGGCCAGCTCCTCGCGCATGTCCTCCTCGATCCGGTTTTCCTTCACCGTGGCGAAGAGGACGAGGGCGGAGATCACCATGAGGACGGAGGCGACGATGAACGGGATCTCGATGGTCCAGAGATTCCGCGCCGCGTCTCCCGCGTTGATGTAGGAGGAGAGCGGCAGGAAGATGCCGAGGACCGTGGCGAACGCGCCGCCGAGATAGCCCATGATGTTGATGATGCCGTTGGCCTTCGCGCGCAGCGGCTTCGGGGTGATGTCCGGCATGAGGGCGACGGCCGGGTTGCGGTACATCATCATGAAGAGAAGCACGACGGCCATCATCGCGACCATGCCGCCGATCTTGTTCCAGTGGAAGAAGAGCGGGATGAAGGGGAAGGCGACGGCGGCGACGAAGGTACCGGTCAGGATGTAGGGCATCCGCTTGCCGATCGGGGTCTTCGTGCGGTCGGAGAGGGAGCCGAAGATCGGGAGCAGGATGAGCGCGGCGAGGTTGTCGCAGGCCATCACGATGCCGACGATCCATTGGACGTTCAGGATCTTGTCCGGATCCCCGGCCTTGAGCTCGGCGGAGGAGAGGTCGTACATCCGGCGCGCGAAGATGTCGGTCAGAAACGTGGGGCACCAGGAGTCGTAGACCTGCCAGAGGAGGAGGATGCCGAAAAACGCGAAGCCGATGAGGAAGGTGCGCCGGACGTTGAGCTTCAGGCCGCCCGGAGCGATGGAATCGTTTGTCATGGGAAAGCGCTCCTTTCACGAAATACGGGGATCCGTGCACTTCACTCCTTAGTTTACCATATCCGTCAGGGAATTGCAAGAGAAAACAGCGCACTGTGTCAGGTTTGCCGAAAACTCTTTAATTTCTGAAATCCTGTTGACTTTTTATAAAAATTCCGGTATAATGGGGACGAACCCAAATCCCGGAGGTGCGCCGATGCTGAAGCGATTCTTTGCATATTACAAGCCACACAAGCTCATGTTTGCCCTCGACATGCTCGCGTCGCTGCTCGTCGCCGTTATCGCGATCGTCTATCCGATCGTGACGCGGAAGATGCTGAACGATCTGATCCCGAACCGGAAGTATCAGCTCATTGTGGCGTTCGGCCTCATCCTGCTCGGGCTGTACTTCATGCGGATGCTGCTCAATTTCTTCATCCAGTATCAGGGGCACATGGTCGGCGTGCACATGCAGGCGCAGATGCGGCGCGATATGTTCAACCACCTCGAAAAGCTGCCGTACTCCTTCTACGACAACCACGAGACGGGCAAGATCATGTCCCGCATGACGAACGACCTCATGGACATCTCGGAGCTCGCGCACCACGGCCCGGAGAACATCATCATTTCCTCGATCTCGATCGTTCTGGCGTTCTGCTACCTCATGACCATCGACGTGTGGCTGACGCTCATCATCTTCGCGGCGGTCCCGTTCCTCATCGTGATCGCCTCGTTTCTTCGCACCAGGATGCGCAAGGCGTTCCAGGAGACCCGCAAGTCCCTCGCTGTCATCAACGCCGCGCTCGAATCCTCCATCTCCGGCATCCGCGTCACGAAGGCCTATACCAACGCGGACCGCGAGAGCGAGAAATTTGAAAACGGCAACGCGGCCTTCATCGAAGCGCGACGCGCGTCCTACAAGGCGATGGGTCAGTTCCACTCCGGGACCGCGTTCATCACGGACATCTTCAACGTCATCGTCCTCATCGCGGGCGGCCTCTTCCTCTATAACGGCCGGATCCAGTTCGGCGATTACTCCGCGTTCATCGTCTCGGTCAACATGTTCATCGGCCCGGTCATGACGCTCATCAACTTCATGGAGCAGTACCAGAACGGCGTCACGGGCTTCGAGCGCTTCCTCGAGATCATGGACGTCGAGCCCGAAAAGGACGGCCCCGAGGCGCAGGACATCGGCACGGTCGACGGTCACATCGAGCTGCGCGACGTGACCTTCCACTATGAGATCTACGACGAGGACGGCAACCCGGTCGAATCCGAGGAGAGCCGCGAGGTCCTCGACCACGTTTCGCTCGACATCCCGAAGGGGAAGACCTTCGCGCTCGTCGGACCGTCCGGCGGCGGCAAGACGACGATCTGCCACCTGATCCCGCATTTCTACGATTTCATCAAGGGCGAGATCCTCATCGACGGGCGGGAGATCCACAACGTGACGATGGAATCCCTGCGGCGCAACATCGGCATCGTGCAGCAGGACATCTACCTCTTCAACGCGTCGATCAAGGAGAACATCCTCTATGGGCGCCTCGACGCGACGGACGAGGAAGTGATCGAGGCGGCGAAGCGCGCGAACATCCACGACTACATCATGTCGCTCGAGCACGGCTACGCGTCGGAGATCGGCGAGCGCGGCGTGCGTCTGTCCGGCGGGCAGAAACAGCGTCTCGCCATTGCGCGGGTCTTTCTGAAGAATCCGCCGATCCTGATCCTCGACGAGGCGACGTCGGCCCTCGACAACACGACGGAGATCCTCATCCAGCAGTCCCTCGACGAGCTGTGCCGGGGACGGACGACCTTGGTGGTGGCGCACCGGCGTTCGACGATCAAGAACGCCGACGAGATCGCGGTGATCTCCGGCGGGAAGATCGTGGAGCAGGGCACGCACGACAAGCTGATCGAAGAGGGCGGCCTCTACGCCGAGCTGTACAGCCTGCAGTTCCGCGCGAACACCGGAGAAAAGTACGTCGCGCCGGAAGGGCTGAATACGTAAGGCAAACAGAACAGAAAAAAGGCTGTCGGTCGGTTTTCCGGCAGCCTTTTCGCGTGCGGTTGCGATTATTTCTTCAGACGGTTGACGATCTCTTCCGTGTCGGACGCGATCATCAGCTCTTCGTTCGTGGGCAGGACGTAGACCTTGACCTTGGAGTCCGGCGTGGAGAGCTGCACTGTGTGCGGCTGGTGGTGCGTCTTCGCGTTCAGCTCGCGGTCGATCTTGATCCCGTAGTATTCCATGTCGGCGCAGGCGCGGTCGCGGAGCTCGGGGTTGTTCTCGCCCATGCCGGCGGTCCAGACGACGGCGTCGAGGCCGTTCATCGCGGCGGCGTAGGAGCCGATGAACTTCTTGCACTGGTAAGCCAGCGTGGAGGCGGCGATGTACGCGCGCTCATTGCCCTCGAGGATCGCGGCTTCGATGTCGCGGGAGTCGGAGGAAATGCCGGAGATGCCGAGGAAGCCGCACTTCTTGTTCATGTACTCGCTCATCTCGGCGGGGGTGTAGCCTTCCTTCTCCATGATATAGGGGACGATCGCCGGGTCGATGGAACCGCAGCGGGTGCCCATGATGACGCCGTCGAGAGGCGTGAAGCCCATGGACGTGTCGATGCACTTGCCGCCCTTGACCGCGGAGATGGACGCGCCGTTGCCGATGTGGCAGGTGACGATCTTGGTCTCCTCGACGGGCTTGTCCAGGAGCTTGGCCATTTCGCGGGCGACGAAGCGGTGGGACGTTCCGTGCGCGCCGTAGCGGCGGATGTGGTACTTCTCATACATGTCCCAGGAAATGCCGTACATATAGGCCTGCGGGGGCATGGTCTGATGGAAGGCGGTATCGAAGACGAGGACCTGCGGCTTGTCGGGCATGACAGCGAGGCAGCCCTTGATGCCCATGATGTGCGGGCCGGTGTGCAACGGCGCGAAGTCACGGCAGAGCTCGAGCTTTTCGAGCACTTCGTCGTTCAGAAGGACGGATTCGAAGAAGTAGGGACCGCCGTGAACGATACGGTGGCCGACGCCCTCGATCTCGTTCATGTCGGAGATGACGCCGACTTCAGGATCGGTCAGGTACTTGATGACGACTTCGGTCGCGACGGCGTGGTCCGCCATCGGGATCTCGACCTTCAGCTTTTCGCCGTTTTCGCCCTTGCGGTGCTCGATGCGGCCGTCGATGCCGATGCGCTCGCAGATACCCTTTGCGAGGACGGACTCGGTGGCGGTGTCGAAGAGCTGGTACTTCAGGGAAGACGAACCGGCGTTGACAACTAAAACTTTCATGTTGGGAATTTCCTCCGAAAAAGATGGGATTGTTCTTGACAGTTCAGACAACACTATTTATAATTATATCGGAAAACCGCCGAAAAAACAAGTCTCTCTCTTTGTGGGAAGGAATAAAAAATGTGCGCGACAACCGCTGTCATTTGTGAATTCAATCCAATCCATCCGGGTCACCGGCATCTCATTTCCGTCGCAAAGGCCGGAGGGGACGCCCTCCTCTGCGTGATGAGCGGGCATTTCACCGAGCGCGCGGAACCGGCTCTGTACGATAAATACGTCCGCGCGAAGGCCGCGATCCTCTGCGGGGCGGACCTCGTCGTCGAGCTGCCGTACCCGTGGAGCGCGTCGGGCGCGGAGGAGTTTGCCCGCGGCGGCTGCGGGATCGCCGGAGCGCTCGGCGCGGATTCCCTGACTTTCGGCTCGGAGTCCGGGGACCTCTCCCTGCTCATGCGCGCGGCGGATTTCCGCAGCTCGGCGGACTTCGCGGAGAAGATGCGCCGGATTGAGACGGAACGCCGCGGCGGCGGGAGTGCGTCCCTCTATGAAGCCGTCCTCGCCGGGGAGGGGATCGCTCTCGGCGGCGGGAATGACCGGCTCGGTGTCGAGTACATCCGCGCGGGCCGGGAGGCCGGGATCCGGGAATTCCGCCCCGTGCGCCGCATGACCGGGGTCCTCTCGTCGTCCGAGATCCGCCGCGTCTTCCGGGAACGGGGAGCGGACGAAGCCCTCGGTCTCGCGGCAGAGGAGGCGCAGGCGCTGTTCCGGGAGGCCGGTTTCTGCCCTGCGGAGCGGTATGACGAGCTCCTCTTCGCGCATGCCCGCCTGTATCTCGCGGGGGGAAACGATCTGCTCCGGTATGCCGTGAAAGCCGCCCGGATGTCGACCGACGCCGCCGAATTCACGGCACGGCTGCCCACGAAGAAATACACCGCCGCCCGGATGCGCCGCGAACTGCTCTTTTCCCTCCTCGGCGCGGGCAGCACGGGGGAGTCTCCCGCCTTTACCGTCCTGCTCGCGGCGAACGAACGGGGCCGGGAGATCCTCGCGGGAGCGCGCCGTCCGGGATCCGTTCCCGTTCTCGTGAAGCCCGCCGACACCGCTCCCCTCGACGAGCGGGCAAAGCGGCAGTACGCCTTGAACAACCGCGCCGACGAGTTATGGGCGTATCTCACCGGACAGGAGGCGGGCGCGTTCATGAAGGCGGGACCGTATATCGAAACGTGAGATGGGAAAAAGGATTCAAATAACGAAGCGGGAAAAGTGAACAGATACAGAAACGGTCGTGCGGCTGTACAGGACATACAGCTTCACGACCGTTCATTGACTGAAAACCGGAGGGTTCCTCCCTCACTTCTTCCTTCTCGCCGGAACCGACGTCATCATCCGATATACTCTCTCACCCGGAACTTCGCGCCGATGTCCTCCGCGATCTTGGCGCAGCGCTCGATGTCCTCCTCGGAGATCGTGCGGCGGACGACCGTCAGGATCACCGTCGGGACGTAGCGGACGACCTCGCGGGCAAAGCGGACCACGGCGGGGAAGGCGTCCTCCCCGAAGCGCGGGCGGCAGATCCGGTTGTATGTAATCGGGTCGGCGGCGTTCAGGCTCACGGAGACGCAGTCCACGAGTCCCTTGAAGAGCGGCGGCGTGTCCTCCCCGAGGATCAGGGAGGCGTGGCCGTTCGTGTTCACCCGGATCGGGGTGGAGGTCATCTCGCGGAGCTTTTTGCAGATCTCGAGCATGTCGTACAGGCGGCAGGTCGGTTCGCCGTAGCCGCAGAAGACGATTTCGCCGAATTTGTTGAGACTGTTGTAGGAGGAGAGATCGGCCATCACCTCGCCGACGGTGGGATCCCTCTCGAGCCAGAGATCGGGATAGGGCGACTCGGCACTTTCCCGCACGCAGAATTCGCACCGGTTCGTGCAGTGGTTCGTGAGGTTCACATACAGACTGTTCCGGATGGTATAGGTGATGTTCATGGCGGATATTCCTCCCGTTTTCCGCGCCGGAGCACGGAGATGTTTGTCATGATGCCCGCATGGAGACCGGTCTGCGCGTCAGGGCTCTGACGGATCGAGGCCGAAGAAGCGGCACGCGTTGACGTATGTCGCCTCGGCGGCTTCCCCGACCGTCATGCCGCGGACGGCAGCGACGGCTTCGCATGTGTGGATCAGATAGCCGGAGTAGTTGATCTTGCCCCGGTGCGGGACCGGAGGCAGATAGGGGCAGTCGGTCTCGATGAGAAGAAGATGCTCGTCGGCTGCGGCGGCGGATTCCTTTACTTTGGCCGCGTTCTTGTAGGTCACGGGCCCGGAGAAGGAGACGTACCATCCCATACGGTTGAATTGATGCGCGCCTTCCGCGTGACCGGAATAGCTGTGCAGAACGCCCGTGTTCTCCCGGTGCGCGGCGATCATGTCGAAGGTGTCGCCCGCCGCGTCGCGGGAATGGATGATGACGGGCAGCCCCGCCCGGCGCGCGATCTCAAGCTGCGCCTCGAAGAAGTACTTCTGACGCTCGCGGTCGACGGGCTCCCAATGGTATTCGTACCCGATCTCGCCGATCGCGCGGACCCGCTCGTGCTTCGCCATCTCTTCGATGCGGACGAGGGAGCGCTCGATCTCCGATGCCGGGATCTCCTGCGCGTCCGAGGGATGGATCCCGACGGCGGCGACGACGAAGTCGAATTCCTCCGCCAGCCGGATCGATTCCTCCGAGGTGCAGACGGACGAGCCGACGTTGCAGAACCGCTCCACCCCCATCGCGTGAGCCGTGAGGAGCGCGCCGCGTCCGCCGCCGTCGAATTCTTCCTCGAAGCGGCGGTCGTTGTAGTGGGCGTGGGAATCGAAGAGGCGCATTACCGCACTCTCTCCCCGAGCGGCGTTTCGGGATCGAGGAAGACCACGCGCACGGTTTCCTCCCCGGACGCGAGGATCATGCCGTTCGATTCGATGCCGCAGAGCACCGCCGGCTTGAGGTTCGCGACGACGATGATCTTCTTGCCGACGAGGGCTTCCGGCTCATAGAATTTTGCGATGCCGGAGACCACGGTCCGCTCCTCGTAGCCGAGATCGAGGGTCAGCTTCAGGAGTTTCTTCGCGCGCGGGACATGCTCGCAGGCCTTGATCTGTGCCGTGCGCAGCTCGACCGACATGAAATCGTCGATCCCGATCTGGGCGACGCCCTCAGGTTTTTCCGGCTTCTCGGCGGCTTTCGCTGCGGCTTCGGCGGCCTTGATCTTCGCCTCGCGCTCCGCTTCGATCTCCGCGAGGAGCTTCGCCTCGTCGATGCGCGCGAAGAGCGGGGATGCCTCACCGGTCAGCTTGCCGGCTTCCAGCGCGCCGAAGGTGAAGATCGAATCGTAATCGCGCACGTCGGAGCCGATCTGGCAGAAGATCGCGTCGGCCGTCGCCGGGATCAGCGCGGAGAGCATGACCGCGCCCGCCCGGATGGTTTCGAGCAGGTTGTAGAGGACCGTGCCGAGGCGGGCCTTCGATTCCTCGGATTTCGCAAGGACCCACGGGGCGGTCTCGTCGATATACTTGTTGGCGCGGCGGAGCATCGTGAAGACGTCCGCGCAGGCGTCTGCGAGATGGAAGGCGTCCATGTCGTCCGTGAAGGATTTCGCCGCCGCGAGGACCGCTTCCTTCAATTCGGCGTCCGTCCCCTCTTCGCCGGAGGGAGCCGGGATCACGCCGTCAAAATACTTCTTCGTCATCGCGACGGTGCGGGAGACGAGGTTGCCGAGGTTGTTCGCAAGGTCCGTGTTGTAGCGGGAGATCACCGATTCGTAGGTGATCGAGCCGTCGGTGTTGAACGGCATCTCGGCGAGGCAGTAGTAGCGCACGCCGTCGACCGAGAACCGGTCCGCGAGCTCGTCCGCATAGATCACGTTGCCGCGGGATTTCGACATCTTGTCCGCGCCGAAATTGAACCACGGGTGCCCGAAGATCTTCTTCGGAAGGGGCAGATCGAGCGACATGAGGAAGATCGGCCAGTAGATCGAATGGAAGCGCATGATGTCCTTGCCGATGACGTGCACGTCGCAGGGCCAGTACCGGTTGAAGAGCTCCGGCTGTTCTGCCTCGCCCGCGTCATAGCCGAGCGCGGAGATATAGTTCGTCAGCGCGTCGAGCCAGACGTAGACCACGTGCTTCGGATCGCTCTCGACCGGGATGCCCCACTTGAAGGAGGTCCGGGAGACGCAGAGATCCTGCAGGCCGGGCTTGATGAAGTTGTTCACCATCTCGCGCTTGAGCGATTCCGGCGCGATGAAGTCCGGGTTCTCGTCGTAGTATTTCATCAGCCGGTCGACGTACTTGCTCATCCGGAAGAAATAGCACTCTTCCTTCATGCGCTGGACCTCGCGGCCGCAGTCGGGGCATTTGCCGTTCACGAGCTGGGTCTCGGTGAAGAAGGATTCGCAGGGGATGCAGTACCAGTCCTCGTAATAGCCCTTGTAGATGTCGCCCTTCGCCAGCATCTTCTCGAAGATGTGCGCGACGTTCCGTTCGTGGTCGGCGTCCGTCGTGCGGATGAAGCGGTCGTAGGAGGCGTTCATGCGGTCCCAGACGGCCTGGATGGACGCGGCGTAGCGGTCGACGTATTCCTTCGGGGTGACGCCGGCTTCCTTCGCCTTGTTCTCGATCTTCTGGCCGTGCTCGTCGGATCCGGTGACGAAATGTACGTCGTAGCCGCGGAGCCTCTTGTAGCGCGCGATGGCGTCCGCCGCGATGATGTCGTACGTGTTGCCGATGTGCGGCTTATAGGACGCGTACGCGATGGCGGTGGTGATATAGAATGTTTTTTTCATTGGCATTTTCCCGTTTTTATCTGAATTCCTTTGTTAGATCCGTTTTCCCGTGACCCACACCGATTCGATCACGGGATTTTCTTTGTCCGTGATCATCACGATGTCGGCGCGTCGTCCGGCGCTGAGGGACCCGCAGCTCTCGGCGATGCCCACCATCTCGGCGGGATTGGAGGTGGCCGAGGGGAGCGCGTCCTCGAGCGTTCTGCCCGTGAACTTCATGAAGTTCGTGAGGCCGCGGAACAGATCGAGGGTGCTTCCCGCGAGCGCGCCGTCGGAATTGACCGCACGGCCGTTCTTGACATAGACCGGGAGCCCCGCGATGCCGTATTCGCCGTCCGGCATGGCTGCCGCTTCCATCGAGTCCGTGATGAGGACCAGCTTGTCCTTCGGCTTGGCGCGGGAGGCCAGCGCGATCATCGCCGGATGGACGTGCTCGCCGTCGCAGATCAGCTCGGTCCACGCGCTGTCGCACATCAGGGAGCCGATCGCGTTGCCGGGCTCGCGGTGATGCACGGGCTTCATCGCGTTGAAGGTGTGCGTGAAGGAGGTGACGCCCCATTCGACCGCCCGCATCGCCTCGTCCCACGAAGCGTCGCTGTGGGCCATGCCGACCGTCGCGCCCATGCGGATCGCCGTCTTCACGAACGTCTCGCCGCCCTCGAGCTCCGCCGCGCACGAGACGTGGATCGGCAGGGGCAGCATGTCGCGGAGAAGGCCTTCGAGTTCCGCCGCGTCGAGAGGAGCGAGCAGCTCGGTGGCGTGCGCGCCTCTGCGCTTCGGGTTGAGATAGCGGCCTTCGAGGTGGATCCCGGCGAGGGTCGCCATGCCCGCGGAGAGCTCGCGGTTGTTGTTGATCTGCGTGATGGAGTTCGCAAGGGAGTCCATCGTCGCCGAGGCAAGGGTCGCCATCAGCGTGGTGGTGCCCGCCTTCGCGTAGGAGCGGCGCAGGGCCTTCACCGCCGCGTCGTCGACGTTGTTGAAATCGAACCCGGAGCGTCCGTGGGTGTGGACGTCCACCATGCCGGGGAGGAGGAAGCGTCCGGTGCAGTCGACGACCTCACAGCTGTCCGGGAGCGCGCCGGTATAGGCGGGATCGGCGATGACGCCGTCCTTGGCCAGAAGATCCGCTCTCACGAACATTCGTTGTGCGAGCGAATAGACAGATCCGTTCTGAAAAAGCGTGAACATGAGGGGCTCCTTTCGGGGGAGAGATGAGAGAAACACATTTCTCAACTATTATATTATTATAACAGAAAACCGCCATGTTTACAAGACGTTTTTCCTGTACAGAACACACAGGATTATCCCGGAACACAGGCCCGAGATCTGCCAAAATATACGAAATCTGGAAGGCTCGTTCAAAAAAACGCAAAAATAAGGCGCGGAGCGGAGTTCGGCCGCCGGGAAGAACTCCACAAAAAAACGGCGGAAGACGCCTGAAAAAAGCGCAAGTTTTTTGAAAAAACCTCTTGCAATTTCACTTTCCGTATGCTATAATACGAAAACGTGAGTAACCACGGAATGAGGTGAAAGAGAATGAAACAGGGAATCCATCCTCAGTATAAAGAGGTAACGATCCGCTGCGCGTGCGGTGAGACCGTCGTGACCCGCTCCACCAAGGGCGACGCGAACGGCGAGCTGCGTGTGGATATCTGCTCCAAATGCCATCCGTTCTATACGGGCAAGCAGAAGTTCGTTGATTCCGGCGGACGCGTGGACAAGTTCAAGAAGCGTCTCCAGCAGAGCGGCAGATAACCGCCCGGCATTTTGTCCGAGAAAAGTCGTCGGACAGGAAAGTGAAGCTGCGGCTTTGGGTCCTGTCCGGCTTTTTCTTTGTCACGGAAAGGAGGATCGGGAAAGTGGAAAACAACACGGAGAAGAAAAAGGTCATCCTCTGCGCGATCTACCCGCAGGGCGGCGAGGAAGCGGAGGACGTCTCCCTCGGCGAGCTCGAGCGGCTGGCCGAGACCGCGGGATGCGAGACGGCGGCGATCGTGACGCAGTG
This sequence comes from Clostridia bacterium, assembly GCA_017412675.1. Taxonomy (GTDB): domain Bacteria; phylum Bacillota; class Clostridia; order Oscillospirales; family CAG-272; genus UMGS1696. The sequence goes on from JAFPWV010000063.1 coordinate 12,503, forward strand.
CCGCGAGAAACCGGACATGAAGACGGTCCTCGGTTCCGGCAAGATCGCGGAGCTTTCCGATCTCTGCGGCGCGCTCGGCGTCGATCTCATCGTCTTCGACTGCGAGCTCTCTCCCTCGCAGATCAAATCGGTCGAGGACGCCGTCGGGCATGATGCCGCGGTCATCGACCGGAGCATGCTGATCCTCGACATCTTTGCCGATCACGCCCGCACGAGCGAAGGCCGGCTCCAGGTCGAGCTGGCGCAGCTGAAGTACACCTCGCCGCGGCTGATCGGGCGGGGGAAGGAGCTCTCCCGGCAGGGCGGCGCGTCCTCGTCGGGTTCCGTCGGGGCGAGAGGTCCCGGCGAGACGAAGCTCGAGATCGACCGCCGCCGGGTCCGTGAACGCATCTCCGCGCTCGAGGACGAGCTCGAAAAGGTGGCGCAGAACCGCCTCGTGATGCGCAGCCAGCGGGACCGCTCCGGCATCCCAAAGGTCGGGATCGTCGGCTACACCAACGCGGGGAAGAGCACCCTGCTCAACACCCTGACGGGCGCGGGCATCCTCGCCGAGAACAAGCTCTTCGCAACGCTCGACCCGACGACGAGACAGTTCACCACCCCCGGCGGCGTGAAGATCCTTCTGACCGACACGGTCGGCTTCATCCGCAATCTGCCGCACCATCTCATCAAGGCGTTCAAGTCGACCCTCGACGAGGCGGTGTATTCGGATCTGCTCCTCATCGTCATCGACGCGTCGGACCCCGAGTTCATCACGCAGACGACGGTGACGACCGAGCTGCTCGAAGAGCTCGGCGCGGCCGGAAAACCGACGCTGTACGTCTTCAACAAGTGCGACGCGGCGGCGGATCGGGACGCGCTCATCCACATGAAGGCCCTCGCGTCGAAGTCCGGGGAGGACGTCGTGTTCGTCTCGGCGAAAACCGGCGCCGGATGCGACGCGCTCGTCTCCAAAATCGAGAAGATGGTCATGGCGGGCAAGCACCGCGTGACGCTCCTCATCCCGGTCGAGGACGGCGCGGTCACGGGGACCATCTACAAGGAAGGCGACGACGTGGAGATGGAATACCGCGAGGACGGCATCCTGTGCCGCTGCATCGCCGACGACCGCCTCTACGCGAAGATCAGGAAGTATATCATCGAAGAATGACCGGACGGGGCACGGCAAACATGAAAAAGAAAGAAAAAGAGACGCCCCGCGAAGAGATCCGGCGGCGGGTCACCCTGGCGGACACCGCATCCGTCGAGATGGAAGAGCGGAAGTCGATCTTCATCGGGCACGCCGCGCCGGTGAAGGACGAAGAGGGGGCGCGGGCATTCCTCGAGGAAAAGCGGCGGCAGTATCACGACGCGACACACAACGTCTACGCGTATCTTCTGAACGGCGGGGCGGTGGCGCGCTATTCCGACGACGGCGAGCCGCAGGGCACGGGCGGGATCCCGGTTTTGAACGTGCTGAAGATGTCCGGCGCGACCGATCTCTGCGTCGTGGTGACCCGCTATTTCGGCGGGATCCTGCTCGGCGCGGGCGGGCTTGTGCGCGCGTACGGAGCGGCGGCGAAGCTGGCGGTCGACGCGGCTGGGCTGGCGGTTTACGAGCCGTACGCCGTCTGGCGCCTCGACGTGAGCTATTCCGATTATCAGAAGCTGACGGCGGCGCTCCCGAAGCTCGGCGTGAGCGAGGACCGGTGCGAGTTCGGCGAGGGCGTGACGATCCTCTGCGCCGTGGAACAGACCCGCGAAGACGAGCTCCTCGCAGCGGTGAACGAGATCACCTGCGGGCGGGGAAAAGCGTCGCTCGAACGGATCGAGGAGCGCGCGTCGAAACGGACGTGAGGCGGCGTTTTACCGCGAAAAAAGAAAAAAAGAGTTTCCCTGCGTATTTTATATGTGCATTGCACGCGCAGGGAGGCTTTTATGTCGGACGGAGAAAAAACGGTCAGAGAGATCTTTTATGAACGCGAACGGATGACGCTCGCACCGCAGGCGTTTCTGTGCGAGAACACGCGGGGCAGGGAGCGGCCGATCGAGCCGTGCGTGAACCGGACGGAATTCCAGCGGGACCGCGACCGGATCCTGCACTCGAAGTCCTTCCGCCGCCTGATGCACAAGACGCAGGTCTTCCTCTTCCCGGTGGACGAGCATTACCGCACGCGGCTGACGCACACCCTCGAGGTGACGCAGATCGCCCGGATCATCGCGCGCGCCCTCATGCTGAACGAGGACCTCTGCGAAGCGGCGGCGCTCGGACACGACCTCGGTCACACGCCGTTCGGCCATTGCGGCGAGGCGGTGATGCAGGAATGCTTCGACCCGTCGTTCACCCATTACAAACAGAGCCTGCGCGTGGTGGAAAAGCTCGAGAAGAACGGCGAGGGGCTGAATCTGACCTGGGAGGTCCGCGACGGCATCGTGAACCATTCGGGCGAGAACCTCGCGTCCACGCTGGAGGGCCGGATCATCAAATTCGCCGACCGGATCGCCTACATCAACCACGACATCGACGACTCGATCCGCGCGGGGATCATCACCCTTGAGGACATCCCCGCCGAATACCGCGACATCCTCGGCAACGCCCACAGCGAGCGCATCAACACGATGGTCTCCTCGGTGATCGACGCGAGCCGCGCGCTCGACGACATCCGCATGGGGGACGAGGTCGGGGCGGCGACGAAGGGACTGAGGGACTTCCTCTTCGAGCGGGTCTATCTCAACCCGAAGGCAAAAAAAGAAGAATCGAAGGCGCGGGCGCTGGTGGCGCAGCTGTACGATTATTTCTGCAGAAACCCCGAAAAGATGCCGGAATTCTACTACAACAACACGAAGACGGAGTCCGTCGGACGGTGCGTCTGCGACTACATCTCCGGGATGACCGACCGCTATGCGATCGATCTGTACAAGGATCTCTTCGTCCCGAAGGAATGGGAGACGCCGCACATCGGCTGAACCCGGCGCACCGCAGATCATTCATGACAACCAGAAAGGAGGGGCCGGCGTGATCCCCGCGAACGTCATCGACGACATCAAAGCGCGCAGCGACATCGAGACCGTCGTCTCCTCCGTCGTCACGCTGAAGCGCACGGGCCTCAACCTCAAAGGCCTCTGCCCCTTCCACAGCGAAAAAACGCCGTCCTTCACCGTCTATCCCGGCACCCAGAGCTATTACTGCTTCGGCTGCGGCGCGGCGGGGGACGTCATCACCTTCGTCATGCGCTCGGAGAACCTCGATTACGTCTCGGCGGTCGAGACCCTTGCGAAGCGCGCGGGCATCGTCCTCCCGGATTTCGACGAGGTCGACCGGCGCGATCAGGGCGTGACGCGGACGCGGGTCCTCCAGATGAACCTCGAAGCCGCGAAATTCTACCGGCAGATGCTCTTCGACGAGCGGATCGGCGGACCGGGGCGGCAGTACCTCACCGGACGCGGCCTCTCCATGGCGGCGATCAAGCGCTTCGGCCTCGGCTATTCTCCGCCGACGGGGAGCCGGATGCTGAACCATCTTTCCTCCCTCGGCTTCACGAAGCTGGAAATCAAGACCGCCTATTTCGCGGGGGAGAACCAAAACGGCTTTTACGATTACTTCCGCGGGCGGGTCATGTTCCCGATCATCGACGTGCAGGGCAACGTGATCGCGTTCGGCGGGCGGGTCCTCGACGACGCAAAGCCGAAATACCTCAACACCTCCGATACCCCCGCCTTCAAGAAGACGAAAAACCTCTTCGCCCTCAACTACGCGAAGAACACGGACGCGGGGTACTTCATCCTCTGCGAGGGCTACATGGACGTCATCACGCTCCACGACGCCGGGTTCGGCATGGCCGTGGCTTCGCTCGGAACGGCATTCACGGAGGAGCAGGCGCGCATCATCAAGCGGTACGTCCCGAAGGTCATCCTCTCCTACGACAGCGACGAGGCGGGTCAGAAGGCCGCGAACCGGGCCATCGGGATCCTCGAAAAGGTGGGGGTCGAGCCGAAGATCCTGCGTATGAGCGGCGCGAAGGACCCGGACGAATACATCAAGAAATTCGGCGCGGACAAGTTCCGCTCCCTCATCGAGGACTCGGGCGGTAAGTTCGAGTTCATGACCGAAAACATCCGCCGCAAGTACGATACGGACAACCCGGCGGACCGCGTCAAGGCCGTCGCGGAGGTCGCCGCGTCGATCGCGGGCATTTACTCGAACGTCGAGCGGGATATCTGGATCGAGCGGGCGGCAAAGGAGTTCTCCGTCGATCCGAAGAGCCTCAGGGCGGACGTCGACGCGCAGCGGAAGCGCACCGCGAAGGAAGCGGACAAGAAGCGGCGCGGCGAGCTCATCCGGATCACGTCGGGGCTCGGCGACCGCGTCAATACGGATTTCGCAAAGGTCCCGAAGGCGGCGAAGATCGAAGAGGGCATCCTCGGCATGATCTTTCTGCACCCCGACTATCTCACCCGCGAGCCCGGCGGACGGCGCCTGAAAGAGAACGATTTTCTCACCGAGCTCGGACGGAGGCTCTTCCGGTTCACGGCGGAAAACGCGGAGGGCGGGACCTTCCAGTTCGGTCTGCTCAACGGAGCCTTCAGCCCCGACGAGGTGTCGAGGGCCGCGAAAATGCTCGCGGAACGGGCGGATCTGTCGGTGAATGACGGGGAAACCTTCGACTCCTACGTCACGGCGCTCCGCACGGAGGCGTCAAAGCACGGCGAGGGGGAGGAATCCCTCGAAGCTCTGCTCGCACGCCGCCGCTCCGGAGCGGGGGAAGGTCAGGACGCCTTGCCGTAAACAGTCGTCAGGCATCATGCATTACAATACAGAGGTACCATCATGGACAGCGAAAAGAAAACAGACGTTAAGGGACTGATCTATAAGGGGAAATCCCATGGGACCCACTCG
>JAFPWV010000064.1 GCA_017412675.1 Clostridia bacterium
CAATTCATACCGCCGCACAGCTTACAGTGGCTGGGCTTGGTTTCTTATTGCCTCCTTATGCAGGTCTCACTTTCCGCCGCTCTCTTTTTCCCCCCGCCTGGTCGTGCGCTTCATTTCAAACGTGCGTTTTGCTCATCTCTTGAAGATTCTGCCGTATCCGCTTCAGTCTTCGGAGATCATCTGCATCCCGCCGAAGTCCCCCGTCCATGTGTTCGGGCCGATCACGACGTTGCGGCAGGATTCGAGCCGGATCATCGCCTTTCCCGGATGCCATTTCTCGGCACGCGGGCTTTGGTAGATCTGGTTGTCCGAGAACGTCAGCCCGTTGCACGAGAACGCGTACAGCACGGGGACGTCCGGTGAATCGAATACGTTGTCGTGGATGCGGATGTTCTTGTGGAACGGATGCTCCCGGTCCGGTTCGGGGACCACGGGGCAGACGCTGATGACCCCTTCGCAGAACTGGTACATCGAGGAGAGGCACGAATCCGTGAACACGTTCCCCGCGATCTCGACGTCGTGGCATTCCCCGGACTCGAACCACCCGTTCGCGTCCCCGGCCACGAGGATGGCGGACCCGGAGGACTCGAAATAATTGTTCCGGATGCACACGGGCTTCGGCGTGGAGACGAGGACCCCGCGCGCCCGGCAGCTTCCGAAGCGGTTGTTCTCGCAGACGAACGCCGCCGTGTGCGTCAAATTGTCCAGCGCGAGCGAAGAGGGATCCCGCCGCCGGATCTCCTCGTCAGGCGCTTCGGTGAACGAAAGCAGGAACGTCCCGTCCTCCCCGAGCGTATAGGAGGCGGCGACGGCGTGCGCGATCTGCGTCATGGGCCGGCGGTCGATGAAGACGATGTCGTCCCCCGCCTCGGCCCACCGGCGAAAGCCCCGCGCCTGCTCGTGCATGAAGCGGCAGCACAGCGTACGCTCGTCCAGCCACGCGGCTCCGGTCACGCAGCAGCCGTGCACGTTGATCGGGTCGTCCATGAGGCCGAGGAAGCTGCACCCGTCGACGGTGACGGTCCCGGAGCAGCAGGTCACGTGCATCCCGTCGTCCCGTCCGCCCGACACGAACCGCCCGGCCTCCCGGTTCGGCAGAAAGCTGACCGCGCGGAAGGAGACCGTGTCGCAGAACTGGATCAGGCAGCCGAGCCCGCCGCAGCTGTGAATGTCGATGTGCTCGAAGGCGATGTTCCGGCAGTTCTCCGCGAAGATCCCGGCGTGCTCCCGCTCGTTGTGCCGGAGAACGACGATGTTGCCGACCGCCGTATCGGGACGGTTCGCAGCGAAGCGGTAGACATGTCCGCCGCATTCCGAAAGCAGCGCGCCGAAGCTGAAGCGGTCCCCGCTCGTCCGCCGCACCGTGCGCGTCACGGCGTCGAACTGGATCGTCCAGCCCGTGAAGCGCGACCACTCCCCGCCGCCGATGTCGAACCAGAGCGTTCCGTCCTCCACCCGGTGCGGGAAGGCCGCGGGATCGATATAGAGATCGATCGACGAATCCGTGAACGCCGTGACGATCCCCTCTGCCACCATCGGCTTCTCCCAGTCGATCGTGAACCCGGTGAGCGTCACGTCCTCGCACCCGAGGAGGGTGAAGGGCTGCATCCGTCCTTCGCAGAGGAGCCGCGCGCCCGATCCCGTCAGCCGGACGTTCTTCATGCCCTCGAGGAGGATGCCGAGCTGGCGGGTTGGGATCACGTCGGTGTTCGAGAGCGCAAGGTCCCTTTGAATGTGCGGGGTGATCCGGTAGTCCCCCGGCGCGAAGACGAATTCGCAGTCTTCCCGGTTTTGCGCCAAAATCCGGTTTAATTCCTCCGTACAGTCTCCCCCGGGCCGGATCCCGCAGGCCGACAGATCGATGTTTTTCATGTTCCCACCTCCGCTGTTGATGCCCTCTGATCGGTTGTCCCCAGTATAGCGCGTTCCCCGCGAAATGTCAAGAGAGGAAACTTCCCGACTTTTTTCCCCGCCCCTGTTTCATTTCGCGCCCGAATCTGGTATAATAGGTCAGACGACCTCAAACAGAGCGAAAGGCAGGACTGATTGATGAATCCGACGAAAACACAGGCATTTCCCACGATGGTCACCCCCTTCTGCCGGGACGGCTCCGTCGATCTCGGCGCGGCGCGGGCGATGGTGGACTGGTATTACGAAAACGGCTGCGGGGGCATCTTCGCCGCCTGTCAGTCGAGCGAGATCTTTTTCCTCACCCGAGAAGAACGCGTGCAGCTCACGAAAACGGTGGTCGACCGTGCCGGTGAGCTTTCCGCAGCGCATCCCGACAGACCGCGCATGACGGTGGTGGCGTCCGGGCACGTCTCCGACCGTTTCGAGGATCAGATCGCGGAACTGAAAGCCGTCGCCGACGCGGGCTGTGACACCGTCATCCTCATCTCGAACCGGCTCGACATCGGGAATACCGGGGACGAGGCGTGGATCCGGGATGCGGAGCGGATCATGGAGGCCCTCCCCGGCGTCCCGCTCGGCGTGTACGAATGCCCGTATCCCTATAAACGGCTGATGACGGAGAAGATGCTCTCCTTCTGCGCGTCGACGGGCCGGTTCCTCTACATGAAGGACACCTGCTGCGACGCCGCGGTGATGGCAAAGCGCTGTCAAGTCCTCGCGGGCTCCCCGATGAAGCTCTACAACGCCAACGCCCAGACCCTCCTCGCCTCGATGCGCGCCGGTGCTGCGGGGTACTGCGGCGTGATGGCCAATTTCCACCCCGATCTCTACGTCCGGCTCTGCGAGAGCTGGGAGGACGATCCCGCCGGTGCAGAGGTCCTCCAGGCCTTCCTCGGGACCGCGGCCTTCACCGAATCGCTCGCCTATCCCGTCACGGCGAAATACCATCTCAGGGAGATCGTCGGCCTGCCGCTCGAAACCGTCGACGCCCGCACCCGTCCCGCCTCGGATCTGACGGACTATCACAAGAGCTGCGTGCGTCAGGTGGAGACCCTCGCCGAAGCGATGCGGGCATGGCTCCGGGAAAGGAGCGCGCGATGAAGCCGGCGCTGACGTGGAGCTGGCATCCGTATGCCCCGCCCTTCCACGAGATCGGCGATCCCTATCTCTGCCGCATCGCGCCGGGCAGGGCCTCGGTCACGCTCGAATGGCTCGGATCGCCCGAGGAGGAATTCTGCGTCCGGTGGAGGAAGCGCGGCGGGGAACGCTTCACGGAGGAGCGGCGCGTCCGCGGCACCTCCCTCACGCTGACGGACCTCGCGGACGGGTGCGACTATGAATGCGCCGTGTTCCGCCCGGGCACCGGGACCCGCAGCCGGATCCGTCTGTTCCGCACGGGCGAGGCGGTCGGCACCGTGGTCAATTACCTCCATCCGGACGACGAAGCGTATGCCTTCTCCGGCCGCTATCTCTGCTCGCCCTGTCTCGTGCGTCTCCCGGACGGTTCCCTGCTCGCCTCCATGGACCTCTTCGCCGGAGACGCGCCGCAGAACCTGACCCTGATCTTCCGCTCGGACGACGACGGCGCGACATGGCATTGGCTCTCGGAGCTCTTCCCCTGCTTCTGGGGGCGGATGTTCCTCCACGAAGGCGCGCTCTACATGCTGGCCTGCTCGACCGAATACGGCGATCTTCTCATCGGCAGATCCTCGGACGGCGGAAAGACCTTCTCCGCACCGACGGTCCTCTTGCGCGGGTCCGGACGGCGCGACACCGAGGGCGTGCACAAGAATCCCCAGCCTCCCGTCGCGTACGGGGGCAGGCTCTGGACGACGCTCGAATGGGGCACCTGGGCGAAGGACTACCACGCCGCGATGGTCGGGTCCGCGCCGCTCGGGGCCGATCCGACGGACGCGTCCGTGTGGCGCTTCTCCGATCCGGTGAAGTACGATCCCGCCTGGCCGGGCGTCGCCGAAGGACCGAGCGCGGGGAACATCGAAGGGACCCTCGCCGTCTTCCCGGACGGGCTGCTCTACAACGTGATGCGCTACGACATGACGCGCTGCCGCCCGAACCACGGTCTGGTCCTCGCCTACCGGGTCGATACGGAGCATCCGGAGGCGCCGCTCTGCTACGACAGCGCGATCCGGCTCCCGGGGAACCACTCGAAATTCATGATCCGGCAGGATCCGGCGGACGGGACGTATTACACGATCATCAGCCGCATCCTCGGACCGGAGCACGCCTCGGACCGCAACCTCCTCTCCCTGATGCGCTCGGCGGACTGCGAGCATTGGTCCCTCGTCTGCGATCTCATCGACCGGCGGGAGGACGATCCCTGGCAGGTGGGGTTCCAGTACGTCGATTTCTTCCTCGAAGGGGACGACCTTTTGTGGCTCTGCCGTACGGCGATGAACGGCGCGCACAATTTTCACGACGCGAACTACTCGACCTTCCACCGGCTGCGGGATTTCCGCGCGCTGGCAGGGCAGATTTGAATCAAGCAAAAAACAGCCGCCCGGTTTTGACGCCGAACGGCTTGTTTTTATTCCGGGAGCGCTCACGGCTCCGTGCCGAAAATGCGGAGATACTCCCCGCGGTCGAATTTCGCGCGGCGGCCGACGCAGTCGTATTTGCGGCAGAGCGAGCAGTTCTGATACCCGTGGCCGGCAAAATGGATGTGCGAGGTGGTGTTCCACGGCTTCATATACCCGTTTTCGCGGATGGTGACCCCGATCTCTTCCACGTTCCCGATGAGGTCGAACAGGGTGAAGTTGTTTTGGATCGGCCAGTCCGGGAGGGAGCCCGGATTGAGCATCGAGGAGCCGTCGAAGCCGAACTGCTCCTTCATATACCGGATCGTGGCCCCGGTCGCATGGGCGAGGAGCGCGCCGTCCAGGGTATCGAGGAAGGGATCGCCGTCGAATTCGCCACACGCCTCCAGCCCGCTGCCCGCCGTGATGACCGAGAGAAAGACCCGCGGGGTGTCCTTCAGCTTGTCGGCGACCACCTTGCTCTGGAAGACGGCCCCGTCGACCGTCGTGAAGTCCCCCTCGACGCGGTCCACCGTCGCCCATTTGATCACCGCCTTCGGCGCGGCGTACTCGTTGACGGCGTCAAGGGACTCCTCGATGACCTCGAACGCCGCGGAATCCGTCTTCACGCGGCAGAGGCGAGCGAGCTCCTCGGCGGTGAACGCCACCGGGATCTCCAAAACGATCCGCTCGGATCCGATCCTTTCCATCCTGTTCCCACTCCTTTCGTTTGCCGTTTTCACGTTTTATTATAACACAGTGAACGGCGGCGTGTCAACCGTCCGGCTCTCAGCGGCCCAGCGTCCCGAGGATGTGTCCGGCGAGGATCTCCGCCTGCATACCGACGGCCTCGGCGGTGAAGTGATAGGTGTCCGTCCAGTACCGGTCCCGCGCGAGCCGGTCCATGGGGGTGAAGAGATCGATCGTCTCGAGGCCCTCCTCCCCTGCGATCCGCACGGCGGTCTCGTTGAGCGAGGCGGAGATGGCGGTGAGCGCGGGATCCTTGAGCGGCGTGCTGAGCACCAGCGCGAGCTTGGCGGAGGGCAGCTTCGCCCGCAGGAACGAAACCGCGCCTGCGTACGCCGCGTCCCATTCGCCCCGGTCCGTCGTCAGGCTGTGCAGGCCGTTGTTGAAGGTGACCATGTCGAGCGGCCTGGCGCTGAGCATCAGATCCAGCTCCCGGAAATAGTCCGGGTCGGTCACGCACTTCGACGACGCCCAGAACGACACGCTGACCCGTCCGTCGAGCAGCTCCCGCACGCGCCCCTGATAGGCGTTGCAGATCGAATCCCCGATCAAAAGCACCCGCGGCAGATCCGTCGCCGTTGCCCGATAGGAATAGGTGATGCTCCATTCGGTCGCCTCCCGCACTCTCGATGTGGCGGCCGGAGCGTAATCTCTCCAGTTCACCTGCTGTTTTTCCATATCCGTTCCTCCCGTTTGTTCCGGCCGCGTTCTCTCCCCGTTCGGCAGACCCGGCACGTTTTGGTTATTCCCGTTCATAAAAGCACCGCCCTCAGCCTCTCCTGCACCGCCCGGAGCATGTCCCGCTCCTGTGCGGAATACGCGTCCTCGAAGCCCTCGATGCTGAATCCCGCGGGATCGTCGAGGAGCGCCTCAAGCACGCCTTCAAAGCTGTGCGCGTGTCCGGGATAGTCCCGCTTCCGTGACGCGGTGTCGTGATAGGGGAAATAGAGTCCCGTCCGGGCGAATTCCCCCGCCACATAGAGGAGGCAGCCCTCCTCGGCGTCCCGGTCCTCGAATTCCACCCGCCACGTCCTCCGCCGCCGGTCGTACCTCGGCAGGAGGTTCTTTTGCCCGATGCGGTCTTTTTTCATGAGAGGCCTCCGTTTCAAAAAAGATCGAGGAGCTCGTCCAGGCGGCTGACGGTGTGATCGGGGGTGTCCGCATCGCCGATGGGCTCCTGAAGCCCGCCGAAGCCCTGCCGGACCCACACGGTCTTCATGCCGAGAGCCTTTGCCGGGGCGATGTCGTTGTCGAGCCGGTCCCCGATCATCGCGGCCTCTTCCGGACGGCAGGATGCCTTTTGCAGGGCGATCTCGAAGATGCGCCGCTGCGGCTTCATCGCCCCGACGTCCCACGACGAGACGATGTGGGTGAAGTACGAGAGGATGCCGAACCGATCGAGACGCTCCCGCAGCCCGTCGGTCTGATTGGCGATCACGCCGAGCTCGTATCTCCGGGAAAGCGTTCGGAGCACCCGCGGCGCGTCCCCGTAGAGCGTCTCCAAATCGTGGCGGTACGGCGCGGCCTCCCGGAACCCGAATTTCGAGACGAGCGTCCGGTACTGCGGCTTTCTTTCAATGGACGCCAGCTCGATCTCGTGCCAGAGGTCCGCGGCACTCAGCCCCAGCCGCACGGCCTCCTCGCCCGCCGCCTGTTCACGGCACCGCGTCTGCCAGACCGCATCTTCATTCACGAGGGTATAGCCCACGTCGAAGAACAGGACCCTGCACATCCTCATGCTCCCTTCCCTCTTGCCTGCATCGCGCATCCGCCGGCGGAACGGGGAGCGCGTGTTTTCATGGCGGGCTCCTTTGTCTTTCGGCTGCGGGTTACGGAGCGAAGTTTTTCTCGTAGGCGGCAACGAGCCTTTCGAGGGATTTCTTTGCCACCTTTTCCTTCCGCGCGACAGCGGAGGCATAGTCAGTGCTGTTGTTGGCGACCATCTCGCGCATGATCTGGCCCGTGCCGCTCAGCGGATTCGAGTAGGCGTAGATGAAGTTTGTCGTCGTGGAGTCGTGGATCAGATCAATGATCTGCGCGGCAATATTGTCGCGGGAATACTTGATCTTCAGGGAGGTCTCGTACCACGCGGGCATGACGGTACGCCACGTCTCGGAGGCGAGGACCTCGAGCACCGCGCCGATCTTGTCGAGATTCAGCGACGCTGACGGGATCGAGCCGATCAGCGCGTTGTCCGCAACCAGAGAGTGATAGGCGCGCTGGGTCTCGTCGAGCTTTGGGTAGGGCAGGAAGCCGTAGTCGTCCTCCATGTCCCGGTACCACTTCGCCGTGCCGAGGGACTGGAGGCCGAGGAAGAGCGAACGGCCCTCCTTGAACACGGTACCGGATACATTGGAGCCCATCTGGAACACGCTGCCCGGTTGATGGAAGAAGGAGACGACCTTCTCGCCGAGCGTTACTGCCTGATCGCTCATCAGGTTCAAGACGATATTGCCGTCCGCATCGTGCGTCGAATACGGCACGTCGCCGAGGTACGCGAACGGATCGACCGACGCTGCGGCAAGGTAGGTGACATAACCGAGGCGATCCTCCACATCGGACTGTCCGTTGTTGTTGAGATCGACGTATGCGGCCTCGGCGACCGAGGACAGCTTGTCGATCGTCCATGTCCCGTCGAGGACCAGATCGTAGAGCTCTTCCGGATTGCCGAAGGCGTCCTGATAGAAATTCTTATTGAAGAACAGGGTATGTGCCATGCGGACAGTCTCGATGATGTAGTCACCGGCAAGGAAATACCGCGCATCGTTCCCGATCATCATCTCGTCCATATACTTGACGTTCCACCACGGCTTGTCCCAGTCAATGTATTCGAGCTCGTTCACGTTTTTCAGCCCGCCGAGAGCGATGAGGTTGACGTGGCCGTATTCGTTGCCAAGGTACATGTCATAGGTGGTGTCCCCGGCCATGATGAACTTCGAGAGAATCGAGGCGATGGTGTCCCAGCTTCCCGTGGGATCGCCGATGTATTCGAGCGTGATGTCAAGCCGCTCCTCAGCGGTCATGTTTCGTTGAATGACTGCGTCGTTTTCCACATCACCGGTCAACTCACCCTGTCCGGCGTACATCTCTTCGTTCTGGCCCGATCCGTTGGAGACGAAAATACGGATCGTCGCGCCGTCGTATGACAGCGTATCCGGCACCATGTCTTTCAGGACGGTTTCTTCTTCGTCCGCGGCAATCATTTCCTCGGCGGAGACACCTTCCCCGTCAGCCGCCTGAAGATCGGAGGAAGCCGCGTCCGTGTTGGTTTTGCTTTCCCCGCAGGAGAGAAGCATGGAGCCGATCAGAAGAGCGGCAAGAAGAAGAGAGAGGAATCGATTGTATGGATGATGCTGCATGGTGATACCTCCTTGGATGATGTTGTCACCATTGTATCATGCCTCTCCGAGAATGTCAAGGCATTCGAGCGTTTCAGCCGGGGAAAGACGAAAAACGTCGGACGATATGGCAGCATACGACGCGGTTTTTCTGATTCCCGACCTCCTTTCCGTCTGCCCGGGGCAAAGCAGAGAAAGCTGCCCCTCGCGAATCCTCTTGCATCGCGGGAAAAGATGTGCTATAATACGGTCAGGAACGCACGTCCGAAATCCGATCCGCCTGAGGAGGTCCCCCATGACACTCGATGAAAGACTGGTCCAGATCACCCCGAGTCCCCGGCAGCTCGCCCATCAGCAGCTCGAATTCTACGCCTTCGTCCACTTCACCGTCAACGCCTTCACCGACCGGGAGTGGGGCGACGGCACCGAGGACGAGGCGATCTTCAACCCCGAAAAGCTCGACGCCGAGCAGTGGGCCCGCGCCGTCAAATCCGCCGGGATGCGCGGCATGATCCTCACCGCGAAGCACCACGACGGCTTCTGCCACTGGCCGTCGAAATACACCCGCCACAGCGTC
>JAFPWV010000065.1 GCA_017412675.1 Clostridia bacterium
AACCTCCTTTTTATTCGGGAAGCGTTGTTCAATGGGGCATAACGCCTCATCCATTCTTGATTACAGGGGCCAGTTCCGCGTTAGGAAGCTGAGAACGTAACCAATACGCTCAACGCCGAAGATACAGTTTTCCTCGTCAGACTTGTCCCCGCAAAGGTGCAGCGGTTAGGTGTTCGGCCCAGCCCAATTCTGAATTCTGAATTCTGAATTCTCCAAATCCTCGCTCCTCATTCCGAATCCGCCCCGATTCTCTTGCATTCCCCGCATAAATGCGCTATAATAAGGGAAACACTCGTGCATCCTGATGATTTCGGAGGTGCACCGTGCGCTTTTATCATTTCGCCATGAAATTCCTGCGGAGCTTCGCGCTGGGCTTCGGGATCGGTTCGGCGGCTGCCGCCGTGCTGTTCTCCATCGCCTTCGCCGTGCTCCGCATCCGGGGGATGCTATGATCCGACTTGACAAATACCTCTCCGACAGCGGTCTCTTCACCCGCCGCGAGGCTTCCCGCCTCATCCGCGCGGGCGCGGTCACGGTGGACGGCTCCCCCTGCCGCGATCCGGCGCAGAAGATCGACGAAGACGCGGCCGATGTGACGGCGAACGGCCGGCCCGTCGGGTACGCGCGGGTGCGCTGGTTCATGCTCAACAAGCCCGCGGACACCGTCTCCACGACCGACGGCGACCCGAAGTCCGTCATGAACCTCTTCCCGCCCGAGCTGCGCCGCATCGGACTCTTCCCCTGCGGACGGCTCGACATCGACACGACCGGGCTGCTTCTGATCACGAACGACGGCCCGACGGCCCACGATCTCCTCTCGCCGAAGAAGCACTGCGAAAAGGAATACCGCTTCACCTGCCTCCCGCTCGCCGATGAACAAGTCCGGCAGCTCGAGGAGGGGATCGCCCTCTCCGACTTCACCTCGAAGCCCTGCCGCGTCACCCTCGACGATCCGGCGCACGACCGGGAACACGGACGGATCGCCGTCACCGAGGGCAAGTACCACCAGATCAAGCGCATGTTTTTGGCCGTCGGATCGGAGATCCTCGCCCTCGAGCGCACCGTCTTCGCGGGCATCCCCCTCGATCCTGACCTCGCACCCGGGGAGTGGCGCGCGCTGACCCCGGCGGAGATCGAAATCCTCTCTCAAAACCACATACCAGATACCGGAGATTCCCATGGACATATTGAAACGACTCAGCGATGAGCTGAACATCCCGTACCCGCGCCTCGAAGCCACCGTCAAGCTCCTCGACGACGGCAACACGGTCCCCTTCGTCGCGCGCTACCGCAAGGAGGTCACGGGCGGTCTGGACGACACCGTCCTCCGCACCCTCTCCGACCGTCTCGCCGCCCTGCGCAGCCTCGAAAAGCGCAAGGAGGAGGTCAAAGCCCTCATTGACGCCCAGGGCAAGCTGACGCCCGACCTCATCGCCTCGATCGACGCGGCGGCCACCGTCACCGAGGTCGACGACCTGTACCGCCCCTACCGTCCGAAGCGCAAGACCCGTGCCTCCGTCGCGCGTGACCGGGGACTCGCCCTCCTCGCCGCCCTGCTCATGGAACAGCGCCGCTCCTATGCGCCACCGCTCGAGGAAGCCGCCGCGGCCCATCTTTCAGAGGACGTCCCCACGGTCGAAGACGCCCTCGCCGGCGCGCGCGACATCATCGCCGAGGACCTCTCGGACGACGCCGGGCTCCGCGGGCTGATCCGCCGAATGACGGTCTCCGACGGGCGCATCGTGACGAAGCGGAAGGCGGAAAACCCCGTCTTCGAGCAGTATTACGACTATGCCGAGCCGATCCGCACGATCCGGCCCCACCGCGTCCTCGCCGTCAACCGCGGGGAGAAGGAGGAGGCGCTGACCGTCACGGTCGAGGCGGACCGCGAGAAGATCCTCTCCGAGGTCCTGCGCCGTGTGATCAAGCACCGGGACAGCCCGGCGGCGCCCCACATCGAAGCGGCCGTCGCGGACGGGTACGACCGTCTCACCGCACCCGCAGTCGAGCGCGAGATCCGCGCGGATCTGACGGACACCGCCGGGGAATCCGCCATCGCGCTGTTCTCGGTCAACCTGCGCAATCTCCTGATGCAGTCCCCCCTGAAGGGCAAGACCGTCCTCGGTTTCGACCCCGGCTACCGGACCGGCTGCAAGCTCGCCGTCGTCACGCCCACCGGCGCCGTCGCCGCTACCGCCGTCATCTACCCGACGAAGCCCCGCGAGGACATCGAAGGCGCAAAGCGCACGGTCAAGCGCCTCATCCAGAAGTACTCGGTCGACGTCGTGGCCATCGGCAACGGGACCGCGTCGGGCGAGAGCGAGATGTTCATCGCCGAAACGCTCCACGAGCTGGGCGGGAACACCAAATACATCATCGTCTCCGAGGCGGGCGCGTCCGTGTATTCCGCGTCGGCGCTCGGGGCGGAGGAATTCCCGGACTTCGACGTCACGGAGCGCAGCGCGGTCTCGATCGCACGGCGGCTGCAGGATCCGCTCGCGGAGCTCGTGAAGATCGATCCCAAATCCATCGGCGTCGGGCAGTATCAGCACGACATGAAGCCCGCGCGCCTCGACGAAGCGCTGACCGGCGTGGTCGAGGACTGCGTGAACGCGGTCGGCGTGGACGTCAACACGGCGTCGTGGTCCCTGCTCTCCTACATCGCGGGGATCCATGCGGCCTCGGCGAAGAACATCGTGAAGTACCGCGAGGAAAACGGCGAATTCCACAGGCGGCGCGATCTCATGAAGGTCCCGCGGTTTGGCGCGAAGGCCTACGAGCAGGCGGCGGGCTTTCTGCGCATCCCCGGCGGCGAGGAGATCCTCGACAACACGGGCGTG
The DNA here is from genome assembly GCA_017412675.1 of Clostridia bacterium. Taxonomy (GTDB): domain Bacteria; phylum Bacillota; class Clostridia; order Oscillospirales; family CAG-272; genus UMGS1696. Next base: position 2,841 of record JAFPWV010000065.1, read on the forward strand.
CACCCCGAATCCTACGGCGCGGCGGAAAAGCTCCTCGCCCGGTTCGGCAAAACAAAGGCGGATGTGCGCGGCGGTCTCTCGCTGCGGAAGGAAGCCTCCGGCGTCGGGATGAAGGCGCTGGCCGCGGAGCTCGGCGTCGGCGAGATGACGCTCTCGGACATCCTCGGAGAGCTCGAGAAGCCGGGCCGGGACATCCGCGACAGCCTGCCTCCGCCGGTTCTGCGCGACCGCGTCCTCTCGATCGAGGACCTCACGGAGGGCATGATTCTGAGAGGAACGGTGCGCAACGTCATCGACTTCGGCGCGTTCGTCGACATCGGCGTGCATCAGGACGGCCTGCTCCACATCAGCGAGATCGCGGACCGGTTCATCCGGCACCCGTCCGAGGTCCTCGCCGTGGGAGACATCATCGACGTGAAGATCAAATCGGTCGACCTCAAGCGGAAGCGGATCGCCCTCACGCGCAAAGGGATGAAGTAAGCCGGTGCGAAATTGTTTCCAAAACGCATAAAATTTCCCGCGCCCTCTTGCAATATGGGGAGAAATAGGGTATAATATAGTGTATTTATGATTCCGAACAGGATGAACGGAAAGGAGTATGCTCCCGATCCCGGGGAGCAGATTACAGAATCAATGGTAACAGCAGGCGATTTCAGAAACGGCGTTACGTTCGAGATGGACGGCCAGGTCATGCAGGTCATCGAATTCCAGCACGTCAAGCCCGGTAAAGGCGCGGCGTTTGTCCGCACGAAGATGAGAAACGTCATCACCGGCGGCGTGGTCGAAAAGGCCTTCTCCCCCACCGACAAGTTCAACGAAGCGCGCATCGACCGCCGTGAGATGCAGTATCTCTACAACGACGGCGACCTCTACTACTTCATGGATCAGGAAACCTACGAGCAGGAGCCCATCGGCAAGGATCTCATCGGCGACAACTTCAAGTTCGTCAAGGAAGAGATGATCTGCACGATCCGTTCCTACCAGGGCAAGCCCTTCTCCGTCGAGCCCCCGATGTTCGTGGAGCTTGAGATCACGGACTGCGAGCCCGGCGTGCGCGGCGATACCGCAACCGGTTCCTCCAAGGGCGCTACCGTGGAGACCGGCGCGAACATCCGCGTTCCCTTCTTCATCAACACCGGCGACATCGTCAAGATCGACACGAGGACCGGCGAATATCTCGAAAGAGCGTAAGGCGCAGAGTTCCAACCGAAAGCAAGGCGGCCGGCGGCGGACGATTCCCCTCCGGCTGTCCCGTTCTCATGAAGGATCTGAAAGGAGAAACACCATGACGACGAAAGAAACAAGTGCTTATATCAAGGGTCTGCTCGACGGCACCAACCTCGACGTGACGACGCCGGAAGGCAAGATCATCGCGGCTCTCGTGGACCTCTGCGGGAAGCTCGCGGACGAGGTCGAGACGCTCACCGAGGCGATCGACACGGCGAACGACTATCTGGACGAGCTCGACCACGATCTCGGCGAAGTCGAAGAGTTTGTCTACGAGACCGACGACGAGGACGAGGGCGAATGCTGCGGCAAGTGCCGCCGTCACCATCCCTTCGACGAGGATTTCGACGACTTCGACGATTTTGAGGACGAAGACGACGAGGATGACGACGAAGACGAG
>JAFPWV010000066.1 GCA_017412675.1 Clostridia bacterium
GCACCAACATCGTGGATACCCTGGCGCAGGACAAGGCCCTCCTCGCGACGACCCGCCTCAACGCGGTCGTGTCCAACCTCGGCTCGATGGAGAGCGATTACGGCATCCTGCCCTACCCGCTCATGGACGAATCCCAGCAGGCCTACGGCACCCGCGTGCAGGATGCGGTCTCCCTCTGGTGCATCCCGATCGACGCGAAGAACGCCGACATGTCCGCCGCGGTGATGGAAGCGCTCGCTGCCCAGTCCTGGCGCACCACCACGCCGGTCTACTTCGACAAGGCGCTGAAATCCCGGTATTCGAGAGACCCCGAGACCTCCGCCATGATGGACCTCATCAAGGACAGCGTCCTCATCAATTTCGAGTCGCTGTACAACGAATCCATCGGCAATCCGTGGTTCGTGCTCCGGACCCTCATGCCGCAGAAGAAGGACAACTTCGCCTCCTACTGGGCCTCCAACAAGAAGGTCATCGGCAAAACGCTCGAAAAGGCCATCCAGAAGCTGAAGGACCTCGACTGACCGCTTTTCCTCCCCCGCCGCCTCCCCCTCGACGAGACGGCGGGCTTTTTTCGTTCCGGCCCCGCCCGGCGCGGATCAATTATGACAAGATCGGGTCCCCGGAATCCGCCCTTCCCCCTGTTTTTTGGAGCTTATGCAGAAATTATTCTCCGTTAACCCTTGACATGTTGGGCATTTTGGTGTATAATTTATGAGTGAATGTTTGTCTTCGGCCGGATTCCGGGCAGGGGGAGGTGCGCATGCCGTCTTACGACCGACTTCTCGTCGCCTCATCCAAGGGCGGCGTCGGCAAAAGCACCACCGCGCTCTGTCTGGCCGCGGAATTCGCCCGGCTGGGGAAGCGCGTCCTGCTCGCCGATCTCGATGCGACGAGCCGATCGCTCGATCTCCTCACGGGCTGCGAGGACCGCGCGCTCTTCACCTTCGCCGATCTCTTCGGAGACACACCTCCCGAAAAGATCCCGCTCGTCCCCGACGATAGCCTCCCGAACCTCTCCCTCCTCCCCGCGATGACCGCTGCCGACGCGCGGCGCCTCGCCCGGGAACGGGGAACGACCCCGGCGGCGCTTGTCCGCGAAGGGCTGGAAGCACTCCTCGGATGGGAGGACGGCTTCGATCTCCTCGTCTGCGACACGGGCGGGGGACTGGACGCGGCCTGCGCCATCGCCGACCTCTTCCCGTTCACGATCGTCGTCTCGGAACAGAGCCAGACCTCGATCCGGGCCGCCGAATACGCCGCCGCGCGCCTCGAACGTGCCGGAGCCGGACTTCTCCGCCTCTGCGTCTGCTCGTTCGATCTGGACGCCGTGCGGCGGGAAAAGCGCGCCGGGATCATCGAGATGATCGACTCCTCGGCCCTCCAGTGCGTCGGCGTGGTCCCCTACGACAAGACCCTCCAGCGCGCCCAGGACATGGGTTCCCTGCCCGACCGGCAGTCCCGTGCGGCGGCTGCCTACCGCAACATCGCCCGGCGGATCATGGGCTACAGCGTCCCCCTCTTCGACGGGATGCCCGCCCTCGCAAGGAAAACCCGCCGCGCCCTCTGAGATTTTCCGGCGCCTCGCCGAACCCCTTTGACCCGTATCAATCCAACGAAAGGAACGGATGTTTATGGACATTGCTCTCATTGCAGACGACACCAAGAAGGAACTCATGACGCAGTTCTGCATCGCCTATTGCGGCATCCTCTCGAAGCACCACATCTGCGCCACCAGTATCACCGGGAAGTATGTGCAGGAAGCCACCGGTCTTGAGATCGAGAAGCTCCTGCCCGGTTCCCACGGAGGCGCCCAGCAGATCACATCCCGAATTTCGTACAACGAAATCGACGTGCTTCTCTATTTCCGGAGCACCACCCCGAACCACGACTTCGACGAAAACGAATACAACCTGCTCCGCATGTGCGACGTGCACAACGTGCCGATGGCGACGAACATCGCCACGGCGGAGGTCCTGATATGCGCCCTCGACCACGGCGACCTCGACTGGCGCGAGATCGTGAACCCGCGTTCCGACTACAACCGCCGCAGACGCGGTCTGAACTACTGATGCTGCGGATCCTGGCGCTCGGCGACGTCGTCGGCGAAGAAGGGGTCCGGCTGCTCGAGAGCGGGGGGAGACTGCGCCGCATGATCGGAGAGCGGCGGGCGGATTTGACGATCCTCAACGGCGAGAATTCCGCGGAGGGAAACGGCATCTCGAAGGAATCGGCCGAACGCCTCCTCGACGCGGGCGCGGACGTCATCACCGGCGGCAACCACACCTGGCGGCGGCGCGACGTCTACCGCCTCCTCGACGAGGGGGAGCATCTGATCCGGCCGGCGAACTATCCCCCGGATGCGCCCGGCGTCGGCTCGGTGATCGCGGAAGCGCGCGGGTACCGCGTCCTCGTCGTGAACCTGATCGGCACGGTGTATATGGATCCCGTGACCCCGCCCGCGGACACCGCCTCGCGCATCCTCAAAAGCGAGCAGGGGAAGTATGACGTCGCGGTGTGCGATTTTCACGCGGAGGCGACGAGCGAGAAGCTCTTCCTCGCGCGGTATTTCGACGGGAGATTTGCGGCTGTTTTCGGCACGCACACGCACGTTCAGACGGCGGACGAACAGATCCTGCCCGGCGGGTGCGGGTACATCACGGACCTCGGGATGTGCGGCTCGACGGCGGGGATCCTCGGGGTGAAGACGGAATCGGTGATCCACAAGTTCACGCTGCACACGCCGGTCGTGTTCGAGCCCGCGCACGGATCGCCCCGCATCCGGGGATGTCTGTTCGACCTCGACGAGAGGACGGGAAAATGCGTCCGCATCGAGCGGGTCGACGAAGAATAGGATCGAGGAAGCCCTGCGGGGCTTTCTTTGTTTTTTATGGGCGTCACGGCTCGGCGCATGAAAAAAGCCGCCGCACCCTCCCCTCGGAGCAGATGCGGCAGCATCGTTTCATAACCTCAATACAGCTTTCTCTTGTCGATCACGCGGACGGCCTTGCCTTCGCTGCGGGCGATGGACTTCGGCGCGACGAGATGCACCCGCGCGGTGATCCCGAGCATGGTCCGCAGCGCCCCGCCGAGCTCGTTTTCCTTCTTCGTGATCTCGGCAACCGTGTCGGAGAAGGTCTCGGGCGTCATCTCCACCTCGACGTCGAAGGTGTCCGTGTTGTTCACGCGGTCGACGACGATCTGGTAGTTCGCCGGCATCCCGCAGTTGAGCAGCACCGTCTCGATCTGGGACGGGAACACGTTCACGCCGCGGATGATGAGCATGTCGTCGCTTCTCCCCATCGGCTTGGACATGCGGATGTGCGTCCGGCCGCAGGAGCAGGGCTCGTCCCGCAGCACGCAGATGTCGCGCGTCCGGTAGCGGATCATCGGGAACGCCTCTTTCGTGATCGCCGTGAAGACGAGCTCGCCCTTCTCGCCGTACGGAAGGACTTCTTCCGTCACGGGGTCGATGATCTCGGCGATGAAGTGGTCCTCGTTGATGTGCATCCCGCGCTGTTCCTCGCACTCGAACGCGACGCCGGGGCCGGAGAGCTCGGTCAGGCCGTAGATGTCGTACGCCTTGATGCCCAGCTTCTCCTCGATGTCATGCCGCATTTCCTCGGTCCACGCCTCCGCGCCGAAGATGCCCGCCTTCAGCTTGAGGTTCCCGATCCGGCCGGATTCGATCGCGCTCTCGGCGAGATAGGCTGCGTAGGACGGCGTGCAGCACAAAATCGTCGCGCCGAGGTCCTCCATGAACTGCAGCTGACGCTCGGTGTTGCCGGAGGACATGGGCAGGGTCAGGCAGCCGACCCGATGGGAGCCGCCGTTGAGGCCCGGACCGCCCGTGAACAGACCGTAACCGTAGCACACCTGGCAGACGTCCTCGTTCGTGCCGCCGGCCGCCGTGATCGCGCGCGCGCAGCAGTCCTCCCAGAGGTCGAGGTCGTGCTGGGTGTAGAACGCCACCACACGGCGCCCCGTCGTGCCGGACGTCGACTGGATGCGGACGCACTCGGACAGGGGCTTGGCGCAGAGACCGTAGGGGTACGCTTCGCGCAGGTCCGCCTTCGAGAGGAAGGGCAGCTTCGCCAGATCCTCGACGCCGCGGATGTCGTCGGGCGTGACACCTTTTTCCTCCATCTTCTTCCGGTAGTAGGGAACGTGATCCCAGACGTGCCGGATCTGCTTCACGAGGCGCTCGGACTGGAGCCGGCGGAGCTCTTCGCGGGGCATGGTCTCAACTTCGGGCTGGTAGTAACGCTTCATCAGATTCACCGCTTTCTGTATCTTTCTGTATTTTTTATCGATCGGGTACCGTTCGGACTGCCATAAAAAAACCCACCGCCTGCGAGAACGCACAAAGAGCGGTGGACTGCCTGTCCGGAGCGGCCGTTTCAGAGACGCCGGTCCCCTGCTGCGAGGCAATCCATCGCGGGAAAGATAAAGTAAAATCGGAATGCGCTGGATTTCATCGTTCGGCCCGGCCTTTCTGTAGGATGTTGCGATGATTATACACCCGGGCGGGAAATGTGTCAAGGGATTTTATCAAAAAAACAGAATTCCGTGAAAAAAGACGGAAATGAGCTCGCGCCCGTTGACATTCTCGCACTTTTCTGCTACAATAACTGCACCAGATAAAGCACCGGAGGCGGCATGATATCCGAATCCCTCCTCCGGGAGCGGCTCGGCGGCCTCCCGATCGACGTCATGACCCCCGCCGCCCCGGATTCCACCAACAACGTCGCAAAATCGCTCGCGGAATCCCATCCCGAGAAGCCCGTCCTCATCGCCGCGGATTTCCAGACGGCCGGACGCGGCAGACAGGGCCGGAACTTCGCCTCTCCGCGGGGAGGACTCTATCTCTCCGTCCTGCTCCCGACCGCGGGCCGGGCTGCGTCGGAGATCGTGGGCGTCACCTCTGCGGCAGCGGTCGCGGTCGCGCGGGCCGTCGACGAATGCGCCGGATGCCGGACCCGGATCAAATGGGTCAACGACATCCTCCTCGACGGGGGCAAGCTCGCGGGCATCCTCTGCGAGAACATCGGGGATTCCGCGCGCTCCCGTTATCTCGTCGTCGGCGTCGGCGTCAATCTCCTCTCCGCCCCCACCCTGCCGGACGCCGCCTTCCCGCCCGTCTCCCTCGCGGACGCGGGCTGCCGCGCAGAGCCGGAAACCCTTGCCGCATCGATCGCCGGGGGGATCTTGGGCATCGCATCACACGGTTTTTCCTTTTCCGCTTATACCGACGAATACCGCGCGCGCTCCATCGTGCTCGGCCGCCGGATCGCCTTCACCCGGAACGGGCAGGCAGAGGAAGGCGAGGTCGCCGCGATCGACGGGGATGGTGCGCTTATTGTTTTGACGCCGTCCGGAGCTCGCCGTCTGTCGAGCGGGGAGATCCGCATCCGGCCGATTTGATCCGTTTTCAAACCCCATTTTCATACACGAGGCAAACTATGGCAGCAAACATCGATCAGAAGACCCTTTCCTACATCAACCTGTACGGCGTCCTTGGCGGGCTGGTCGCGCTCTGCGACACCGTTCCCGAGGCGCGCAAGATCCTCGGCCGAAGCGGCTGTTCCGTCGGATTCGCCGTCCGCGGCGGTCCCCAGGCGACCCTGACCTTCGTCGGAGGCCGCTGCATCCTGAAGGACGGCGTTGAGGACGCGGCGATCCGCCTCCCCTTCTCCTCCCCGGAAAAATTCAACGGGATGATCAACGGCACCGTCACGCCGATCCCGACGAAGGGGATCACGAAGGTCTCCTTCCTCCTCGGCAAGTTCAAGAAGCTCACCGATCTGCTCGAGACCTATCTCCGTCCGACGGAGGAGCAGCTCGAGGACGAGACCTTTCTCCGGCAGAGTACGGCGGTCCTGTTCCGCGTGATCGTCTCCGCCGTCGCGCAGATCGCAAACCACGACAAGATCGGACAGTTCTCCGCCTCGAACATCGTGGACGGCGCGATCCGCATGGAGATTGCGGGGCTCTCGAAGGCGGCCCTCATTGCGAAGGACCATGAGCTCACCTTCTCGCAGAAGGTACCGAAGAACATCATGTCCTATATGCAGTTCGCGGATGTGAAGACCGCGCGGGACATCTTCGACGGAAAGATCAACAGCGTCGCGGCGGTCGGGGACGGACTCGTCCGCATCGGCGGCATGGTCTCCCAGATCGACAACGTCAACCGCATCCTCTCCCGCGTGGAACTCTATCTCAGATAACCGGAGGCAGTCATGGCAAGAGAAGTCTATACTTATCCGAAATCCCGCGAGCTCTTCACCCGCGCGGCAAAGGTCATCCCGTCCGGCGTTTACGGACACCTCGGCCCGGCGGAGGGCTGCTTCATCCCGATCGAAGCCTATCCCCTCATCGGCGATCACGCGAAGGGCTCCTATATCTGGGACGCGGACGGCCACCGGTTCATCGACTACATGTGCGCCTACGGTCCGAACATCCTCGGCTACGGCGATCCCGACGTGGATGAGGCGGCGAGAAAACAGCGCGAAAAGGGCGACTGCATGACCTCCCCCTCCCCCGTGATGATCGACTTCGCGGAGCTGCTCGTGGACACCGTCGCGTCGGCGGACTGGGCGTTCTTTGCGAAAAACGGCAACGATGTCACGACCCTCGCGGTCATGGCGGCGCGCGCCTACACCCACCGCAAGAAGATCGTCTTCTTCAAGGGCTATTACCACGGCATTTCCGCCTGGACGCAGAAGATCGACTACGCGGGGATCATCGAAGAGGACGTCATGAACAACCTCTACCTCGACTGGAACGATCCCGACGCCCTCGACCGGGTCTTCGCCGAGAACAAGGACGAGATCGCGGCGGTCATCGCGCAGCCCTACATGCACGGGAACTTCAAGGACAACGAGCTCCCGGCGGAGGGCTTCTGGAAAAAGCTGCGCAAGCTGTGCACGGAGAATTCGACCGTCCTCGTGGTGGACGACGTGCGCGCGGGCTTCCGGCTCGACATCGCGGGCAGCGACCACTATTTCGGCTTCGAGGCGGACATGATCTGCTTCTGCAAGGCGCTGGCGAACGGGTACAACGTCTCCGCGCTCTGCGGCAAGGATTTTCTGAAGAACACGATCTCGTCGATGTCCTACACCGGGAGCTACTGGCTGTCGGCGGTCCCGTTCGCGGCGGGCATCGCGTGCATCGAGAAGATGAAGCGTCTCGACTGCCCGCGGATCCTGATCGAGAAGGGCGAGAAGCTGCGCCGCGAGCTCATCAAGAAGGCGACGGACTACGGGTTTGATCTGCACGTTTCGGGCGTGCCGTCGCTGTTCTATCTGCGGATCGCGGACGACGAGAGCCTGATGCTGCATCAGGAGTGGATCGCGGAGTGCGTCCGGCGCGGGATCTTCTTCACGAATCACCACAACCACTTCGTGAACGCGTCCCTCACGGACGAGGACATCGCGGAGACGGTCGCGGTAGCGGAAGAGGCGTTCGCGGTGGTGAGGGCACGGCACGCTTGAGGAGCGGGCGCCGCGGAGTCCGCGGGGACGGGAGACGAACTCGCCTTCGGCCAAAGGGTTCCGTACCACACACAAAGCCTGCCTCGGCAAGTTCGTTCACCAATATTGAACTGTGCGTACCTGAAGAAGGTACGCCTTTTCTATTGTTTGCGCGCTGACGCTTGCGCCGCGGAGTCCGCGGTGACACATGGCGGGCTCACTTTGCAAGCCCGCGAAGAGCGGGTCGATCATTTTGTCTGCGCACTGACGATTGCGGATTTGTAATCGACCAAGTCGATTGTTTTTTTGTCCTTCCGGACGGGACCCAAGAGGCTTCCGCGGCCAGCCTCTTGGGAATCACCGCCGCCC
>JAFPWV010000067.1 GCA_017412675.1 Clostridia bacterium
ATTCTTGTAATTTTGGTAAATCTTTGGTAAAGACGATTTGCGGGTGCTCAAAACCCTTGTCCTGTAAGGCTTTCAGGGCTCATTTGGACAAAACCGCGGATTTCGTTCAAAATTAAGGATCAGTGAAGGACGGATGAAATCGGGATAAAATCGCCCGCTGCCCGCTTGCAAAACCGTGGAAGGCGTGCTATACTATACCCAGAAAAAGAAAAAGGAGGCTCTCTGATATGATCGTACCGATCCTGCGCTCGATCCTGCTCGGCGCGCTCATCGGCTGGGTGGCGGGACTCATCACGGGCAACGCAAAACGTGGATTTCTGAGAAACTGGCTGGTGGGCTTCATCGGCTCCGCCGTCGGCGGGTTCATTGCGGAAAAGCTGAGCATCAGCGGCGGGAAGCTGACTGAGTTCGCCATCTCGGTCCTCGGCGGCTGCATCGTGCTCTTCGTCGCGCATCTGCTCGTCAAGAAATAAAAACCGAATCATGTACAAGAAGCCCCGGGAATACGGTGTTCTGCCGCTCCCGGGGCCTTTTTCCTTCTGCTCAGCCGAGCACCACGCGGACCTCGCCGATCTTGTCGTAGACATCGGCCGCTGCCGTCGTCACCGCGCGGATCACGTCGTCGACCTGACGGTCATCGCCCATCACGAGCACGATATCGTCGTCCAGCGTGATCGCCGCCGCTTTCCCGGCAGACGCGTGGTCCCACTTTTCGGGATCGATCCCCTCCGCCAGACGCCGCGCGAGGGATTCCGTGTTCGTTCCGTCCGTGCGGAGCATCACCACGGAAAAGCTCCCGTCGGAGAGTGCGGATTCCGAGACGATCACGTCGGAAATGCCGTCCGTATCCTCCAACTCCGTCGAGTAGGTCAGGGCGTCCATGTCGTCATTCGAGAGCACGCGCGTCCGGGTCATCACGGGCAGGGAATCGCGGCAGAGGGAATAGACGTTCGCGCCGATGAAGTTCACGGCGTCGTCGGCGTCCTTCACCTTTTCCACGGCCGTGAACGCGCCGGTGTCCTCTTTCTCATCGGAGCCCGCGTTCATGGAGCCGGAGGTGCCGTCGTCCTCCACGTGACCGTCTCCGTCGCGGTCGCCGAGGGTGCTGTCGTCGAGGATCCCGTCGCCCGGGAGCGGGTCTTTTTGGTCATCCTTTCTCCCGCTCATCGGGGAACACGCCGCGAGGAGCAGAACGGATGCGAGTATCAGGATTGCATAGGATAAGTGTTTCATCGGAAAAACCGGTCCTTTCCTTGGTTTCGCGGTTAGTATGGACGAATCCGGACCGCCGATACCTGGAAAAGACCGGTTTTGATTCTATTTGATGACAGTTTACAGCAGCACCGCCCCAGCCGCGCCCGCGATGAGGATCACGATGGCCGGAGGCACCTTGCCCGTGCGGCTCAGCAGGAAGCATCCGCCGAAGAGGAGAAGCGACGCGATGCTGACCATGCCGGCACCGAAGACGGATTCCGAGAACACGCTCCAGAATGCCGCGAAGACGAGCGCGCACACCGCCGGACGGATCGAGCCGAGAATGCCCGAGAAAACAGGATGCGAGGCGTATTTGACCCAGAGCAGGGCGAGGAGCGTGACCGTGACGAATGCCGGGAGCACGCACCCGACCGTCGCCGCGACCGCACCGGGGATCCCCGCCGCCGTATAGCCCGCGAAGGAAGCTGCGTTGAGCGCGATGGGACCGGGCGTCACCTCCGCAAAGGCCGTGAGGTCGTAAAACTGCGCCGCCGTCAGCCAGCCGCGGGTCGAGACCGCCGCATTTTCGATCATCGCGAGCGTGCCGTATCCGCCGCCGAAGCTGAGCGCGCCGATGAGGAGGAACTCGAAGAAGAGATCGGCAAGGATCATACCGCATCGCCCGCCTTTCTGCGCCGCAGAACATACAGACCGCGCGCCGCACCGAGGAATGCCGCGCCGAGCACGATCCATGCCGGGGAGAGACCCATGCCGAGGATGAGCGCGAGGGAGACGGCAAAGATGACGGCGCGGGGCAGGGTGTTCTTTGCGAGCGAGCCCTTCGTGAGCGTGAGGGCGGTATCGAGAATGACCGCCGCGACGCCCGCCCGCATCCCGGCCATGATCTTCATGATGAGGGGAAAGTCCGCGCTCCGGCGATAGGCCTCGGCGAGGAGGCACATGGCGCAGAGCGGCGGGATCACCGTTCCGGCGAGGGAGACCAGCGCGCCGCCGATCCCCGCGAGACGATATCCGACGAGGAGGGAGGCGTTGACCGCGACGGCGCCGGGTGCGCTCTGTGCCGCGGCGGAGAGATCGAGCATCTCGTCCTCGGAGATCCACCCGAGCTTTTCCACATACAGGCGGCGGAGCACCGAAAGGATCACATAGCCCCCGCCGACGGTGGTTGCGGAGATCAGGAGGGAGCGGAGGAACAGGGTGAGGAGCGGACGGCGTGCGGTCATGGGATGCCTCCCGGCAGGATTTCTGATTTGTCTCTATTATACACCCTGCACGCGGATATGTAAAATGATATGATTTAATCAGAACAATAAGTAAATACTTATTATATGCAAAGCAGTGTGCGCATCCCGATCATTTCAGCCGGCACTTCACAGAATTGCATTTCTCACGGCGATCTCACGGAAAAAACAACGACCGGGCAGCACATTTCGTGTTGTCCGGTTCGTTTTGACGGGTATTGTTGATGGATCCGACAGGTCTTTATGCGAATTCCGGGGAATGCCCGCCGGTCACGCGGATTCCTTCAGGAGCGCGATCACCGCGTCCATCAGCCGATCCTTCAGCGCGGCGGGAAGCTCCGTGCCGACTGCGGCAGCCGTCGGTCCCGCGCCTGTTTGGACCGTCATATCGCCGAGCGTTGCGACCAGGCCGATCTTGCCGAGAGCGCCGGAGAGGGCGGAGAGGATCTTCGGCTTCACCCGGTCCGAGGAGAGAAGGGTGATCCCCTGCTTCTCGAGGGTTTCGGGACTGGCCTTCGTTACCATCTGCAGCGCGAACTTTGCCGCGCCCTTGAGCAGGCTGTTCTCACCGCCCAGCTGCCCGAGGGCGGATTCCACGACGGGGCTGGAGGAGAGGGCGGCGTAGTCCGTCTCGACCTGCGAGGCGACCAGAACCATCCGGGTGCTGGGACGGTCCTCCGCATGCAGCGGGCCGACCTTCATGACGGACTTCCCGAACAGCGAATCCAACTGCTGGTTGACCGCGGCGACGATCTGTTCCTGACGGCTCTCGGCCATCCAGACGACGAGGCCGTCCTTCAGATCGTCGTTCATGTACTTTAGCAGCTTCTTTGCCACGGGGACCGCGTCCTTGCCCAGCCGCGCGACGAACGCTTCCAATCCGTTCGGCGACTTCTTTTCTTCGGCCTCCTTCACAAGCTGGGGAAGGAGATTCTCGATGCTCTTCTGATAATCGATCCGTTCGATCTGAAGGGTAATGTTGATCATAAACTCCTCTTTCCGGCGGAAGAGTCCGGAGACCTGTTCCGCCTGTTTGTTCCGTCTTCAGTATAGCATATTTCCGGGCAATGCGCAAGAGAGAACTTGTCTGGCGCAGCTTTTTCATGCAGAGCCGCCATTTCGGACAGGCCGGTCGACCCATCCGTTGACGCGGGAGAAGGTCTCGAGCAGGGATTTGCCTCCCCGGCGCACGATCGAGCCGTTCACCACGGCGCAGCGATCCCCCTGTGCGGCGAGGATCTCCGCGTCCGTGAACCAGCCGTCCATCACGTTGATGCAGTTGCGGTGGATGATCTTGCCGTCCGCGCGGTGGTTGACATAGACCGTCGTGCCGCCCGCGGTGATCTTCCAGCCGTCGGTGATCGGCGTCAGGACGGGCTCGATGCGCTCGTCGAGCGGGATGATGCCGCAGAATTTCGCGTGGTGCTGTTCGTCCGTATCCGTCGTATAGACATCGTAGTCCGCCGTCTTCGTGTCGCCTCCGATCCATCCGGTCCGGGTTTCGGCATCGGCGGGGGAGAGCATCCGGAACGGATTTCCCGCGAGGCCGTGCATGAGGAAGCTCACCCGCCCGGCTTCGTAGCACTCGACGTCATCGTAGATCAGAATGAAGCCGTCCATCCAGAGGAAATGGCGGTGATGCTTGCGGAAATACCGTCCCATCGGCCCCGTGCCGTCCGCCGCGAGATACCGGAATCCGTCGTCATCGATGAAGTTCCGGAGCTTTCCGGGAAGGTGGGTGTTGTTTTTGTAATTGTCACGGAAATCCTGCCCGTGTCCGTTGAAGAGAAGGACGTTGTGGGCATCCGACGTCACGTAATAGCGCTGGTAGAGGGGATCGGAATAACTGTTCGTCGTGAGCGGATCATAGATCTCCGGCTTCCCGTTCCGGTAGAGGAGGAACGAGGCGCAGTCGGCGTGGGCGTGGTTCCAGGTGTCCCCGCATTTGACGGCGAGCATGACGGAATCCTTCTCCCAGCTTTCGTGGAAGACTGCCCAGCCGATGTTCGGATAACAGGCGGCGCGCTTTTCCGGCGGCACGGGATCCGGGGCCTCGATCTTGTCCCAGAGGAGCGCCGAGAGCAGCGGATCGCAGTTCTTGCGGTTTCTGTTCCGGAGGAAATACCTGAGGCCGGGGACGTCGATGCCGTAGCGGAGGAAGTACAGGGGAGAGTTGAAATCCCCGTCCTCGTTCCCATAATCCCCGAACCCGACAAAATAGTCCTTGCGGCCATTCGAGGGGTACCAGCAGGAGAGGAAGAACGAGATCGCGGCGCGGAGAAGATCCCCGTCGTCGAAGGGGTGCTCCCCGGTGAGGCGTTCGTGGACGATGGCGAAGGTCAGGTATTCCCGCAGGGCATAATCGAAATACCCGACGGATTCGTAGTACCCGCCGCCGTCGAAGGTCATGGGCTTGGCGTTCATCGGATTGCCGGGATAGCGGAACCACGCTTCGAGGGCTTCCGTCGCCTGCTTCAGAAGGGAGTCTCCGTCCGGGATGAGATCGCGGAAGACGACGGCTCCGAGCGCGGCGGCGGAAATGCAGACGCACCAGAAGTTGTGCCCCATCGTGTCGAGGGCGTGGATGCGCGTTCCGGGCAGGACCCAGTCGCTGAGCAGATCGCGGATCCCTTTCTCGTACGTCCCGCGGATGATGAGATCCCGGTCCTCTTCGGAGAGCAGGTTGCCGAACAGGGCAAAGCCGAGGGACGCCGTCACACAGCGGGAGGCGGTCGGAAGGGAGGTGCGGATGTCGAAGCCGTGATAGGCGTCCGGATCATAACCGGAATCGATCCAGCTCTCCTCCCAGACGAGGTCGAGCAGGATGCGGCGCGCGCAGTCGACGTAACGCCGGTCCCCGGTGCAGGCGTACGCGAAGCCGAGGAGCCTCATGTCGCAGCTTCCCCGGTCCGCGCCGCGTTCGGCATCCGCAAGCAGCCCGCCGACGAGGGTACGCAGGCCGGGATCGGCCGTCGTTTTCAGCCGCTCGATCTCTTCTTCGGTGAATAAAGCGCTCGGTTTCATCCGTTGCTCCCCGCTTCCTCCGGATCTTCGATGAACCCCGCGGGCGTGACGATCCCGTAGGGGGTTGCATCTTCATGAACGACGCGGAGACGGTCGATCCCATAGGTCTCGAGCACCTTCTTCCACCGCTCGAGCATCCCTTCCGCGTATTCCACGGCGACGAATCCGGCACTCAGGTAGGATTTCAGCGCGGCGGGACGTCCCTCGCTCGTCGTCAGGGATACATAGGGAACGCCTCTCGCGCGCAGCGTTTTCTGGATGTGATGAGAGAGATACTTCGCCAGCCCCTGTCCGCGGTACGCTTCCTTGATCCCCACCCAATGCATGTCGCCGAATCCGGCCGGCTGATGGACGAAGGAGGTCGCGGTCCCGATGTGCTTGTCCCCATGATCGAGGAACCAGACGTCTTCCTCGGGGCGGATATCCTTAAAGTCGTAGATCTCCTGCTTGAACCGTCCCTCGTCCGTCTCCTCCGAAGAGGTCCAGGTGCGGATGCATTCGTTCCAGTCGTGAACGTCGCGCGCGTGGGTCTTCTCGGAAAAACGGGAGAAGGAATAGCCCGCCGGAAGCGTCAGATCGGGGAGCGGATCGTCGGTGAACCAGTACATTTTGAGCTGTGACATGGAAGCCTCCTTATCGCCTGAACAGGCTGTCATGGTATCGATAGATGATTTTGCCGCGATCGAAGATCACATCCCGGTATCCGAACGCCGACGGCACGCCGCTGAACTGCACTTCCCGGATGGCCGAGACGCCGTGGGCTTCGCTCTCGAGGCCGATGTGGTAATTGCCGCTCACGGGGACCTCGAAGCGCAGCTGGACTTCTTCCCAGTCGGAGCATCTGACCGGTGCCTCGGCGATGAGGGCGCCCGTGTCGAGATCGCGCACGAAGAGGTTCCCGCCGCTCTCCGTCCGGGCTTCCGCGCGGAAGAGGAGCTGCCGTCCCGCCTCCATCCAGAGCCCCTGATAGATCGCCGAACGGCTCCCCCGCGGATCGATCCGGCCGTACGGCTTATCTCCATCTTCCGGATGCCGCTCGACGCCCGCGTTCCCCGTCATCGCCCAGAAGCACCGGCCCTGCTCGAAGTTCCCGTTATGAAGGACCGGACTGCTGCGGAAACCGTTCATGTCGCTGATCTGCGTCTCGAAGAAATTCGCCTCGATCCCGTCGATCGTGTTGTTCTCGAAGCGCACCGTCGTGACTGGCGGCGGCCAGCCCTTGTCGCAGTAGGGATTGTACAGCCAGACCCCCATCGTTTCGAAATGGTTGTCGTGGACGTAGAGATCCCGCACCTCGATCTTTTCTGGATCCGGGCAGCCGATGCCCCAGAGGATCATGCCGAACGCCTTGCAATGGTTGGAGCGGAGGTCGTTGTGGTCGATTTCGATGTTCAGGGAGGGCTGCGGATCGTCGCTCGACCACCATTCGCTCTTCCGCGGATCCCGGTAGGAGGAAAAGAGATAGACGGAATCGTCCCCCGTCATCATGGTGCAGCCGGTGACGCGCATGTTCTGGCAGTTCATCATGCAGATCCCGTCGCCGTTGCCGTGGGAACTCCCGTCGATCCGGACGTTTTGGATCAGGCCGTCGGTCGAGGAAAACGGCATCATGGCGTAGCTGTGGTAGTTCGTGATATGGATGTCCGCGATCTCGAAGCGATGGCAGTCGAAGAAGCCGATCGGGCAGATCTTGAGGATCTTTTCGGGATCCGTCACCTCCATCATGCGGACGCAGCCGGGACCTCGGACGGCGAAATCGTGCGTGCCGCGCTCCGCGCAGAGGAGGGGATAGTTGCGGTACCACCAGTGGCTCCATTTGATCTCGGCGGAGTAGTTGTGCCCGGGCATGGGCCGATACGGCTCGTAACCGCCCGGGACGGGTCTGACGTAGTCGCGGGGATCGGGGCTCTGGCAAAGCTCCGCGCCTTCTTCAAACAAAAGCTCCGTGTGGTTCCGCAGCACGAGCGTTCCCGTGAGGAACCGGCGTCCGGCAGTCAGCACCACGGTACCGCCGCCGAGCGACGCGGCATGATCGATCGCGTTCTGGATGGCGGCGCGATCGCAGACCACTCCGTCCCCGACGGCGGAAAAGGGCGGGTCGGTGACGCGGATCCGATGCGCTCCGATGCAGATGTTCCGATTGTCCTCCATGAGCACCTCCTCAAATGACGGGAATCCGGGAGAGGGAGCGCCGATGTTCGTTCTTCGGTCTCCGTTTCCGATTCATGATTCATTATACCACCCATCCGGTGCGCTGTCAAGGAAAGCAAAGAAACCGCGCGGCAGATCGCGCAATCCGTGCGGGGAACTTGACACATCCTGCGAGCTATGTTATAATGATCTTGCCCGTCGGAGTCCTTCTCCGTCAGAGAGAAGATACATCTTCAAAAACCCATGATCGCTGTTCCCCGTTGATTGACCATCGTTTTGGATGAAAGCGGGCAGCAAAGAACGGAACCATAGGCAGCCGTAACAAGGAGGCGCGCATGACGATCCGGCACATCCGCATCTTCGAGGCCGTGTGCGACGCGGGATGCAACACCACACGCGCGGCGGAGGCGCTTCACATGACCCAGCCCGCCGTGAGTCTCGCGATTGCGGAGCTCGAATCCTATTACGGCATCCTCCTCTTCGACCGGATCGCGCGCCGGCTCCATCTGACCGAGGCGGGACGGGAATTCCTCGACTACGCCCGGCGCATCACGCTCACCTTCGACGACATGGAGAAAACGGTCCGCAGCTGGGAATCCAAGGGGATCCTGCGGGTCGGCGCGAGCGTTTCCGTCGGCGCGAAGCTCATGCCGGAGCTCGTCGCCCGGTTCCGCGAGCACGCCCCCGACCTCCGCGTCAAAGTGAAGATCGACCGCTCCGACCGTCTCGAAGAAGCGCTCGCCGCGGGAGAAGCCGATCTTGCCCTCATCGAAGGGATCGCGCACGACGCAAACCTGCTCGTCGAGGACTTCATGGAGGACCGCCTCGCGCTCATCGCCTCCCCGAAAGCCGTCAAGCCCGGCGAGATCGTGACCCGTGCGGCATTTTCCGAAATGGAATTCCTCCTTCGCGAGCGGGGCAGCGGGACGCGGGAGATCTTCGAGAGCACCCTCGCCGCCGCCTCCCTTCCGCTTCCCGATCCCGCGTGGGAGAGCCTCTCCACAGCCGCCCTCATGAACGCGGCGGAAGCGGGACTCGGTACTGCGGTGGTGCCGCGCAGGATGGCCGAGGAGATGATCGACAGCGGCCGCGTCGCGGAGTTCTTCGTCGAGGGACTGACCTTCACGCGGACCTACAAGATCGTCTGGCACCGGGACAAGAGATTCACCCGCGCGGCGCGGGACTTCATTGCGCTCTGCCGCTCATGGGGCAGGGAAGCCTCCGGCGGGACGGATAACCGAAAGGACAACTGACATGCCAAGAGAAACGAGCATCATCAAGCGCGCCATTTCCCGCGACGGCGGGATCCGCGTGATCTTCTGCGACAGTACGGCCGTCGTGCGCCGTTCGTGCGAGATCCATCATACCTCGAAAACCATGACCGCGACCCTCGGCCGCGCGCTCACCGCCACCTCGCTCATGTCCTCGCTCCTCAAGGACCGGGACAACACCCTCACCCTCCAGTTCCGCGGCAACGGTCCGGCTGGCTCCGTGATCTGCGTCGGGGACTACAAGGGCAACGTCCGCGGGTATGCCGACAACATGGACGTCGAGCTCCAGCCGAACGCGGAGGGCAAGCTGAACGTCGGCGGGGCGATCGGACGGGGAAGCATGTACGTCATCAAGGACCTCGGCATGAGCGAGCCCTACGTCGGCGTCTCTCCCATCGTCTCGGGGGAGATCGCGGAGGACGTCACCGAGTACTTTGCCGCCAGCGAACAGACGCCGACGGTCTGCGCGCTCGGTGTGCGGGTCGACCGGGACAACCTGTGCTTCGCCGCGGGCGGTTATCTCGTCCAGCTCATGCCGGGCTACGACGAGGCGGACGTCGGGAAGCTCGAGACCAACGTGAAGATGGCGGGCTCCATATCGAAGCAGATCGCGGACGGCCACGACGGCGACGAGATCATCGCGATGCTCTTCGACGGCATCGAATACGAGATGTTCGACGAATTCGACATCGCCTATGTCTGCCCCTGCGATCGGGACCGCTACCTGCGCGCCCTCGTCTCGCTGAACGAAAAGGATATGCAGGAGCTTTACGACGCCGGAGAACCCGTCGAAACGCGCTGCCAGTTCTGCGGAAAGACCTACGTCTTCGCGCTCGACGAGCTGCGTCAGGCACGGGAGACGGCCAAAGCCGAAAAAGAAAAGAACGACCCCGCCGAAGCACCGGACGGGGAAGAGAAAGGAGACGGGCAATGATCAAACTGGAACACACCGCCGTCATGAATCTGGAAAACGCGCTCCGCGGGATGCGCAACCCCATGAACAGCTGGGCCAAATCGGACAGCTACGAGGATGAAGCGGGGAATTACGTCATCGGCGAAGCGGACCTCGATCTCGCCGAACGGCTGGCGAAATCCGGGACGGATCACCGCAAATACCTGCGCATGATCTTCGTCTCGGTCGACGTCACCGCGCCGCTCTACTGGTGGAAGGAGTATGACACCTACAAAGTGGGGACCGTCGCCAACTCCACCTCCACGATGCACAAGATCCACGCCAAGCCCTTCTCCCGCGAGGATTTCAGCTGTGACCGCATGTCCCCGACCGCGCTCGCCTGCCTCGACCATGTGATCGAAGTGCTCGAAGGGCAGCGGCTGAAATTCCTGGAAACGAAGGACACGGCGTACTGGCACGACATGATCCAGCTCCTGCCGACGTCCTACAACCAGATGCGGACGACCACGCTCAACTACGAGACCCTCATCAACATCTACTATGCGCGCCGGAATCACAAGCTCCCCGAGTGGCACACCTACTGCGACTGGATCGCCGGCCTCCCCTACGCCGATCACCTGATCACCAACCTGAAATAAGCATCAGAAATCCGCCCCCTTCGTGAGGACGGATTTTCTTTTATGCGTTTGATTGTTCAAATTCCTCCCGCAGGATCGCGTAGCGCAGCCGGTCGTGATACGCGCCGCAGAACCATACCGCACGCCGCTCGCATCCTTCGAGCGTGAAGCCGGAATCCTCCAGCGATTTCTTCGCCGCGTCGTTGATGTCGAGCGTGTTTGCCGCGATCCGTTCCAGCCCGAGATATCGAAACCCGTAATCGAGGAGCAGGGCGAGGGCCTGTTTGCCGTAGCCGCGGCCGCGATCCGCCATGCGCGCGATGCCCATTCCGACCGTGCAGTTCCGGTTCGCCCGGTCGATGTCCTGCAGCGCGATGTCGCCGATCACGCGGCCGGAATCCCGGAGATAGATGCCGAGACGCACGTTGTGCGAGCCGTGCAGCCTCTGGATCTCTTCAAACCAACCGTCCGCGCCCTCTTCGGAGAGTCCGAGATACGGCGGCTCGGTCGGATGCTCAAAATCGTATTCCGTCTCCCTCCACAGCGTCCTGCAGTCTTCGCGGCTGAGTGCTGCGAGAACAATGTCTTTGCCTTCCAGCCTGTCCATTTTTGTCATCCTTTCAGCGGTTCATGCGCAAAATGCCCCGTGCAGATCACGCCGTCGGTCGCGTCGACGAGGACCGGGACGATCTCCCCGATCCCGGCCTTCCCGGAGATCCTCTTCAATTCGACGAAATGCTCGCTGTGGCCGGAGCACATCCCGCCGACGCATTTCTCGACAAGGAGCATGACGGGCGTGTCCCGGTGCAGGTCGACGTAATCCGCGAGGAGCTCGCGCCGGATCCCGGCACCGACGGCTTCGAGCCGTGCCGCACGTTCATGCTTGACGGCCTCCGGGACCTGGTTCTCCATGGCGGCGGCCTCGGTCCCCTCCCGCTTCGAGTAGGGGAAAATGTGCAGATGCAGGAAACGCGCCGCCCGGCAGAAGGCCTCGGTCTCTTCGTACTGCTCCTCGCTCTCTCCCGGGAATCCGACGATCACATCCGCGGAGAAGGTGGCGTCGGGACGCGCGTCCTTCATCCGGCGGATCGCCGTCAAGACCGTCTCCGCCCGATAACGCCGCCGCATCGCCGCGAGGACGGGATCGCTCCCGCTCTGCACGGAGAGGTGGAAGTGCGGCAGGAGCTTCGGACAGTCCCGCGCGGCTTCGCAGAACACGTCGTTCATCACGGTCGGTTCGAGCGAGCCGAGCCCGATCCGCTCGATCCCGTCAATCTCCTGCACGCCCCGGATGAGCTCTGCGAGCGCGTGTCCGTAGGGCTTCCGATCTTCAAAATCCATTCCGTAGGACGCCGCCTCGATGCCCGTCAGGATGACCTCCTTTGCGCCGGCCTTCGCAAGGCTCGCCGCTTCTTCGAGCACGAGGGCGGGATCCTTCGAGCGGACCGGACCGCGCGCCGTGCGGATGAGGCAGTAGGAGCAGCGGTTGTTGCACCCGTCCTCGATCTTGATATAGGAGCGCGTCCGCATCGGGGCGGTGAGCGTCATCTCCACGCCGTGCCGTCCGACGGGCGGATCCACCTGCGCGGGCGTCTCCGGGATCGCTCCGCCGAGGATCGCGAGCACCGTGTCCGCCAGGGAAGCCTTTCCCTCGTTCCCGCAGACATATACGACGCCTTCCGACGCAGCCGCCGCATCCGGATCCACCTGCGCGAAGCACCCGGTCACGACGACGTGGGTCGCATTCTGGGCCGCGCGCCGGATCATCTGGCGGGATTTGCGGTCGCTCTCGGCGGTCACGGTGCAGGTGTTGACGACGGCGACGTCCGCGGGATTGCCGAAGGGGACGATCCGGACGCCCGCCGAACGCAGCCGCGCGCACATCGAGTCGGATTCGTACTGGTTGACACGGCAGCCGAGCGTCAGAACGGAAACGGTATCTTTCATCGGAAATGCTCCTCGAAATCGCAGTTGAGGGCGTTGTCAGCCCATCGCTATTTTACCATCGCCGGGGGGCAAAGTAAACCGTTTCGCGCGAAAAAATCCGGGAAAAATAAAAAAATCTGTCCGGAAGGGTTGAAAACCCGCAGCGGATGGGGTATAATGGTTCAGATAAAACATCATCCGAAAGGAACCATGACCATGATCAACTATGAGAAATTCCACGTGGTGGATCATCCGCTCATCAAACACAAGCTTTCCATCATGAGAGCCAAGGAAACGGGCTCCAAGGACTTCAGACAGATGCTTTCGGAGATCACCATGCTCCTCTGCTACGAGCTGACGCGTGATCTTCCGGTGGAAAACGTGGAAATCGAGACGCCCGTCGCGAAGATGACAGCGCAGCGCATCGACGGCAAGAAGCTGGCCATCGTTCCGATCCTGCGCGCGGGCCTCGGCATGGTCGACGGCATCCTCAACCTCGTCCCCGTGGCGAAGGTCGGTCACATCGGTCTGTACCGCGATCCCGAGACGCACAACCCGGTCGAGTATTACTGCAAGCTCCCCACGGACATCGAAGAGCGCTACGTCATCGTCTGCGATCCGATGCTGGCGACCGGCGGTTCCGCTTCCGACGCGATCACGATGCTGAAGCAGCGCGGCGTGAAGCAGGTCAAGCTCCTCTGCCTCGTCTCCGCTCCCGAAGGCGTCGAACGCTTCCAGAAGGATCATCCGGACGTGGAGATCATCACCGCGGCTCTCGACGAACGCCTGAACGAACATGCGTACATCGTTCCCGGCCTCGGCGACGCGGGCGACCGTCTCTTCGGCACCAAATAAGATATATACCCAAAACAGGCGGGGAAT
This sequence comes from Clostridia bacterium, assembly GCA_017412675.1. Classification (GTDB taxonomy): domain Bacteria; phylum Bacillota; class Clostridia; order Oscillospirales; family CAG-272; genus UMGS1696. Next base: position 13,241 of record JAFPWV010000067.1, read on the forward strand.
CTCGGTTTCCCGCTTTTTGATTGACAGGAAAACGCATGAAACGCTTTGAAATCAACGAAAACGACGCTGGCCAGCGGCTCGACAAATTCGTCTCGAAGGTCACCGTCGGGATGCCGAAATCCCTGCTCTACAAGTGCATCCGGCAAAAGCGGATCAAAGTCAACCGCAGCCGCGCGCACGAGGGGGACATCCTCTCTCCCGGGGACGTCGTCGAGATGTACGTCCCGGACGAATTCTTCGGAGAAGGCAAGGGCGCGGCGGACTACGCGAAGGCAAAGGTCACCCCGACGATCGTCTATGAGGATGAGGATCTCCTGCTCTGCGACAAGCGCCCCGGGATCCTCGTGCACCTCGGGGACGAAGGCGATCCGAACCGCGCCGAGGCAGCCGAGCGGGAGACGCTTCTCTACGCCCTGACCGCCCTGCTTGCGAACCGCGGCGAATACGATCCCGCGTCGGAGCATTCCTTCGCGCCGGCCCTCTGCAACCGCATCGACCGCAACACCGGCGGCATCGTGATCCTCGCAAAGAACGCGAAGACCCTGCGCGCGGTGAACGAGGCCATCCGCGAAGACCGCGTGACGAAGCGCTATCTGTGCGCCGTGCACGGGGAACTCCGGGAATCGTCGACCCTTCATGCGTGGCACCGCAAGAATCACCGCACCAACACCGTTGAAGTCACGGACAGCCCGCTTCCCGGCTCGAAGGAGATCGTCACGAAGGTCAAGCCCCTCGCATACAGCGGGGAACACGGCCTGACGCTCTGCGAGGTGACGCTCGTGACCGGGCGGACGCATCAGATCCGCGCGCATCTCGCCCACATCGGCCATCCGCTCCTCGGAGAGGGGAAGTACGCGAAGAACGCCGCGGACCGCAGGATGGGTTACGACGCCCAGGCTCTCTATTCCTGCGCCGTCTCGTTCCGTTTCCCGGAATCCGAACCGCTCTCCCGCCTCAACGGCAAGCTCTTCACGGTCGATCCCGCGGGCATCGGTTTTCTCGCCCTCTTCCCGGATTTTGATTTCCGGCGGCATTTCCGTGAAAATGCGGAACCGTGACCGAGATTTTGCCGGGATTTGTGCGGATATTTACAATTAAACCTTGTTTTTTGCGTGACAGTCGGCTATAATTGTGATAATCGGACAAAATCCGGCCGAGACCGGACCCGTGCCCGCGCGGCATGATTTCAGAGATACAGAAGAGGTGATCCCTTTTGGCATATACCTTCAGCGGCGGCATCCATGTCGAGGAATACAAGAACACGCGCAAGTGCCGCATCGAGACCCTCCCGCCGCCCAAAACGGTGATAATCCCCCTGTCCCAGCACATCGGCGCACCTGCCGTCGCCACGGTCATCCCCGGCGAGGAAGTGACCCTTGGCCAGAAGATCGGGAACGTAGCGGAGGAAATGCTCGGCTGCCCCGTCCATTCGAGCGTGTCCGGCAAGGTCCGCGAGATCGTGAAGAAGACCCTGCCCACCGGCGCATCCGTCGATCACGTCGTCATCGAGAACGACATGAAGGACACGCCCTGTCCCGACATCAAGCCGATCGAGAAGAAGCTGACCGACGTGTCGACCGAGGAGATCGTCTCGGTCATACGCGAAGCGGGCATCGTCGGCATGGGCGGCGCGGCGTTCCCGACGTACGCGAAGATTAATTCCGCCCTCGGCAAGGTCAACCGCATCATCATCAACTGCGCGGAGTGCGAGCCCTTCATCACGGCGAACCACCGCCTCCTGCTTGAGCATCCCGCCTCCGTCATCAACGGCATCAAGATCCTCTTGAAGGCGCTCGGCGTGCATACCGCGTGGATCGCCGTCGAGGACAACAAGCCGGACGCCATCGAGAAGCTCGAGGAGCTGACCGAGGACAGCCGGATGATCACCGTCAAGGTCATGAAGACCAAGTACCCGCAGGGCGACGAACGCCAGCTCATCTACGCGCTCACCGGGCAGGAGATCCCCACGGGCAAGCTCCCGGCGGATGTCGGCTGCGTCATCTTCAACGCCGAAACCTGCGCGGCCGTCTATAAGGCTTTTGCGAACGGCACCCCGTCGATCTCCCGCGTCGTGACGGTGGACGGCGACTGCATCAAGCGTCCGAAGAATCTGCTCGTTCCCGTCGGTACGCCCGTCACCGATCTCGTCGAATTCTGCGGCGGCCTCGCCAAGGGACCCTATAAGCTGGTGAGCGGCGGCCCCATGATGGGCATGGCCCAGTGGGATCCCGAGATGCCGGTCACGAAGTCCACGAGCGCGGTGCTCCTCTTCTCCGAGCGGTTCGGCAAAAAGAACGTGAAGGTCCCGACCTGCATCCATTGCGGACGCTGCGTCAACCATTGCCCGATGCATCTCATGCCGATGTACATCGCCCAGTTCTCGAAGATCGGCGACTTCACGCGCGCGGAGGAATACGGCGCGATGAGCTGCGTCGAGTGCGGATCGTGCTCCTACAACTGCCCCGGCGGGGTGGAGATCGTGCAGCACATCCGGGTGGCCAAAGCCGCGATCAAGACGGAAAAGGCGCGTCTCGCCGCTCTGAACGCGCAGAAATGACGACGAACACGAGGTTTCGATATGGATAATCAGGATAAGATTCAGGAGGAAGGCGGACGGCGCGGGAAAACGCCGAAGACCTACTCCATGCCCCCGTTTCTGACGGTCTCCCCCTCGCCCCACATCCGGAGCGCGGATTCGACGACGACCGTCATGCTCAACGTGCTGATCGCGCTCTGCCCCGCGTTTCTCTGGGGGATCTACGTGTTCGGGATCCGCGCGCTGGTCCTCGTCTTGATCTCCGTCGTGTCCTGCGTCGTGTGGGAGGCGGCGGCCCAATTCCTTCTGAAGCGTCCCGTGACGGTCGGGGATCTCTCCGCGGCGGTGACCGGTATGCTTCTCGGAATGAACCTTCCGGTGACGGCTCCGCTCTGGATGCCCGTCGTCGGCGGATTCTTCGCGATCGTCATCGTCAAGCAGCTCTTCGGCGGCATCGGCAAGAACTTCGTCAACCCGGCCCTCGCGGCGCGCGTGTTCCTGTTCTCGTGGGCGTCCTCGATGAGCCTGTTCCCGGCCGCCGCTCAGAAGGTCACGTCCCTCGCCGTCAACCTCGCCGAAACCGACGTCGTTGCCAGCGCCACGCCCCTCGCCGCGCTCAAGAACGGCGTCCTGCCGGATACGAATCTCTTCGGCATGATCGTCGGCAACATGACCGGATGCATTGGGGAGGTCTCCTCCCTCCTGCTCGTGGCGGGCGGCGTCTACCTGCTCGTCCAGAAAATCATCACCTGGCAGATCCCCGTCGCGTACATCGGAACGGTCGCGCTGCTCACGATCCTCTTCCCGCAGTCGAACGGCATCGCTTACGAGTTCATGCTCTACGAGCTATTCTCGGGCGGCCTGATCCTCGGCGCGATCTTCATGGCGACGGACTACTCGACCTCTCCGGTCACGCCCATGGGACGCCTGCTCTTCGGCGCGGGATGCGGCGCGATCACCGTGCTGATCCGCTATTTCGGCGCGTACCCGGAGGGCGTGTCTTTCTCCATCCTCATCATGAACCTGCTTGTGTGGTACATCGATAAAGTGACCATGCCCCGCCGCTTTGGAGGTAAAACGAATGGCAAATCTGAACGATAAGAACGAACGGCCCGTACAGGCGGACGGCTCGTGGAGCATCGATCTGAAGTTCGATGAACCGGCCCCCGCCGAGGCTCCTGCGGAGAAAAAGCCCGCCGAGCCCGTAACGGACGACGTCTTCGCCTTCGATATCCCGGAGGACATCCCTGTCGAACCGGTGAAGGCGGCGGAGGCTCCGAAGGCGGAAGCTCCCGTGCCGAAGACGCCGAAGGCCGAGGAAACGCCGAAGCCTGCGGAAGAACCGGCCCCCGCGATCACCGTCGACGAGCTTCTCGCGTCCTTCTCTCCGACGGAGCCCGAAGAGGCGCAGACGACGGCGGACGCATCCGAGAGCGGCACCCCCGCGGAGACGGAAGCGGCTGCCGAAGCGCTGCCCGAAGCCGCCGAAGAGGCCGAAGAACCGGAAAAAGCGGAAGACCAGCCCACCGAAGAGCGCCCGGTGAAAGAAAAGAAGGCTCTCTTCGCAGGACTCGCCGCGAAACGCCTGGCCCGGGAATCCGCAGCCGGTACGCCGCGTGAAAAGAAAGCGGTCGACGAGAGCTCGAAGAGATTTCTCGTGCGCACGGCGGCGGTCCTCACCGGGATCTGCGCGGGCGTGGCGCTCCTCTTGGCCGTCATTCACGGCGCGACGCAGACCGTCATTGCCGAGAACGTCGAGCGCGAAAAGAACGAAGCGATCCTCGCGGTCTTCCCGGAGGGGAACGACATCCGCGAATATGAAACCGAAGACGGCGAAAAGGTCTACATCGTCCTGCACGACGGCGTCATCATCGGTTACTGCGTGAACACCGTCGGCTCCGGGTACATCGGCGACATCTCCATGATGGTCGGCCTCAACGCGGAGCACGAGGTGAACGGCGTCCGCATCGTGGACATCCAGGAGACGCCCGGCACCGGCACCCGCGTCCAGAGCGAGAGCTTCCTCTCCCGCTTTAAGGGCGCGCGCGACACGGTGACCATCGGCGAGAACGTCGACGGCATCACCGGCGCGACCTTCTCCTCCCGTGCGATCGCGCAGGGCGTGAACAAGGCCCTGGATGTGAAGGTCAACCTCTCCGACGCGGCGCGTTCCGTCGGCGCATCCCTCGCGTCCCTCGACTTCCTCATGAACCAGCCCGAGAACAGCGACAACGGCGTCGAACCGATCCGCATCGGCGAGGTCGGCGAATCGAACGACGAGGAACCCGTCACGGAACCCGAGGAGACGCTTCCGACTGTTGCTGAAGAGCCTGAACCGGAACCCGAGCCGGAGCCGGAGCCGGAACCCGAACCCGAGCCGGAACCCGAGCCGGAACCGGAGCCCGAGCCAGAGCCGGAACCCGAACCTGAACCGGAACCGGAGCCTGAACCTGAGCCTGAACCGGAACCGGAGCCTGAACCGGAACCCGAGCCGGAACCGGAACCCGAGCCGGAACCTGAACCTGAACCGGAACCCGAGCCGGAACCGGAACCCGAACCGGAACCGGAACCGGAACCCGAACAGCCTGCCGTGACCCAGCCCGAACCGCAGCAGCAGACGTGGCAGCCCGAACCGCAGCAGCAGACGTGGCAGCCCGAACCGCAGCAGCAGACGTGGCAGCCTGAACCGCAGCAGCAGACATGGCAGCCTGAACCGCAGCAGACATGGCAGCCCGAGCCCGAACAGCCCGCCCAGACCTGGACGCCGCCCGTCACCGAGCCGGAAACGCCGGTCGTGACGGAGCCCGTCGCCGAACCCGAACCCGCGGAGCCGGAACCGGCCGAACAGACGGAAGTGCCGGATGTCCCCGATGTGACGGAGATCACGGAACCCGAGCCCTCAGAGATCGATCCTGAGAATCTTCTGAATATCGAAGAACCCGAAACGGAGCCCGCCGAAACCGAAGCGCCTGTCAGCCACGGCGGATGGGTCTTCGGGCCGTAAGGAGGGGACACGGATATGAAAAAATCGATTTCCGGTATTTTCAAGGAAGGGATCCTGACGAACAACCCGACGTTCGTTCAGCTCCTCGGCATGTGCCCGACCCTCGCGACGACCACCTCGGTGGTGAACGCCCTCGGCATGGGCGCGGCGGTCATCGTTGTGCTCGCCTTCTCGAACCTCTTGATCTCGCTGCTGCGCAAGATCATCCCGAAGCAGGTGCGCATCGCCTCCTATATCGTCATCATCTCCGGCTTCGTGACCGCCGTCGAGCTGATCATCAAGGCGTATTTTCCGACGATCAACAAGGCCCTCGGCCTCTTCATCCCGCTGATCGTCGTCAACTGCATCATCCTCGCGCGCGCGGAAGCGTTCGCATCGAAGAACGGACCCGTCGAGGCCTTCTGTGACGGCATCGCCACGGGCATCGGCTTCACGCTTGCCCTCACCTGCATCGCCTTCGTCCGCGAGCTGATCGGCACCGGTTCGCTCTTCGCGGCGGCGGACGGTTCCGGCGGCGTGCAGATCCTCGGCGACTGGTATAAGCCCGCGTCGATCTTCCTCATGCCGACGGGCGCGTTCCTGACGCTCGGCTGTCTGATCGCCCTCGTGCAGAAGATCCAGTACACGTCCGAAGACCGCGCGAGAAGACGCCGGATCGAGCTCGACGCCATCGACGGCGGCTTCCACGAGACCCTGATGCGCGACCCCGTGACGGGGAAGATCGTGCGCAGACCCGCGCTTGTCGAAGGATCTGCCGAAGAGGTAGCGGCTCCGGCCGATCCCGAACCGGCGGAAGTCAAGCAGGAGACGGCGGACGAAAAGCCTCAGGAAGAGAAACCCACGGAAGAGAAACCCATAGACGAGAAACCCATGGAAGAGAAACCGGCGGACGCACCGTCTGACGGCGGAGAAGGGAAGGAGGAGAACACATGAGTACGATCTTCATGATCATGTTCACGGCGATCCTCACCCAGAACTTCATCTTCTCCCGCTTCTACGGCTGCTGCCCGTTCCTCGGCGTGTCGGACAAACCGTCCACCGCGCTCGGCATGGGCATGGCGGTGACCTTCGTCATGACGCTGTCCTCCGCGGCGACCTATGCGGTCTACCATTACCTGCTCGTTCCCTTCGGCCTTGAATACTTCAAGACCATCGCCTTCATCCTCGTCATCGCGACGCTCGTGCAGTTCATCGAAATGTTTCTGCGCAAGTTCGTCCCGGTGCTGTATTCCGCCCTCGGCATCTATCTGCCGCTCATCACCACCAACTGCGCGGTCCTCGGCGCGGCGCTCGTCAACATCGAGGAGGGCTACAACTTCGTCGAAAGCGTCGTGTTCGGCTTCTCCGCCGCCATCGGCTTCACGCTGGCGATCTGCATTTTCGCGGGCGTGCGCGAGCGGCTGAACTTCGCCGATCCGCCGAAGGCCTTCCGCGGCTTCCCGCTGCTTCTGATTTCGGCGGGACTCGCGGCCATGGCGTTCTCCGGTTTTTCCGGTATGAGATTCTGACTGTGACAAGGGAGAAATCAAGATGGAACACATCTATATCCCGGTACTGATCTTCATCGGTCTCGGCGTGGTCATGGGCGCTCTGCTCGCGGTGGCGTCCCGGATCTTCGCGGTCCCGAAGAACGAAAAAGCGGAGGCGGTCGCCGAATGCCTTCCCGGTGCGAACTGCGGCGGATGCGGCTATTCCGGCTGCGCAGCCCTCGCGGAGGCCATCTCGAAGGGCGAGGCGAAGGTCAACGCCTGCACCGTCGGCGGCGCGGAGGTCGCCAATAAAATCGCCGGGATCATGGGCGTCGAAGCGGCTCCCACCGTGCGGATGCGCGCGCAGGTCATGTGCTCCGGCACGAGCGAATACGCCAGAAAGAAGTATCTCTACGACGGCGTCGCGGACTGCATCGCGGCATCCCGGATCGGCGGCGGCGACAAGCTCTGCAAGAACGGCTGCATCGGCCTCGGCACCTGCGTGAAGGCCTGTCCCTTCGAGGCGATCTCGGTGGTGCAGGGCGTCGCGGTCGTCGACTACAAGAAGTGCCGCGGATGCGGTGTCTGCGTGGCGGCCTGCCCGAAGAGCATCATCCGCCTGATCCCCTTCGACGCGAAGCATTGGGTCGGCTGCATGTCCGTCGACGACGGCAAGAACACGCGCAAGGTCTGCGACGTCGGGTGCATCTCCTGCAAGCTCTGTCAGAAAAACTGCCCCGAAGGCGCGATCGTGGTCGACAGCTTCGTCGCGCACATCGATTACGAGAAGTGCATCGGCTGCGGCAAGTGCGTGGAGAAATGTCCGCGCCACATCATCTGGTCCGGCGAGCGGCAGGGCGAATACGGCCTGGTCATCAAGCGCGTCACGCCGGAGAAGCCGGATAAAACCAAGGCTTCCTGAATCATCCGCATCCTGGACGACGGGTTCCGACCTTCCGGAGCCCGTCCTTTTTTGTCCGGTTTGCACAAACGGAATGACGGCAACTTGTCCAAAACTCCGAATCGTAAAAAACCGGAGAAATTTCAACCAATTCCCCTTGAAAAAAACGCCGGATTCGTCTATGATAGGAGCCGGAGAGGTTTGCTCTCACGAAAACAAGACTATATCAAACCGGAGGTATATCCAAAATGAGCGCACTTGAAACCATCAGAGTCGGTATCATCGGCTGCGGCGGTATCGCAAACGGAAAGCACATGCCTTCCCTGAAGAAGGTTCCGGGCGTCCAGATGGTCGCGTTCTGCGACATCATCATCGAACGCGCGGAAAAGGCCGCCAAGCAGTACGGCACGCCGGACGCGAAGGTCTATGAGGACTACCGCGAGCTTCTCGAAGACAAGACCATCGACGTCGTTCACGTCTGCACCCCGAACCGCGCCCACAGCTTCATCACGGTCGACGCCCTCGAGGCAGGCAAGCACGTCATGTGCGAAAAGCCGATGGCGATCAACTCCGCTGAGGCGAAGAAGATGCTCGACGCGGCAGAGCGCACCGGCAAGCTCCTGACCATCGGTTACCAGAACCGCCAGACCTCCGAGGCCCTCTTCCTCAAGGAAGAAGCGGATCGCGGCACCTTCGGCGATATCTATTTCGCAAGAGCGTTTGCTGTCCGCCGCCGCGCGGTCCCGACCTGGGGCGTGTTCCTCAACGAGTATGAGCAGGGCGGCGGTCCTCTGATCGACATCGGGACCCATGCGCTCGACCTCACCCTCTGGATGATGAACAACTACAAACCGAAGTACTGCGTCGGCACCACCTACCACGCCCTCAACAACGACACCGAGCAGGGCAACGCGTGGGGCAACTGGGATCCCGCGAAGTTCACGGTCGAGGATTCCGCGTTCGGCTTCGTCGTCATGGAAAACGGCGCGACCGTCTCCCTCGACGCCGCATGGGCGCTGAACACCCTCGAGGTCCGCGAAGCCTGCACGATGCTCTGCGGCACCAAGGCCGGCGGTGATATGCTCGACGGCGTCCGCATCAACGGCATCCGCCAGAACCGTCAGTACACCTTCCGCCCGAGCTTCTCCGCAGGCGGCGCGGCGTTCTATGAAGGCGCTTCCGACAATGACCCGTCCGCGAAGGATATGGCGCAGTGGATCGCGACGGTCCGCGGCCAGAAGCCGGCTCCGACCGTTCTTCCCGAACAGGCCTACACCGTCACCCGCATCCTCGAAGGCATTTACACCTCCGCCAAGACCGGTGACATCTACAGATTCTGATTCCAACCGAAGCACGGGGGAGGGGCTTTCCTTTCCCCCGTCATTTTTAAAGGAGAACTTTCATGAAAATCTGCGTCTGCGAAAACCTCAACGCGAAAAAGCCCCTCGATCAGTCTCTCACCGAGCTGAAAGCGGCCGGCATCGAAGCGGTGGAGATCGGCTGCGGCGGTTACCCGGGCAACGATCACGCCAACGCCGACATCCTTCTGAACGACGACAAGGCGTTCGCCGAATGGCTCGACACCTTTAAGCGCCACGACATGATCCTCGCCGCGCTGTCCGTGCACGGCAACTGCGTCCACCCGGATCCCGAAGTCGCGGCATCCTTTGAAAAGGATTTCCGCAATGCCATCCTCCTCGCCGAAAAGGCCGGGCTTGACACCATCATCACCTTCTCGGGCTGCCCGGGCGACCATCCCGGCGCGAAGTACCCGAACTGGGTCACCTGCCCGTGGCCGGATGATTTCTTGAAGATCCTCGACTACCAGTGGAACGAAGTCCTGATCCCGTACTGGAAGGAAGCGGCTGCGTTTGCCGAATCCCACGGCGTCACGAAGATCGCCCTCGAAATGCACCCCGGCTTCTGCGTCTACAACACCGAGACCCTCCTGAAGCTCCGCGCGGCCGTCGGTCCCGTCATCGGCGCGAACTTTGACCCGTCCCACCTCGTATGGCAGGGCATGGAGCCCGCCGCGGCCATTCGTATGCTCGCCGGCGCGATCTATCACGTCCATGCGAAGGATACGAAGGTCGATCCGATCAACACCGCCCGCATCGGCGTTCTCGACACCAAGCACTACGGCGATGAGATCAACCGCGCGTGGGTCTTCCGTGCGCTCGGCTACGGCCATGACATCGCGTGGTGGAAGGATCTCGTTTCGAATCTCCGTCTGGTCGGCTACGACGGCGTCCTCTCCATCGAGCACGAAGACAGCCTCATGACCACTGACGAAGGGCTTCACAAGGCTGTCGCGGTCCTCAAGGAGGCCATCATGAAGGAGCCGAAGCCCTCCACCATGTCCTGGGCCTGAGCCTTTTGGCTCCGCGGTCCATTTTTACCGCGCCGTGCGAAAATTGTTACAAATAACAAGGTTTTTCCACGTTTCTGGGGCTTGTTTTTTCCGCGGAGATATGCTATAATGCACTTGTTAACACCCCTTGGGGATGTTAAATCCCTATTTTACTCATGGAGGAAAACATGAAGAAAGTACTTTCTCTCGTCCTTTCCGCAATGCTCCTTCTCACGCTCGCTTCCGTGGTTCTGGCTGACAGCAACCTCGACTGCGAGACCCCGTGGGTCGACATTGAGGAACTCGCTCCGGATGCACTCGCCGATATGTTCGGTGACTCGTATCCTTATTCGGTCGACTATGACTGGCCGGAATGCAAGGGCGATCCCGTCATCAAGGGCACGGTCATCGTCGGCGTCAAGGATGACGGCGTGACTCACTGCTGGTCCAACGGCACGGACAATGCGTCCTGCGCGTTCGACGGCGACACCATCACCTTCTATGACCCCTACGAAGCGTCCACCAAGTCCTGGTGCGGCCTCCGTCTCGATCAGCCTTATGAGCTGACGGAAGTCCGTATCTGCAACCGCTCCGGTCAGGAAGCCCGTATCATCGGCGCTGCCATCCAGGGCTCCAACGACAACGGCGCGACCTGGCACAATGTCGTTTATTTCGACAAGGAGATCTACGGCACGTCCGCCCTCCTGATGAACGACTACCACATCGTCACTCCCGAACCGAATGACGAGTACATCCAGATCTACAAGGAAAATGCGGGTCTCGACGACGACCAGGCTGACTTCAGCCACTTCTGGGTCGGCAAGGGCTCCTACAGCATGTACCGCTACGTCAACCTCGTCGGCACGCACGGCGACTGCGCGGAAATCGAGCTCTACGGTCATCCGGCTGATGCTTACACCGGCGAAGAAAAGGTGATCGAAGAGGCGAAGAAGAGCACCGCCGAAGAGTTCTACGGCGACCTCGAATACATCGGCACCGCGAACTACACCGCTGACGGTTCCGTTTCCGGTAAGGTCATCGGCGGCGGCGGCGCATGGTCCGATTCCGCTTCTTATCCCTGCGCATGGGACGGCGACGGCTCCACCTACTACGACCCGGCTTCCGCTGGTCCGGATTGCTTCACCGGTATCCTTGCCGATCAGGCGACCGTTCTGACCGAAGTCCGCGTGATGCCTCGTACCGACTGGTTCACTCGTACCGCAGGGGCGGCGATCCAGGGCTCCAACGATGGTATCAACTGGACCACTCTCGCGTTCTATGACAAGGGCGACTGCCTCGCGGACGACGCCGAGCAGCAGTACATTTCCAAGACCGTTGAAGGCGCGGACGCTTACTGGATGTTCCGTTATGTCTCCATCGGCTACGAAGCCGGCACGGACGCCGAAGGCAACGCCTATGACGCAGGCACCAGCCACGGCGACGTCGGCGACATCCTCCTCTTCGGTAAGGCCGGCGAAGCTGAGCTGAAGTACGAAGTTCCCGCTGCTCCCGCTGCCGATATGCTGAAGTGCGACGGCAACGAATATGATGAAGCTGCTGCCGCTGCGAAGGCGCTCGGCACGAAGCCCATCACGAAGTATGAATTTGTCGAAGGCGCGGACGTTCACTTCAACAATGAAGGTCCGGAAAACCTCTGGGACGACGACGTCACCACGAAGTTCTGCACCAACGGCTTCCCGGCATGGTCCGTTGCTCAGGTGGACGGTAAGTACTCCATCAACGGCATCATCATGGCGACCGCGAACGACAACTCCTCCAACCCGGGCAGAGCTCCCGGCCTGTGGACCATCTACGGTTCCAACGACAATGCCGGCTGGGATGTCATCGCCACCGGTGACGACTCTTTCTTCACGGAAGTGTCCGGCGACGTGGACTACACGTTCTTCGCCGCTTCCATCGAGCCCACCGCTGCGTACTCCTACTTCAAGTTCGAGTGCACCGAGACCCCGGTCAGCCTGATGCAGGTTTCCGAAGTCGTCCTCTGCTCCGCGGATGCTCCCGAAGCGGAAACCCCGGCTCCGGTCGAAGAGAAGGTTGAAGAGGTCAAGGAAGAAGTCACTGAGGCTGTTGAAGAAGTCAAGGAAGACGTCACCGAAGCCGCTGAGGCTGTCGGCGATGCCGTCTCCAACGCTGCCAATGACGCTGCGAGCGCGGTTTCCGACGCTGCCAACAACGCCGTTCAGACTGCGAAGAGCGGCTGCGGTTCCTTCATCGGCGGCGGCCTGATCGTCCTTGTGACGCTCCTCGGCTCCGCTTGGATCTCCCGCCGTAAATAAGCGCTGAAACAATCCATTCGTGGGAAGCCTTCCAACCGGGGGGCTTCCCCGAATCTTTTTTGCCATGTATCCATACGAACTTTTCTTCGGCATCACCCTCTACGAGGTCCTGATCGTCGTCGGGTATATCGCGGCGATCGCCCTCTTCCGCCGATATTCCGTCAAGACCGGCATGTCCGCGAAGCTCTATAACCTCGCGCTCGTCTCCGTCACGGCGGGAGCGGTAGGCGGGTATCTCTCCGGCTATCTTTTTCAGGCGCTCTACGACTGGCTCGGCGGCGGAGGCTTTCATTTGAATAGATCGACCGGCTCGACCTACCTCGGCGGGCTGATCGGCGCCCTCGCGATCATCGCGGTCGTCTACTTCGTCGGCGGCGCACTCGTCTTCCGGGATTCCCGCGAACACCTCGAACATTTTGCCGACGTCATGGACGGATATGCCGCCGGGATCGCGCTCGGCCACGGCTTCGGACGCATTGGATGCCTCATGGCGGGCTGCTGTTACGGTCTTCCTTCGGAGCACGGGATCTATTTCCCGGAGCTTGGCTTCCGGGCCATCCCGACGCAGCTCTTCGAGGCGGTCTTCCTCTTCCTCCTCGCCGCGTTTCTCTGGCGCCTCGTCACGCGTACCAGCGGATACGGCGCGCCCGTCTATTTCATCGCGTACGGCGTCTGGCGGTTCTTCCTCGAATTCTGGCGCGGAGACGACCGCGGCAAAACGGTGGTCGATTTTCTCACGCCGTCCCAGCTCGTGTCCGTGCTCCTCGTCGCCGTGGGGCTCGTCCTTCTGTTCGTGAAGCGGAGAAAGGAGCGTCGCCATGACGAAACGTGAGAAGCTCCTCTTTGCCGCGGCGTTGGCGATCCTCGTGTTCTGTGAGATCGCAGGCCGTCTCTTTCACCCGGATGCCGTGTGGTTCCCGATGGCGGAGACGGTCCTCACCCGGCTGATCGGCGCGGCGGTCATCGTCGTCCTGATCCGGCAGACGGGCTATCGCGTCCTCGGAATCCCGGAGTTGTCCCGGCATCCCGTGATCCCGCTGCTCGCCCTCCTCGTCGCGCTCAACAACCTCCCGTGGATCGGGCTCTTCACCGGACGCGCGAAGATCGGCGCTTCCTCCGGGATGATCCTGCTCTTCGTCTGCGAGTGCATCGCCGTCGGCCTCTTCGAGGAGCTCGCCTTCCGCGGATTCCTGATGCCGTACAGCCTCTCGCGCCTGCAGGACCGTCCCCATGCCGTCTTTCTCGCCGCCCTGTTGTCCTCGACGGTCTTCGGCCTCGTGCACCTCGTGAATCTCCTGGTCGGCGCGTCGCCGGGTGCCGTGCTCATGCAGATCGGCTATTCCTTCCTCATCGGCGGGATGTGCGCGTGCGTCCTCGTCGCCTCGCGTTCCGTGTGGCTGTGCGCCGCGATCCATGCCGTCTATAATTTCTGCGGGACCGTCGTGCTGCGCCTCGGAGAAGGGGACGGCTGGGACCCCGTCACGATCACGGTCACCGTCCTGCTCGGGCTCCTCACCGCCGTCCTCCTCGTCCGCTTCCTCTGGCGGACCGTGGATGCCGAAGATCTCCTCCCCATGAAATAAGCCGCTCACCGGAATTCCGATGAACGGCTTTTTCTGTCAGATCTGCTCGATCGGGAGCCAGATTTCCATGTATCGCTGCAGATACCGGTCGTCGTTGAACCAATGCGCGACCTCGATCTCCGGTGCGTCGCGGAGCGCGTATCCCGAGCTCGGGAGCCAGCTTCCCACCGCTTCCCGGCGCAGCGCGAGGAAGTCATTCGTCGGATGCTGGCACCGCTTCGTCTCGCACACGAGCCAGCGTCCCGCCGGGATTTCCACCGGTTCCAGCCCGACGAGGTTTGCGACCTCTTCGCCTACATACTGCGGCTCCCGGTACACGTCGATGAGATCATCCGGCACTATCCCCGCAATGTAATAGTCATAGCCGTCTTCGCCGAAATTCGTGAGAACGCCGAACTGTGTGTCCGCGTCGTGCTGCATCCCGGCGAGCAGAAACTGCCCGAGCCGCGTGCCGACGAAGAAGTCCGCCTCCTGCTGTGCCCGATCTGCCGGGGAGCCGGTAAAGCGCCGCTTGTACCCGAGCATTCGGAACGCATTCTTTTCTTCGATCCGATAGTTCATGATCGTACCGCCTTCCAAGGAAATTTTGAGCGACAGGGGAGAGAAGGACTTGAGCACGGCCCCGCTCCGGCGCGCTTCGGAGGGGGAGATGCCGTGGAACGCGCGGAACGCCTTCGCAAAGCTGTCCGGGGAGTCATAGCCGTATTTCAGCGCGACGTCGATGACGCGGGCGTTCCCGTGCGCGAGTTCCGCCCCTGCCAGCGTCAGCCGCCTCAGCCGAACATATTCCCCGAGCGTGTACCCGCAGAGGATCGAGAAGACCCGCGCGAAGTGCGACGGCGACGAATAACTCCGCCGCGCCGCTTCCGCAAAGTCGATCTCGTCCGCGAGGTGCGCTTCGATATAGGCGATCGCCTGCCCGATCCCGCTGATCCAGTCCATGTGCATCCCTCCTGTCTGACGGTATTCTATCAGATTTTGCCGCTCCTGTCCCGACATTTCCGGCGAACCGGTGTCGGGTCATGAAAAAACGGGATCCGATCCCGTGATTTCTATTTCTCCCCGCCGAAGGAACAGACGACGGTCCCGTCGGGGAGCAGATCGAGGAGCGCGAAGGATGCTTCATACCATGCCCCAACCGACCCCGGATTGATCGTGCGGACCGACGTCCCGTCCGAGGCTTCGAGCGGCTCGTCGAAGACCTCGTGTGTGTGTCCGAAGAGGAGGATGTCCGCCCCCTTCTGCGCCGCGAGATTGACCGCTCCGCCGATCCCGGACTTCACGCCGTGCCGGTGCCCGTGCATGAGCAGGAACCGGTGACCGCCGAGCTCGACGAGCTTTTCGTACGTTCCGCCCGTGAGGAGCCGGAAGCTGTCGCAGTTGCCGAGGACGCCGTAGTATTTCGGACCGGTGTATGTTGCCATGATCCGTTCAAAATCGGAATACCCGTCGCCGAGGAAGAAGACCGCGTCGAGGCCGTGGCCGATGTTCAGCCGGACCGCCTCGTCCATCAGATCGGGGTGATTGTGGGAATCGGAAAAAACGAGAATCTTCATAAAGCCTCCCGGATCGTGTGTCAATGCACGCCGATCCTGAATAGGATGATAGGGAAATCGGGAAACGGAGGTTTTGCCATGATAACGAAGAAAACCATCGATCAGATGCTCGCGCTGCCGGACGATAAGATGGCGGCAATGCTGAAGCTGGTGCTGACGACCGCGGGCGCGGATCCGTCCGGGCTCAAGTTCGACGAGCGGACGGTACGGCGGCTGCGCGCGGTTCTCGGTGAGCTGACGGACGCGGACCTTTCGCGCATCTCCGCGCTGACGGAGCGGTGGCGGACGGGAGGCTGACATGGCGGACGACATCGGCTCCATGGTGGAGAAGATCATCGGGAATCCGGAATTTAGGACCCTGATCGGGGAACTGCGCGGATCCGGTGATGCACTGGACAGCGCGGAACTCATGAGCCGCCTCCCGGAGGTCATGGCACAGCTTTCGCCGCTTCTTTCGTCCTCAGAATCATCGCCGGACACGGAAGCGCAACCGTCCCCGCCTGCGGACGCTCCGGTCGTGAGCGGCGGGAAGTTCAACCGCAAGAACGCCGAGCGGCTGCTCACGGCGCTGAAGCCCTACCTGCGCGCCTCCCGCTGCGGGATCATCGATAAGTGCATGTCCGTCATGCAGATCAGCGATCTCATCGGTGCGGCGGGCGGGCTCGGCGCGCTTGCCGGAGGGGCCAAACCTGAGGGAGGAAACCCGTGAATCTTGTCGAGGAGAGGGATATGTACACACGCCAGCTGAATCGGAAAAAACGTTACAGCCCTCCGCCGGGATATGTGGGGACCGCGTTCGGAGCGGAGGAGGCGCCGATGGAGGGAAAGGTCCACTCGCCGGGGGCGCCACCCATCCGTCAGGAGGTCCCGGAATCCGCCGTCACGGTTCCCGAAAGCCCACAGCTGCCGCGGGAAGGGGCGTCCGTCCTCGGCGATCTGCTCGGCGATCTGCGGGGACACATCGGCGCGGAGGAGCTGATCCTACTCCTCGTGATGCTCCTGTTGGCCTCTGACGGCGCCGGATCGGAGATCCTGCTCCTCGCCCTCATTCTGTTCGCAGGCGGCGAGCAGGCCGGGTAAGTCGAGCAGCCCGAGGGTCTCGCCGAGTGTGGAAGGGACGGCGGCGATCGGATCGCTGTATTTGAAATCGAGCAGCGGAGGCGGTTCCGCGCCGATCCGGAAAACGAGGGTCAGCATCGTGCCGTTCGTATAGACGGCCGTCGGGAGATGGGTGAGCTCCATGAGTACGACTGCGATCCGTACCGCGTCCCGGAAATCGTCCGAGAGGCGGAAGAGGACGCTCAGCCCGTCGCCGTTCGCGGAGAACGGAAGGGATCGCGTGTCGGCCGTGAACTCGATCTCTCGCACATTCCCGCAGCGGATCAGCCGGATGTGCACCGTGTTGTCCGACGCGAGACAGCGGAAGACCGTGATCATCGATGTGAGCGCGCAGACGAGCGCCTCGACCGGGATGTCCGAGATCGGATCCGTCTCGCCTGTGATGTCCTCGAAGGGGAGCTTCACCGAGGCGAAATCCGGGTTGCGGAGCAGCTGAGCGATCATGGTGCGCAGCAGCTCGGCGAGATCGCAGCACCGTGTCCCGCATCGCTCGGAGAAGATCGCCTGAGCGAGCCGGGGCGTGCGGCTGACGAGGAGGAAGACCTCCGGCGACAGCGCGCTGAAATCCGGGGAACCGCCGTGCTTCAGGTACAGGAGCTCGAAGAGGATGCGGTTCACCGTGGAGGCGTAATAGACCGATTTCGGACCCATGTAGGGAAAGAAATCCGTCAGGCTCCTTCCGAGAAAGACGACCGTCATCCGGGTGCCGAGGATCGTCGCGCGTTCACAGAAGGCCGCACGGAACGGACCGAACTTTCCGCGCAGATCGTACGTCCGGTAATCGGGACGCTCGTCCGTCGAGGCACAGAAGCGGTAGAAATCCTCGCGGTCCCGGCTCAGAAGCAAAAGGAAAGCGTGCCGAAGACTTTCCAGATCGGAGGTCTCCGGCACGGAGGACAGGACTCCGCGCTCTTCGCAGAGGCGCGCGTCAGGGGAGAAAACGAGGGAGGGGAGTGTCGGCGGGGAATCCGGCGTCCGGGCGGTGCTGGGGGATCGTCTCATCACCAGCCTCCGTTCGGGTGCCATACGCCGTAGCTGTCCATCCACCCGGTCCAGTTGCCGTTTTCGTCGATGAACTCGGCGGGGGGCGTTCCGGTGACGATGCCGGAAGAATCGGAGGTGCCGCCGGACCAGATGCCCGGGTCATACCAGTCGTCGGACGAAGCATTCCAGTTGTTCCCCGTGTTCCCGGAGCTAGACCAGTCATTGCCCGTTTGGGCACTCCAGTCCGTTGCCGTCTGCGCACTCCAGTCCGTTGCCGTCTGTGCGCTCCAGTCGGTGGTCGGCTGGGTGTTCCCGTCATTCCCCGACACGGTGTTCCAGTCGGTGGCGGGCTGCGGCTCGCTCACGGGGGTCTCCGGCGTCGTCAGCACCGTCCAGTCATCGGCTGCGGGAACGGGTTCCTCCTCCGGCGCTTCGGTTTCGTAGGTCTCCCGGGTGTTGGCGTAGGGATTCGTGATGCTCTCGGGGATGTTCGATACCGTATCGGTCACCGGCGCATCGGGCTCTTTTTCTTCGATTTCACCCGAATACGTCAGCGTCGCGGGCTTTACCGTCTTCGTGAAATAGTAGTTCATCACGCCACGATCCGCGCAGGCCTGATACTCCGCCGCGACGCGGTAGGCGTTCGTCTCATCGAGCACGACCCGCATGTTGTACACGGAGAACGTCCCCTCGAGGGCCTGGATCGTGTCGGAGACGGTCCTGTAGACCTCGTCCGGGTTGCTGATGGACGCGGTGGGGAAGCGGATGCCGAGACTTGACGCGATCTGTGCGATCATCTGCAGCTGCATCGCGCCTGCGGAGTCGAGATACACCGCGGAGGGGAGCACGATCCCGAGCCGGCACGCATCGCCGATCGCTTCGCTGCAGTCGTTCAGATACAGGCGCAGACGGTTTGCGGTCTCGTAGTCGAGCGTGCCCGTGAGGGACGGCGTCACGAGGATCTCCGTCACGCCGAAGGAAGCGAGCTCCTTCATGAGCGCGGCGTCGGTCGCCGAATCGGCGGGGATCAGCGAGGCGATGATGCGCAGGCCGCGGGTCTTCGCTTCCCGAATGGAATCCGTGATCCGGTCGAGTGTCTCGGTGTCGGTCACCTGCATCCGCACGAGCGCGCAGACGGCGGGGGACTGATAGATGAGCTGGCCGTCCTGGTCGCAGATCGGATAGACCACCGTGTTGAACGCCTCGGACAGCTCGTCCAGCTCTTCACCGAGTTCAGCCGCCGATTTGTAAGAGAGGAGATCGATCCCCACCCCGCGGATGCTCGGCGCATTTCCGACGCTGCGGCTCTCGTCGGTGTCCTCCCGCTCATACGAGATCCCGGTCCCGCCCGTGGGAAGCGGCGTGTATTCGGCGGACTGCACCTTCATCAGAAGGCGGTGCCCGACGAAGACCGTCCCGACGGTGATGAGCGCGGCGGCTCCGACCACGAAGAGGATGCGTGCGAGCACCTTCTTCAATGCCGGCGGCGCCTGTTTGTTTCTTTTGTACCGTTTCAAAATGCGTACCTGCCTCAATATGTGGCTTCAAGATTGAATACGGGGTAATCCTCGAGTGCGGGGAGCTTTTCGATGCCCTCGGCAAGGAGAG
>JAFPWV010000068.1 GCA_017412675.1 Clostridia bacterium
CGATGTGCCTCTCGCTCGACGTCAGCTTTGCGAAGGTCGTCGTGGTCGCGCTGCCGCTCATCCTCATCATCGTCACGGTCATGGTCGTCAAGGCGGTCCCGCTCTTCTCCGTCGTACAGGAAAAGCTCGACCGCGTCAACTCCGTCGTGCAGGAAAGCGTGACGGGCGCGCGCGTCGTGAAGGCCTACACCCGCGAGGAGCACGAGATCGGACGCTTTGAGGCCGCGAACGACGACTTCCGCCGCACGAACCTCAAGGTCGGCTACATCATGTCGGCGATCTTCCCGTGCATGTCCATCGTCATGAACGCGGCGGTCATCGCCATCATCTACATCGGCGGTCTCCAGACACAGGCCAGAGCCATCGATGTCGGCGACGTCATGGCTGCGGTACAGTACATCACGCAGATCCTCTCCTCGATCATGATGATGTCCTTCATGTTCCAGCAGATCGCGCGCAGCAAGGCCTGTGCCAACCGTGTGCGCGAGGTCCTCGAATCCGATCCGACCGTGGTCTCCGGATCCGTCACGTCGGCGGACGAGGTCGGCACGATCCGCTTCGAGAACGTCTCCTTCCGGTATCCCGGCGCGTCCGGCGACAACGTCCTCGACGGCATCAGCTTCGATGTGAAGCGCGGCGAGACCGTTGCCGTGATCGGCGCGACCGGTTCCGGCAAATCCTCGCTCGTGAACCTCATCCCGCGCTTCTATGACGCGACGGACGGGGCGGTTTATGTGGACGGCGTCAACGTCCGGGACTGGGACGTCCACGCCCTGAGGGACCGGATCGGCTTCGTGCTCCAGAAGAGCGAGCTTTTCTCCGGCACGGTCAGCGAGAACATCCGCTGGGGCAAGTCGGACGCCGCGGATGACGAGGTCGTCGATGCCGCGAAGATCGCGCAGGCGGACGAATTCGTCTCGGCGATGGAGGAAGGTTACGCTTCCGTCGTAGCCGAACGCGGAGCCTCTCTCTCCGGCGGTCAGAAGCAGCGCATCGCGATTTCCCGCGCGGTCCTGCGTCATCCCGAGATCATCATCTTCGACGACTCGACCTCCGCGCTCGACCTCTCGACCGAAGCGAAGCTCCGCGCCGCATTGAACCGCGAATTCGCGGACACCACGGTCGTGATGATCGCCCAGCGCATCGCGTCCGTCATGCACGCGGACCGGATCGCGGTGATCGAGAACGGCAGGATCACGGCTTTCGACAACCATGACAATCTGATGAAGACGAGCGCCGCATACCGCGACATTTACAGCTCGCAGATGAAGAACAGCGGAGGGGAAGCGTAATGGCGGACAAAAAGAAACCGGACTTCGATCCGAAGGACCTTCCGAACGAAAACGTCCCGCTTCCGGAAAAGCCTGAAAAAGGAAAGGGACCGAAGGAAGAAGAAAACGAACCCACCGCCGACGAGCTGCGGCAGATGATGAAGAAGAACCACTCCGAGGTACGCGGTCCCGGCGCCGGACGGATGATCCGGGAAAAGCCGAAGAACTTCGGACGGACCGTTCTCAAGCTCGTGCGCTACATCGGCAAGTCGAAGTACCTCGTGTTCCTCATCATGTTCACGACGGTCCTCACGACGATCCTGAACCTCGCGGGGCCGAAGCTCCAGGGGCAGGCGATCGACGCGATCACGATCCGGGAAGGCCATCTCGACGTCGATTTCGACTCCCTCGTGAAGACGCTCGTGCTGATGGGCGCGGTCTATTTCGCCAGCGCGATGATGCAGCTCTTCCAGGGCTTCGCCTCGACGAAGATCTCGCAGACCACGGTCTTCACCATGCGGCAGGATCTGTTCCGCAAGATCAGCTATCTGCCCATCGCCTACACCGACCGGCATCCGAGCGGCGATATCATGTCCCGGATGACGAACGACGTCGACAACATTTCCAACTCCATCTCCCAGTCGATCACCTCGCTCATCTCCGCGGTGCTGACGCTTGTCGGCGCGTTCGGGATGCTGCTCTGGTATGACTGGCGGATGGCGCTCATCTCCCTCGTGACGATCCCGCTGACGGTCCTCGTCTCCATGAAGCTCTCGACCTATATGCGCAAGTACTTCGTGAAGAAGCAGGTCCTGCTCGGCCAGATGAACTCCCAGGTCGAGGAGATGGTCACGGGCTTCAAGACGGTCATCGCCTACGGCAAGGAAGAGGACGCCTGCGGGGATTTCGCCGCGATCAGCGAGGACTTCCGCAAGTGCTCCATCAAGGCGAACGTCTGGGGCGGCCTCATGGGCCCGGCGAACAACCTCATCAACAACCTCAACTACCTCATCGTCACCTGCTTCGGCGCGTACTTCACCCTGACAGGCGCGATCTCGGTCGGCGACATCCAGGCGATCCTGCAGTATTCCCGCCAGCTCTCCATGCCGATCAACCAGATCGCAAACCAGTACGCGACGATCCTGACGGCGGTGGCAGGCGCGGAGCGCGTCTTCACGATCCTCGAAACCCCGGACGAGGTGGACGAGGGGAAGGATCCGATGACGGTCGACGATATCCAGGGCGACATCGAGTTCAGCCACATCGACTTCTCCTATCTCCCCGGCAAGCAGGTTTTGCACGACTTCAACCTCTCCGTGAAGCGCGGACAGAAGATCGCGCTGGTCGGTGCGACGGGATCGGGCAAGACGACGGTCGTGAACCTGCTCACCCGGTTCTATGACGTCGATTCCGGCACGATCACCATCGACGGCGTGAACGTCAACGACATCCCGAAGAAGACCCTGCGCAACGCCATCGCGATCGTTCTCCAGGACACGGTCCTCTTCCACGACACCATCGGCAACAACATCCGCTACGGACGCCTCGACGCGACCGAAGAAGAACTGGAAGCCGCCGCGGACATGTCCGAATCCGACGAATTCATCACGCGTCTGCCGGAGGGCTACGACACGATCCTTTCCGAGGGCGGCTCGAACCTCAGCCAGGGTCAGCGGCAGCTGCTCTCCATCGCGCGCGCGGTCCTCGCCGATCCGAAGATCTTGATCCTCGACGAGGCGACGTCGTCGGTCGATACCCGGACCGAAATGCACATCCAGCAGGCCATGGTCGCGCTGATGAAGAACCGCACGAGCCTCATCATCGCGCACCGCCTCTCCACGATCCGCGACGCCGACACGATCATCGTCATAAAGGACGGCACGGTCATGGAATACGGCAATCACGACGAGCTCCTCGCCAAGCAGGGCGTTTACTACGAGCTGTATCAGAACCAGTTCGCAGGATTCGAGACCTGACGACGGAAAATCCTCCGCCCGATTCGGAAGACGGAGGATTTTTTCTGATCTTCATCGAAATTGTGAGGATATCCGGGAACTTTTTCCCTTTCCGCGGCGTCTAAAGGCCAGAACGAAACGGAGGTTATGAACCGATGAAAAACAAGAACATGATGAAGCTCCTCGCCGCGCTCCTCGCCGTCCTCATGCTGGCGTCCTGTATGCGCGCGATCCCGAAGGACACGGAACCGGAGGATCCGGCCGCACCCGCCGAGACGCAGGCCACCACCCCGGAGACCGAGGACCCGGCGATCCCGGCGAATCCCGATCCGGACGCGCCCGACACCGAAATCCCCGACGGCAAGCCGGTGAGCCACAAGCTCTCGATCGTCTCCCCGGCCAGCTATCACGAGGTCTATGAGCGCCTCACGAGCTACGGATCGAACAACCGCTGGGGCGTCCGGAAATCTGCCGAAATGGCGGACGGCATGGCCGTGGAGGAAGCTGCGGTCGAAGCGCCGGCAGCGCCGATGGCGGCGGACATGGCGGTCAATTCCTTTGCCGTTGCGGATGAAGCGGAGTCCACGACCACCTGGGGCTCCGACGACTACTCCGAGACGAACGCGCAGGTCCAGGGGATCGACGAGGGCGACATCGTCAAGACAGACGGAAAGTATCTCTATGTCCTGAAAAACCGCTCGGAGATCGTCATCCTCAAGGCGGCGGGCGAGGCAACCGAGGTGGTCTCCCGCTTCAGTGTCGCGGACGGTGACAACGGCTACTTCGGCGGCATCTGGATCGACGACGACCTTGTCAAAAACGACCAGCTCGATGTCTATAAGAACAGCTGGGCAGAGGAGATCTACGTCCTCGGCGACACCCTCGCGGTCATCACGGATCGGAGCGAATACAGCTCGGGCGAGGTGAACGGCGTCTGGCGCTACGAGGACAAGAACTACACGAACGCGGATTTCTACGACATTTCCGACCGCGCGAACCCGTACTATGTGACGAGCGAGGGGCAGGACGGCTCCTACCTCACGAGCCGGCTCAAGGACGGGAAGCTCTACCTGCTCACCCGCC
>JAFPWV010000069.1 GCA_017412675.1 Clostridia bacterium
CGTTGTCCGCCGTCTTGAGGAAGAGCGCGGCGATCTGCTCGAAGCCTTCCTTCTTCGCTTTGGAGGCAAAGTAGGTGTACTTGTTGCGCGCCTGGGATTCGCCGGCGAACGCCGCTTCGAGGTTCTTTTCGGTCTGGGTGCCGGCGTAGGGGTTCTTCTTCGCCGCGGGCGCTTCCTCAACGATCTCCTCGAGGAGGTCGCCGTCGACGCCGCAGACGGGGCAGACCGCCGTCTCGAGGCTCTCCGCCTCAAAAATCTCGCCGCAGACCGTGCATTTGAATTTCTTCATGATCTTGTTCTCCTTTGTCGTTCATCGGGGGCATGTTCCCCGTTTTCCGGCTTTATTATATCACAGTTCTCCTCGCCGCGCAAGAGAGATTTGCCGCATTTCATTCATTTTTCACAGGAAGATGTAAGAATAGCGGCCGGGCGCAGGAGGCTGTGTGCGGCCGACACGAAAAATTCACCGCGCGTTCACGGAAATCCGCTTCTCCTGAAATATCCCGGTATTATAATGAGATCGTAAACATCGGATGACTATCCGCATAACAGAAAGGATTATCCCATGATGAAGAAATGGCTCAGCCTCGCGTTGGCGGCACTTTTCCTCTTCGCATCCTGTTCGGGCGGTGAAAGCAAACCGGGCAGCACGACCCCCGGCGACAATCAGGAACAGAGCACTCCGGCAGACGGCGGCGAAGCAGCGGCACCCGAGACGGAAGCGCCGGAACCCGAGGATCCCAGAACGATCTTCGATCTCGAAGTGAAGAACTTTGACGGCAAGACCGTCGGCATTCTCGGCACCAACTGGTACAACATCGCGTCCAACTGGACCTCTCCCGAGCTGAAGGTCACCGAACTCACCGGCGAAGCGATGAACGACGCGGTCTTCAACCGCAACCAGAACATGATGTCGAAGTACAACATCGTCTTCAATGTGGTGGACGGCGGCGCGTACCTCGACGGCACGATCAAGAACGACTATCTCGCCGGGACCACGACATACGACATCGCCTTCCCGCGTATCTCCGAGATGAACAACGTGGCGCAGGACGGCCTCGCGTTCGATATGAACAAGATCGACGAGCTCGACCTCTCCAAGACCTGGTGGAGCCAGTTCGCGCGCGAATCCCTGACGATCCACGATTCGATTTTCTTCATCTCCGGCGATATGAACTTCATGGACAAGTGGACCGCGGTCTGCATGTTCGTGAACAAGAACGTCGCGGCAAGCTACAACTTCACGGCGGATGAGCTCTACGACCTCGTCGACGCGGGCAAGTGGACCATCGACAAGTTCTCCGAATACACCAACGCCGTGACGAACGATTCGAGCGGCGACGGCACCCTCGACCAGAACGACACCTGGGGCTGCACGGCGAACGCGTCGTACCTCGGCAACTTCCTGCACGCCTGGGCCGATCCGTACACCAAGGTCGTGGACAAGGAGCTCGTCTTCAACCTCAACAACGAGTTCACCTTCACCGCGATCGACCGGATCATCGACGTCATGAACAACAACGTCATCTTCGCGGGCAGCTGGGACGTTGCGGAACCCGTCTTCACCGCGGGCCGCGCGCTCTTCTTCATCGAAGTCACCCAGAAGCTGGCGAACTTCCGTACCCTCGAATACGACTTCGGCGTCCTTCCGATGGTGAAGTACGACGAAACGCAGTCCGACTACCGCACCACCTGCGCGACCCTCGCCCAGATGATCTGCATCCCGAAGACCACGGCCGACAAGGCTTTCGCCGGTTACATCCTCCAGGCGATGGGCTATGAATCCAGCCTGACCATCGCGCCGGCCTACATTGAAAATGCCCTCGAATCGAAGTTCGCCCGCGACGAGCGCACCGCCGACATGCTCGGCTACATCTTCCGCGGCATGGACTACGATATCGGCTACCAGAACGGTATGGGCGGCCTGAGCGGCATGGTCGACGGCATGATCTCCGCCCGCGCGAACACCGCTGCCTCCAAGTTCGCGGCTGCGAGCAAGGCCATCGGCAAAGCCCTCGAAAAGGTCAACACGGCCTACGCAAACGCCGAATAAACAATCGGAATCCTCCCCCAAAGGCTGCCGCCTTCCAAACGCGGCAGTCTTTTTTTGCCGGGCTCTTGCATTCTCTTCGCCGATGTGATATAATATGTTTTGAGTAAGCAAAAGCTAACTCCGAGGCATCGGCGGTCGCGCACAACGTTCCGGTTTTCGCATACCATGAAAGAGAGCGAATTGCCGTGAAACAGAACCGCAGATGGCGGGAGGACGGATCCATGAAAGAGAGATTGGCCTCCCGGATCGCCGCGCCCGGCTTTGAGGAAATGGAGGAAACAAAATGATCGGTCATGTGACGCTCGGTGTGCTCATCCCCTTCCTCGGCACGTCGCTCGGCGCGGCATGTGTGTTTTTCATGGGAGGAAGAATGAAGGAACGTCTCAGCCGCGCGCTGACGGGATTTGCGGCCGGGATCATGGTATCGGCGTCGTTCTTCAGCCTGATCGTCCCCGCGCTGGAGCTGACGGAGTCCGCCGGACGGCTCGGGTTTCTGCCGACCGCCGTCGGGTTTCTCATCGGGATGCTGTTTCTGCTGGTCCTCGACGCCGCGGTGCCGCATACGCACATGGAAGGGACCGAAGAAGGCAGGGGCGGCGGCGGACTCAAAAAGACCACGAAGCTCGTGCTCGCCGTGACGCTGCACAATCTGCCGGAGGGCATGGCAGTCGGCGTGGTGTACGCGGGCTGGCTCTACGGGAACGAAAAGATCACCGTGATGGGCGCGCTCGCATTGTCCCTCGGGATCGCGCTGCAGAACTTTCCGGAAGGCGCGATCGTGTCGATGCCGCTCTCGGCGGAAGGGATGCCGAAGGGGAAAACCTTCCTCATGGGGGTCCTCTCCGGCATTGTGGAGCCGATCGGCGCCCTGATCACGATCCTCGCGGCGGGGGTGCTGCTCCCGGTCCTGCCGTATCTTCTGAGCTTTGCGGCGGGCGCGATGATCTACGTCGTCATCGAAGAGCTCGTCCCGGAGATGTCGGAGGGAGAGCACTCGAACATCGGAACGGTGTGCTTCGCCGTCGGTTTCGTGATGATGCTGGCGCTCGACGTCGCGCTCGGATGATCGAATGCCCGGAAATCCCGGATCAAAACCGCATAAAATGCCTCCGGCGCGCGCATACTCCGAAAGAGAACGCATGACCGGAGGTTTTTTTCAATGGAATGGATCCTGTTTTTCGCCGGGATGCTTGTGGGCGGGCTCGTCGGCGTATTCTTCATGTGTCTCTGCGTCCTTGCGGGGGAGGAAGCCCGCCGGGAGGAACGCCGGGATTTCTATGACGATCGAAAAGCGCGGTGAAGATCCGCGCTTTTTTCGACCCGGGAGGTCATTCGTCCTTGTAGATCTCGAGGACGTTCAATAGCTTTTTGTAGCAGTCGTCAAAGGACTTGTTCCCCTTGATATACGGCTTCATCTCGTCCCATACCGATTGGAGGAGAACGGGAGGACGGACGCTCAGGCGGTCAAAATCCAAGAGAAGCGCATCAAGTCCGCAGAGATTGGGGACGACAAATCCCTCATAGTACTCGTAATTCACATAAAGCGGGACGGCGGATACCCGCACGGGGCTCATTCCGACGATCGCCTCCGCGTTTCCCTGCACCTCGTCCGACAGAAGGATCTTGAGCATCCGCCACGCGTTCAGCTTGTTCGCGGCGCTTTTCGGGATGGCGCCGAAGGTACAGATCATCGTGGATTTCCCGCCCTCCGCCGAAGGAGGCGTCAGAAGGACCGGCGTTTCCCCGCCGTTTTTCATGCCGTACTGGAAGGAATCGAGCATCAGCGCGGAGGAGATGAAGTTGGTGAACATGCCTTCCCGCTTGAGGATCGCGCCATAAGAGATATACGCGCCGTCCGCATAATCCAGCTTGCACGGATCGTTTCCGGCAAAGAGGCGGCATACGTCGACCATCTTCCGGAATGCCTGCTCGTCGACGGACACCGCGGCGTTTTCGTAATCGATCATGCGGAAGCCGGCTGCTGTGTAGAGGACGGAAAACGCCGATGTGTCGTTGTCATGCGGTCCCATGTCGGCGAGGATGCTGCTCTCCGGGTAGAGGTTGTGGAAACCGGTGCAGGCGTCGAGGAAGCCGTCGTAGGTGTTGAGGTCTTCCGCCGTGACGCCGATCTCCGCGAGGAGCTCCTCACTTGTCGCGAGGATCTGGGGAAGGTGTCCGACGGGGACAATGTACCGCTTTCCCTGATACAGCGCACCGTCGAAGATCCCGCGGATGAAATCCTCCGGGACGATCTCCTCATCGGCGGCAAGGTACGGGTTCAGATCCTCGAACAGCCCCGTCCCCATGGTCTTATAGACGTCGGGAAGCTCGGTCATATTCGTATAAAGCAGATCCGGTCCCTTTCCTGCGGGGATCTCCGCGCGGACCCGCGTTTCGTATTCCTCCGGTGAGAGCTTCTGCCACTCGACGCGCACATCGGGATATCGCTCCTGAAAGATTGCCACCGCCGTCTGCATGGTGATGGTCAAAAGATCCGCGGTATAGAGCACGAGCGTGTCCGTCTCTCCGGGCATTTCAAAATCGGAATAGTCCGGCGTCGGCCATGCGGTCTCGGGCATCTCATCGCCGTCAGAACGCGCCTCGGCGTTTTGCTGCGGCTTTCCGGAGGACGTCCCGCTGCCGGTCGGCGACGGCGTGTCCGCGGTTTGGCAGGACGCGAGGGAGGACAGAAGCAAACAGAGGACGAGGATGAGGGACAGGATGCGGGCTTTCATGGCGCGGCCTCCTGCTTGGTTTATTTGCTATAGTATAGCAAGGAAAACGCGTTCTGTCAAGAGTGTACGAAAAAAAGCGGATGAAAAAATGCAAGAATTTTCTATCTCCGTCCCTCCATCGGTGTGAGGTCCGCGGCCATGGCCTGCGCGCGGATGCTGAGCTCGGCCGCCTTGAACGCGTGCTCCTGCGTCATGGCGCGCTCGGTGCGGTCGAGACAGTCGAGGATGAGGTCCCCGAAAAACGGGAAGCCCGTGACGCCCGATGCGCCGATATACTGCTCGCCGTCGCCGTTGACGAGGAAGAGGTGGTTCCCGCCCGACCTGTCCGCCGCAACGTCGATGAACTTGCGCATTTCGATATAGCCCTCGGTCCCGAGGATGAGCGTGCGGCCGTCCCCCCAGGTCCTCAGTCCGTCCGGCGTGAACCAGTCGACGCGGAAATAGTTCGTCGTGCCGTTTTCGCCGGTGAGCGCGCAGTCGCCGAAATCATCGAACCCCGGCGCATCCGGGTGGGCGTAGTTTGCGATTCGCGCCGCACAGATCCGTGCATCCTCTTCCCCGGTGTAGAACAGGTATTGCTCGATCTGATGGCTCCCGATGTCGCAGAGGATCCCGCCGCTCGGCTCGCGCTGCCAGAACCAGCCGGGACGTCCCGACGGAGGTCCGATCCGGTGCGGTCCGAAGCCCGAGACGCTGAGCACCCGCCCGATGAGGCCGTCTTCGATCAGATAGCCCGCAAGGACCGCGCACTCGACGTGGAGGCGCTCGGAGTAGTAGACCATGTATTTTCTGCCCGTCCGGCGGACCGCTTCGCGCGCGGCGTCGACCTGATCGAGCGTCGTCATCGGGGCCTTGTCGGTGAAATAGTCCTTCCCCACGTTCATCACGCGCAGCCCGAAGGCGCACCGCTCGTTCGTCACCGCGGCACCCGCGACGAGGCTGACGGCCGGATCGGCGAGGATCTCTTCCTCGCACCGGGCTTCGGCCGTTCCGGGGAAGGCTTTCAAAAAGTCCGCGCGCTTCTTCGGATCCGGGTCCCAGACGGATCGGAGGGTCCCGCCCGCTTCGATCAGGGCGCGCGTCATGCCGAAGATGTGTCCGTGGTCGAGGTGCGCCGCGGAGAAGACGAATTCCCCCGGCCCGACGACCGGCGACGCCTTCCTTCTTCCGTGCATGAATTCATATCCGTTCTTTTCGAGCATACCGTCCTCCAAGGGTGTTTTTTTGAGTATAGCACAACCCGCCGCAGAAATCAAGACGAAAAAACAGCCGCAGGTTTGACCCACGGCTGTCCGTACAACGCTCAATCGTAATACGCTGCGAGGAATTTCTCGAAAGATTTCATATAAACCTTTTCCTTTGATTTGTAAAGCGATGCGATGTTGGTGTTCTGCTCGATGACGTCGCGGATGATGAAGCCGCAGCGTTCGGCCTGCACGGCATATTCCGCCGCGAAGTCGAGGACGAGGCCCGCACGGATCGTGTCAAGCATGGAAGCGCTTTCCTCGTCACGGGCGGTCTTGCCCTTCAGGACCTTGTCATAATAGACAGGGATGACGGTGCGGCTCCCCTCGATGCACATGGCCTCGGTGATGAGCCCGGAGAAAGCGGCGTCCGGCACGTCGATCGGGATGGCGAACATGGATCGGCCGTCGCGGGAGGTGGTGTAATACGCCGTCTGCGCTTCATCCCACTTCGGATAAGGCAGGATGCCGAAATCCGCGTCCATGTCGCGCATGATGATCGCGTCTTCGAGGACACTTGCGAAGAAGAGGCCGCGGCTCTCGGAGAATATCTTCCGGGCGGGTTCGCGGCTGTCACCGACACCCTTGTTCTCGTACCAGACGTCCGGGTTGCTGAACGCAAGCGCGCTGGCGAGTTCGGAAATGGTGACGATCTGATCGTTATAGAGGTCGAGCTCGATACTGCCGTCCGTGTCGCGCTTCGTGTAGCGGACGCCGAACGCGTTGTGGAGGTTGTCGAATGTGAGGGCGTCATAGTAGACTGCGCCGTAGCTGTCGTTCACGGTCATCTTCCCGTCGCCGTCGAGATCCGCGGAATGGCCCGCGATCATCGAAAGGTACTTTTCAAAGGTCCACGAGCCATCGAGGACGGCATCATAGGGAGAGCCGATATCATAGTCCAGCGCGAGCTTCTTGTTGAAGAAAAGCACCTGCATCTGTTCCCACATGTTGACGGCGATGTCTCCGGTGATGGCAAAAAGCCGTCCGTTGACCGTCAGCTCGTCACGCAGGAGAGCGGACCACCAGTTCTTTTCGAGCTGGAGATTCGGAACCTCGCGCAGGTTCAGATAAAGCCCGGACGAAAAGCCGTTCCCGATCGTCGCGGCATACCCGTCGATGAGGTCGTACGCACCGTCGTTCGCCTGTACGGACGCGCGGACGGTTGCGAGGAAGCGGTCACGGTCGCCCCATTCGCCCGCAGTCGGGATGGGATCGATCTTCACGTCATACCGTGCCTCGACGAGGGAGTTGCGGTCAAACACGGCATCGTTGAAGACGTCGCCCGTCATTTCCTCGGTCCAGAGCTCATAGAGGTATGCCTCACGTGCGAGCAGACGGAAGGACCGCCCGTCGTATTTCTCCGCGGGAAGTTCGGCGAACGGATCGTATTCCGTCTCTTCCTCTGCGACGATCTCCGCCGCGACATCGGAGGAATTCGCCGGTGTCTCCGGATCCTTTGCTTCTCCCGCCTTTTCAGAGCAGGCGGCAAGCGCGAGGACCAGGAGGGCAAGCACGCCCGCCGTGATCGCTTTCAGATTGTGTTTCATTCTCTTTCTCCTTGTCACCGTCTCCATCCGGAAACGGAAATCGCTGACTATATTAAATCATAGTCAGCGATCGGAGAGGTGAAAAAATCTGGTTTCGCACATGAAGTTTCTGTTAATTTTCTAAATTCCTGAAGAAAAATTCAATAATTCACCGGATCTGCCCGTTTCCGCGGATGATATACTTATACGACGTCAGCTCCTCGAGTCCCATCGGGCCGCGCGCGTGGAGCTTCTGCGTCGAGATACCCATTTCGCAGCCGAGGCCGAATTCCCCGCCGTCGGTGAAGCGCGTCGAGGCGTTGACGTACACGGCGGCAGCGT
Source organism: Clostridia bacterium (assembly GCA_017412675.1). Classification (GTDB taxonomy): domain Bacteria; phylum Bacillota; class Clostridia; order Oscillospirales; family CAG-272; genus UMGS1696. Next base: position 7,901 of record JAFPWV010000069.1, read on the forward strand.
CGACTGCGCGGGTGAAGAACGCCGCGTTTGCCTCGCTCTTTGTGAGGATCGCCTCGCTGTGGCCCGTCGAGTGCGCTGCAATGTGACGGACCGCCTCGCCCACATCGCCGACGATCTTCACGGCGAGGATGTAGTCAAGGAATTCCGTGTCGAAATCACGCGCGCCGGCAGGCGTTCCGGGGATGATCCGTGCCGCTTCTTCGTCGAGGCGGAATTCGACCGGGACGAGGCCCCTGGCTTCCCGTTCTTCCGTCAGCCTCTTCCGGAGCAGGGGCAGGAATTCGCCGGCGATATCCCGGTGCACGAGCAGGACCTCTTCGGCGTTGCACACGGACGGGCGGCTCGTCTTCGCGTTCTCGATCACGTCGAGCGCCATCGGGATGTCGAGCGCGGCGTCGGCGTAGATGTGGCAGATCCCCGTTCCCGTCTGGATGCACGGGACCTTCGCGTGTTCGACGCACGCCCGGATCAGTCCGGCGCCTCCGCGCGGGATCAGGAGATCGAGCAGCCCTTCAGCCTCCATCATCTCAGCCGCCCCAGCGCGGGACGTGTCCTCGACGAATCCGCAGACCTCCGGCGGGAGTCCGGTGTCCCGGAGCCCGTGGCGAATGGCGGAAACGATGGCCCGGTTCGAGCGGAAGGCTTCCCTCCCGCCGCGGAGCACGACCGCGTTCCCCGATTTGAAGGCCAGCGCGGCCGCGTCGGAGGTGACGTTCGGGCGGCTCTCGTAAATGATGCCGATGACGCCCATCGGGACGGCGGTCTTTTCGATGAGGAGGCCGTTCGGACGCACCGTATGGGAGAGCACCCGGCCGACGGGATCGGGCAGAGCCGCCGCTTCCCGCACGCCCGCCGCCATCCCTTCGATCCGCTTCGGATTCAGGGCGAGGCGGTCGGTCATCACGGGGCCGAGGCGTTCGCGGCTCTCTTCGACGTCCTGCGCGTTGGCCGCGAGGATCGCAGCCGATTCCGCGAGGAGCCGGTCGGCGATGGCATGGAGTGCGCGGTTTTTCGTCCCGGTGTCGGCCCAGGCGAGCGCGGACGAGGAGTCCTTCGCCTCGCGCATGACGGTCAGGGTGTCCTTCATGCTTCCCTCCCTTTCTCCGCCGTGAAGCGGGTCCCGACCGGGCGTCCTTCGAGCACGTCGTAGAGCGTTTCGGGACGCGCGCCGCTCGCGATCATCATGTCGACGCCCTCCGCCATGCAGAGCTTTGCCGCCGAGAGCTTCGTCGCCATGCCGCCCGTTCCGAGGGAGGTGCCGCGTCCGCCGCCCATCGCGAGGATCTCCGGCGTCAGCTCGCGCACCTCGGGGATGAGCCGGGCGTCGGGATCCGTGCGGGGATCGGCGGTATAGAGCCCGTCGATGTCCGAGAGGACGATCAAGAGGTCCGCCTTCACGCTCACCGCCACGAGCGCGCCGAGGGTGTCGTTGTCGCCGACGGCCACTTCCTCCGTCGCGACGGTGTCGTTCTCGTTGACGACGGGGATCGCGCCGAGCTCGAGCAGCCGCAGGATCGTGTTGATGAAATTGCGGTGCCGCTTTTCGTCACGGAGGTCCTCGCCGGTCAGAAGGATCTGTGCGACGACGTGGTGATACTCGGAGAAGAGCTTGTCGTAGACGTACATCAGCTCGCATTGACCGACGGCGGCCATCGCCTGCTTCGTGGGCATGTCCTGCGGACGTTCGGGCAGGTTCAGCTTGCCGACGCCCATCCCGATCGCGCCGGAGGAGATCAGGATGACCTCGTGTCCCGCGTTTTTGATGTCGGCGAGGACCTTGCAGAGGGTCTCCACCCGGCGGATGTTGATCCGTCCCGTCGCGTGGGTCAGGGTGGAGGTGCCGATCTTGACGGCGATTCTCATGTCAGCTCTCCTCTCAGAGCGAAGATTCCGGTCATCTCTTCCGGTTCAGGTATTTGTCGAGGTCGTCCTTGATCTTGTCGGGGATCTCCCGCTTGACGGGGCACACGACCGCGTCCGCCATGAAGCGGGTGAAATCGGCAACGAACGTGCCGTCCTCGCGGAGCTGTTCGTCCGAGAGCAGGTCCATCGTGTCATAGCGGCAATGGATGTTCCCGAGTCCGCCGGGCGTGCCGCGCGCAAAGGAAAGGGCCGGAACGCCGTGATCCGCGAAGGGCGTGGAGTCGCTCGAATAGACGCCCGTGTATGCGTTGACGCTCCATCCGCCCGCGCCCGCGAAGTACTTGACGAAGCCGACCATGGCATCCTCCGCGCTGATGCAGGCGAGGAAACGGCCCATCGGCGTGCCGATCATGTCGATGTTGATGTTGAGCACGACCTTCTTGAGGTCCTCCTCGTGCGCCGCGGTGTAGGCCTTCGAGCCGAGCAGTCCCCGCTCCTCGCTCCCGCAGAAGACGAAGCGCAGGCCGTAGTGATGCGGCGCACCTTTTCTCAGCTCGTCGAGGACTTCGAGGAGCCCGATGCAGCCGGACATGTTGTCGTATGCGCCGTGGGAGAGCGGGACGGTGTCGTAGTGCGCGGAGAGGACGATCCACTCGTCCGAGGTCCCGGGCAGCTCGGCGACGACGTTGCGGCTCTCACCCTCGTATTCGTCCTGTTCGATGACGATCTTCGCGGTCTTCGCGCGGGATTTCACGATCTTCTGCGCGTCTTTCGCGTTGATGTTGACGGCGAGGGTCTTTTTCCCGTCGGCGACGAACGAACGCAGCTCCTTCGCGTCGATGTCGCGGTTCGGGAAGTTCAGGTTGCCGTCGTAGGTGATGAACCCGAGGGCGCCCGCTTCGAGCATGTCGTGATAGGCGAAATGCCTCAGGCCTCCGTCGATCAGAACGATCTTATCCTTCACGGCCCTGAGGGTGATGTGGTCCTGCGCCGGGATGTAGACGAGGGGCGCTTCGAGGGTGCCGCTGCCGCAGTTCTTATACCCCCGGCAGGGGATCTCCGCCCCGTCGATCACGAGGCTTGCCCGCTTCACGTCCGCCATCTGGACCGGGAAGGGTTCGAGCCAGGCGGACGCGCCCATCGCCTCGGCTTCGGATTTGAGATACCCGGCGACGTTCAGCTCTTCCTCGGAGCCGCCGGTGTGGATGAAATCGGTGTCTTTCAGGATCTGTCGGATGTGTCTGAGTGTCATGGATGCCTCCCGATACGGTATTTTGAATGATTATACCACAGGAATGCGAAAAACGCAAGAATTCTGCATGAAAATTCCCGCGTTTCGCATGTTTCTTTTCGGTTCAGGCAATCGGTGCGATCTTGTACCGGGTGCGCGGATCGTCACTCGTGCGCATGACGGTGACGCCGGGCGTGCCGCGGAGCATTTCGACGAGCCGGGTGAGATGGGTGACGAAGATGAAGCCGCAGCCGAGCGCGGACAGGTATTCGAGGATCGGCGCCATGCCCTCCGCGCCTTCGTCGTAGGCCGTCGTCTGGAAGGTCTCGTTGAGCAGCAGGAGGGAATCCGGCTCCATCTGCCCGATGATCGAGGCGATCTCGGCGACCTCTTCCTCAAAGCGTCCCGCCGATGACAGGGGAACGAGCTCCCCTTCCGCGCGCGCGAACGCTGTGAAGATCCGCCGCCGGACGCTGATCTCGGCGATCTCCGCCGTGACCGGGCATCCGCATTCGGCGAGCAGGACCGCCGTCCCGATGGAGCGCAGATAGACGGTCTTGCCGCTGTTGTTCTTCCCCGTCACGAGCATTCCGGAGAGGCCGCCCTCCCGCACGCAGTTCACATCGTTCGGGATGACGGAGGAGACGTGCAGGCTTTCCGCGAGGAGAAGAAGATCGGAGAGATTCCCAATGCGGATGACGTTGTCCGTTTCGGGGAGGATATCCGGGTACACCGTCTTCACGCCGAGCTCCTCGAAGCGCTTCTGATAAATCAGGAGGCAGCGGTAGAAATAGAGCTCCTCCTCGAGGCCGGCATAGCGGTCGACCGCCGTGCGCAGAAGGGAGGTGAGCATCCGGTCGCACTCCTGCACGGCGCGGGCGGAGAGATCCATTCCCCACGCGAGGTCCGTCCCGGAGAGGCTGACGTGCACCTCGGGCATCTCCGTCGGGATCGGGGCCGCGGTCTCGGTATCGGCGCTGTTTCTCTTCGATCCGAAGAGGGAGAAGAGGCCGCCGCGCTGGGGCTTGTCCGGCTTTTTGGCGATGGGGACGTAGGCGAAGTCCGCGAGGAACGGCACCGTCACGCGCAAATCCTCCGAACAGTCGAATTCGATGTCATAGGTATGGGCGTAAGCGAGGCCCTTCTCGATCTTGTCGCAGAATGAGAGGAGGGTGTCGGTGTCCGCGGTCGACGCGATCTCCCGGGATGCGTCCTTGAGACGGCCGAGCCAGCCGCCCTCCGCGCCGAACTGGTTCATCGTCTCGTAGATATCGCGGATCGAAAACAGGATGATCCGGGCAAAATGCGCCGTCAGGACGAGGTTTTCCCGCGCGACCCAGAGCACGAGGTTCTTGTCCTGCGGGTCGACGCGTCTCGATGCCATCAGCCGCGAACGCTCGGCATCCCATTGGTTTTTCGAGAGCAGCAGCCGCCGGATGACTTCGATCATGCGCTCCAGCGTCTGGGGATTCTCGTGAAAATACCGCGCGATGCGCTGGCGTTCCCGGATCTCGTCCGGATCGGTGAGCGGCGTCGCGAGGACTGAGAGGAAGGACTCGCGGTACATGGAGTCCGGGCAGATCGTGCGGAAGGCGCGGTCGATCTGGAGATCGGCGATCACGGCCATGCCGCGGTCCCGTTCTTCACGGGAAAGGATCCCGCGCGGCTTCTCGCCGAGGATGGTGAAGCGGTCCGCCATGTCATGCGCCTCCTTCCGCTCTCCGCCGCGCCAGTTTGTCTTCGAGGGAAGCGCGGTCGAGGCCGTATTTTTCGAGAATGTCGTGTGCGAACGAGGACGAGGTCCCGCCGACGCGCCGGATCTTGTAGGTACGGCGGTTCTCGTCACGCTCGTCGATCTGGGCGGCGAGGGTCGGGATCTCCCCGCCGGTCAGCGCGTGGATGTGGGTGACGTAGATGCCGAAGGTCCCGCGGCGGTACATCGTCTCGGCGAGCCGCTTCGAGAAAGCCTCGCTGCGTCTCTCATCCGTGCCGGAATAGGTCTCGTTAAAGACGGCGAAGGAGTTCTCCGTCGCTTCCTCGAGGATCTTGTCGGCGCGGACCGTTTCATCGGCGAAGCGGCCGCCCGATTCAAAGCTCTCGTTCGACGGGAAGTGCGTGTAGACCGCGTCGAAGGCCATCGAACGGCCCCCGCGCGCCGTGACGGGACAGCCCGCCGTGAAGAAGAGCACGGCCAGGGCGGCGGTGCGGAGATAGGTGGTCTTGCCGCCTCCGTTCGCGCCACTGAGGATGTAGAAGCTGAGGCGCTCGCCGTTCATCTCCGACGCCATGAAGATGTCGTTCGGCACGACTTCCCCGCCGGGAATGCCGCGGCGGCTGAGGGAGGGATCGACGGCGCCTTCGAGGATGCATTCGCGCGCGGAGGTGACCGCCGGATAGCATAAAGGATAGCCCATGTCGGAGAGGCGGCGGAAATATGCCGTGAGGTCGGCGAGAAAGCGGAATTCGTCGATGTAGCCGAAGAGGCCGCGCAAGTCCCGCTCCGCGCCGGTCATGTCGCCGTCCGGGAGGAATTCGCCGCTCTCTTCGAGAAAGGCCTCGGCCGCTTCGTAATAGGCGTAATGCACACCCGCCACACCGCGCACGACCGTCGGCGTCGTCCGCTGGGGATGCCGCCAGGCCGGGAGCGCGTCCTCGAGGCCCATTTCCCGGATGATCCGCTCGAAATCGTCCCGGACGCCGCGCCGCCGTTCCCATGCGCTCGCTTCGGAGCCGTGGATCTTCAGCCGGATCGCGGGATCGTACTTCGAGAGCAGGTCGTCGGCGCGCTTGTCCGCATGGGACGCCGCCGGCATTTCAAGCCACCGCTTCCAGAAATTCCCGATCTCGCCCGCTCTTCCCTCTTCGCCGTCAAACGCCGCGAGAAGGCGGACGATGTCGAAGCAGCGGCGCATCACGGGAACGAAGAGCAGGACCTTTTCCTCGCGGATCTCGGCGCGCGCGTATTCCAGAGCCAGCACCTCGGCGTCTGTGAGCAGCTCGGTCAGCCGGGCGATGGTTTCGGCGAAGGCGGCGTCCGTGAGCATCCGGCGGAACAGCCCCTGCCGCATGGGGATCTCTTCCGGACGGCACGGCACACGCAGGATCTCCGCGCTGCGCGGACGGAGCGATTCGTCGCCGAGCAGGTCGCTGATGGTCTCTTCGGGATGGGCGGGCTCCCGCTCGGACGCGTCCCGGAGCCATAAAAAGGACGGATAGGACATAATTCCTCCGATTTCGTTTGTTTACGACGGTCCGCGCCGCATCGGAATGGCAAAAGTTACCAATTTCAGCCGCGGAATTTCGGTGAATATTTCACGCGGTCGGACCTTGATTTTTCTGGCAATATATGGTAAAATCTCATCACCGGGTAATGGTAATGATTTCCAGTTACAACATCAGAAAGGCATGGATGCAGAAGATATGGATAAGGAAACGAAAATTCTCATTGCGGATGAAAACAGCGATTTTAGGACGCGGTGCCGCGAGGTGCTCGTCTCGGCCGGCGCGTCGGTGACGGAGGCGAGGAACGGCGAGGAGGCCATGAGCCTCACGTCGCGTCAGAACTTTGACATCGTCATCGCGGATCTCTGGTCGGCGGACGCCGTGACGCTGCTCAGGCGCGTGAACGACCGCAGGAACGCGGATGCCGGACGGAGCGCTCCCTCGTTCATCGTGCTGACGCAGGTCTCGACGCCGAGCGTCCTCATGGAGGCGAACCGCTCCGGCGCGTCGCTGTGTCTGCAGAAGCCGGTGGACTTCGACATGCTGCTCTCCGGGATCGCGACGATCCTCAAAAACCGGCAGCCGCGTTCCTCCGCGGAGCCCGCACGCCGCGACGAGAATCCGTCGAACGCCCTGCCGCCGGACATCGAGACGCAGGTCACGCGGATCATCCACCAGATCGGCGTTCCGGCGCACATCAAGGGGTATCAGTATCTGCGGACGGCGATCCTCATGACGATCTCGGACAGCGACGTCATCAATTCCGTGACGAAGGTGCTCTACCCTTCCGTCGCGAAGAAATACCAGACCACGACCTCCCGGGTCGAGCGGGCGATCCGCCATGCCATCGAGGTGGCGTGGGACCGCGGGGACGTCGAAACGCTGAATTCCTATTTCGGCTACACGATCCAGAATTCCCGCGGCAAGCCGACAAACTCCGAGTTCATCGCGATGATCGCGGACAATCTCCGACTGAAATACAAGATCCGCTGAGCGCCAAATCCACAGAGCATCCGCGCCCCTGCCCGGCCGGGTGCTCGTTTTCTGCGCGGGATCAGAGGACGCCGTAATCCTTCGGAAGCCTCAGATCCGAGAGCTCTTTGATGAAGCCGGACGCGGCGAAGACGTATTCGTCGAGGTGCAGAAGTCCTCCGTCGTAGACCGTGTGGCTTTCGAGGCGCTTCTCCTCTTTTTTCGTGAACATGGGCCGACGCTCCACCGTCCACGGGGAAACGGGGATCTCCTCAGAGGCGCGGACCGCCAGCGGCGCGGGATTCACGAGGAGCACCGGGATGTTCGCGATCCGCTCGCCCTCGGTCGGGGAGGCGTAATCGACGGGGCGGCGCAGACGTCTTCGGGTGTCATACACGAAGTTGACGCCGGAGGAGGCTCCTCCCGGGATCGGCTTCAGATCCTCGTCGAGCATGGTCGCGAAGCGTCCGGCCAGCGGGACCACCCGACGCTCGAAGCGCTCGATCCGGCCGTCCGTCGTCTTCACGAAATAGAGGTTCGAGAGCCGGCGCAAAACACCGAAGAGCTTCACGGTATAGACGGCGCGGCCGTCCTTCGTGCGCACGAGAAAATCGGGGCGGGCGGAGAAATTCAGACCCCAGAACCAGAAGGGTTTGAGCGGCACGAGGCGGTGTCCCTCTCTCAGGCAGGCGCGTCGGAGGCGGAGTGCCATGCGGATGCGCTTGACGCCGCAGACGAAAAGCGGCCAGAGGAGCACGGCCAGAACGACGGCAGCGGCAGCTTTGATCATGGTTTCACCCTCACGTTTATGGTAGCAGACGGCGGAAGTTTTGTCAAGCTCCGTTCGGTTGCGCGCGTCACCTTTCCCATTCCCCGCCGCGCAAAACGACCGTTCCGTCCCGGTCGGTGCGCAAAACCGCGATGCCGCGGCTCCGGAGGCGGTCGAGGACGGTCATCGACGGGTGGCCGAAGGCGTTGTTGCGTCCGCAGGAGATCACGGCGATCTTCGGCGAAACGGCGTCGATCCACTGCTCGGTCGAGGACGAGGAGGAGCCGTGGTGGTTGACGTGGAGGATGGAGGCATGAAGGTCGAAGCCGCAGTCGACGGCGTAACCCTCGAGGCCCCGCTCGGCATCCCCCGCGATGAGGAGCGTCATCCCGTCGACCGAGACGCGCAGAATGAGGCTCGCGTCGTTGAGATCCTCGTAGCCGAAGCCGAAGGTGTCAAAGCACTCGACCGTGATGTCGCCGAAGGTCCACGTCCCGCCGGAGGAGAGCGTCACGACATCCGTCTTCCTTCGCTCCGCCGTACGGACGGTGTCTTCATAAAACGATTCATGGCTGACGGCGGCGGAGAGATAGAGCGCCTCGACCCCGGATGCACGGAGAACGGCAGGCGCGCCGCCTATGTGGTCCTCGTGCGGATGCGTGACGAAGAAGGCGTCGATGTGAGGCGCATACCGGGAGACGATCTGTGCCATCGCAGAGGAGGCGTAGGCGCTTCCGGCATCGATGAGGACGGCATGACCGCGGTGCGTGATGAGGGTGCAGTCCGCCTGTCCGACGTCGAGGAAGCGGATCGCGGCGCGGCCGTCGAGCAGTTCCTTCGTCGGGTAGACCGTCCCGGTCATGCGGACGGCGGTGATGCAGTAGACGGCGGCGAGGGAGACGATCAGCACGAGAAGACTGATCCGGTCGATCAGCCCCACGATGTCCGCCGGCGTTCGTTTTCCGCGGCGCTTTTTCTTTTTCCGCTTTCCTGCCATATCCATTCAGCCCGAATCAAGATCACCCCCCGACGTTCCCATCGGGAGGTGACGTTTTTCTTTTATCTTCTCGCGGCTCTCTCGGCGTCGCGGGCGGCCTTCTCGGCAGCTTCCCGCTCGGCTTCGGCAGCCCGTTCCTCTTCGCGCTTCTTCTCTTCGGCCTCTTCCTCGATGAGGGCGGCCATTTTATCCTTGAAGCCCGCGAACACGCCCTTCAGAAGGAACGGGACGATCACGACGAGGCAGGTCAGCGCGGCGAGGCACCGGATGCCCATCGCAACCTTGATGCCCTCGTTGATGCGGCGTTCCGCGCGGCTGAAGAACACGGCGAGATACCAGATCGGGCCGGCGAAGAATTTGAGGTTGATGACGGCGACGATGATGAAGTACGCGAGGACGGCGACCGCTACGCTGACGAGGAGGTAGCGCCTGTCGATCGTGCGCTCCTGCTTGTTCTGGAAGGCGTAGAGGGCGTCGCTCTCGCCGGTCTTCTTCGAGAGGATGTAGCCGCCGATCGTCATGATGACGAGGCCGAGGACGCAGAGGACGATGTTCTGGATGTCGTAGACCGACTGCGTGGTGGTGTTTTCCCGCGTGATGGCGATGCCGAAGATGCCGGCGGGGATCATGGAGACAATGTAGGAGAACACCCCCAGACCGCAGAGGAAGACGAGGAGCAGCGCGCCCTGGATGAGCGCCTGGATCGTGCGTTCCTTGTACATCCCGTTCGGGAGTTTTTCCTGAGGATCGATGACTTTCTTTTTCTTCTTTGCCATGGTGGTGTTCTCCTTTATGATAAAGATTTTTGTTTACGCCGTCTTTTCGTCCGTCGGTTCCGGAAGCGCCGGATCCTCGCCCGCTTTGTCCTTCCCGAGGTATTCGGGCAGCTTCATGCCGGCCATGTCGAACATCTCGTTGAGCGGCGGGATGGACTTATACAGCCCGGAGATGAAGTCGGCGGTCGTGTTCTTGCCGTCGCCGCCCTTCGCGCCGGAATCCCAGACCGTGATCTTGTCGATCTGGAGGTTCTTGATCGCCTCGACCTGGATGCGGGTGATCTCTTCGAGCTTGTCGGCAACCATCAGCCGGATCGCGGCATTGGGATCGCCGCCCGCGGACTTCACGAGCTCCGCAAAGCCCTCCGCCTGCTTCATGAGGATCGCCTTTGCGCCGTCCGCCTCCGCCTGCATCTTGAGCAGCGTCGCGTCCGCTTCACCCTTCGCGCGGCGGCGGATCTTCTCGGCTTCCGCCTCCGCTTCGAGCTCGAGTCTCTTCTTGTCGATCTCGGTGCGCACGATGACGTCCGCCTCGAGCTTGGCCTGTTCGTACTGGCGTCTCGCCTCTTCTGCGTTCTTCTGCGCGTCGAAGGATTCCTCCTGCGCGCGCGCCTTGGCAATGTTCTCGGCGGCCGTTGCGCGCTTCGTGGCTTCCGCTTCGCGCTCTCTTCTCGTCGCGTCGGAGTCGGCAACGCGCGCCTTCGCTTCGTTTTCACCGGAGATCGCCTCGGAGTCGGACTTGGAGACGGAGACTCTCTTGTCGCGGTCCGCTTCCGCAGCACCGATGGCACCCGCGCGCTCCGCTTCCGCGACGGAGATCTTCGCGTCGTTGATCGCCTTTGCCGCCGCTTCCTTACCGAGAGCGACGATATAGCCGGATTCGTCGGTGATGTCGGTCACGTTGACGTTGATGAGCCGGAGACCGATCTTTTTCAGTTCCGTTTCGACGTTCGAGGACACCGCTTCGAGGAATTTGTCGCGGTCGGAGTTGATCTCCTCGATGTCCATCGTCGCGATGATCAGACGCATCTGACCGAAGATGATGTCCTCGGCGATCTGCTTGATCTCGTCGATCTTCATGCCGAGCAGACGTTCCGCCGCGTTCTGCATGACGCCCGTTTCGGTCGAGATGCCGACGGTGAAGCGGGAGGGGACGTCGACGCGGATGTTCTGCTTCGAGAGGGCGTTGCGGAGGTCGACCTGGATCGACATGGGCGTCAGATCGAGGTACTCGTAAGCCTGCACGACGGGCCAGATAAAGGACGCGCCGCCGTGGATGCACTTCGCGGACCGCTGCTGGCCGTCCTGCGTCTGCCCGACCTTACCGTAAATGACGAGGATCTTGTCGGAGGGGCATTTGCGATAGCGGGAGAGGATGACGATGATCGTGGTCAGGACGATGAGCACGATGACCGCGGTCAGCATGACGACGGAGGGGTTCATCGAACCCACGGATGCGAGAAACAGTTTCATGGGAAGCTCCTTTCCATATTATAGCATATTTTTGCGAAATGTGCGCGGGTTTTTGAGAAAATTTGTGCAGAATTTCGTTTATTTCAGTGTTTCCCCGGCTCCTGCCACTGTTTGAAGTCCCGGCTGTGCTGCCAGACGAGCTGGAGGAAGATGAGTGCGACCGTGACGAGATAGGCGAGGAGGATGCGCACGACGGGGATCGGGATGATCGCTTCGAGCGCGAAGGGGATCAGGAGAAACGCCGTGACGACGTTCTGCCCGAAGATGAGCGCCGCGCCTTCGCTCAGAACGGCGAGGATGCCGAAGAAGAGCAGGATCGCGCGGCCTTCAGGGCCCTTCAGGGTTTCGAGGAAATCTTCCTTCCATGAGAAGCTGTCCCGGTGAACGACGGAGAAGTCGTCGCTGGTCCGGCGGACGTAGACGATCCAGAACGCGATCTGGAAGATCACGATCATGGAGAGGTAGATCGGGGTGGGATCGATGTCATCCGGGTTCTGCCCGTCATAGAAGATCGCTCTGAGGATGACATTGGAAAACAGGTAGATGATAAAACCGACGATGACGGAGACCAGGGTCCGGGGGACGAGGGTTTTCATGACCTCGCCGAGGGATTTCTTTTTCATATCGGTTCCTTTCTATACATCCATTCTTCATTCTGAATTCTGAATTCTGAATTCTTCATTCGCTCTCCAGCGGCTCGACGATCACCAGCCCCGTCGGGTCGGTCGCGACGATCTTCACGCTCTCCCCCGTCGCGAGCTTGCGCTCGCACCGCGTCTTCGCGTCGATCTCGATGAACCGCTCCTGAATCGTCAGATTGATCTTGCCGGAGCCCTTCATCGCCGCGGGGATGGGAATGTACACCGTCCCGACCTTGCCGATCGCGTAGCCGATGTCGAGGTTGCCGTTCTGCTGCAGCTTCATCGCGAGCTTCATGACGAACGCGATGGCCACCATGGCGAGGAAGCCGAACGCCGCCGCGAGGAGCACCGTCACCGCGAGGGGCATCTCCGCCTCGTGCATGACCAGGCCGCTCCATCCGGCCACCGCCGCCATCGACATGATGCCGCGCAGGGAGAAGAGCGCAAGCCCTCCGTCGCCGTCGCCTTCAAAGCCGGGCGTATCCGGGATGCCGTCGCCGTCGATGTCGATGCCGTCCGCCGCACCGCCCAGGCCGAAGAGCAACAGGACGGTCTGCACGACGAGCACGAGGGTCGCGGGGATCGCGATGAGGGCGAAGATCTGCCCGACCGTGTCCATGGAATTCCACCAGTTGATCATAGGTCCGTACTCCTTTCCTGTTTCTGTCCGTGACGCGCCGTCTGCCGGTCCGGGGGAGCCCCGAGCGCGTCGAGCATCTCGTCCGCCTGCCCCTTCACATACGCCGAGCAGCAGGCCGACACCATGATCCTGAGCGTCGTCACCAGCCGCCTCTTCGCTCCGCCGACGGGCTCCTCATAGTCCGCGAGGACGTCGTCGATCACCCGATCCAGCGTCCCGATGGCCGGATCGCCGTCCGCGACGAGCGCGCCGAAGCATTTGCAGACGAGGTCGTAGAGATCGGCTTCCGAGATCACCGAGTCCTCCGGCTCCGTCCCGTTGAGGTAGCGGAGGAGATAGAGGATGCGGGAGATCTGGAGCGTCTCGCGGAGCATGTTGATGATGAGGAAGCGCGCAAGATGCTCCGGGCCGTAGTATTTCTTGTTTGGGTTCGGGACCCACTTCCGCTTCACCCAGTTCTGGAGCGCCATCGAGTCCAGGCCGGTGATTTCGCTGAGGTGGCTGAGCATGATGTTGTCGGAGACGTAGAAGACTTTCCTGAAAAACGCGTGCCCGCCCTCTTCGGCGATGTCCGTGACCTGAAAGACCGTCCCGGGCAGGCAGATTTTATGCGTGCGCAAACGACACACCTCCTTTTTACCGTTTGAGGACATTATATCACACGTTCGCGTGACTGTCAAGAGCACCAGAGAAGTTTTTCTGCTCGCGGAAAAAGGGGCTGTCGCATTAACTCTCAAGAAACGGAGAAATGCAACAGCCCGTAGTTTATCCTAACTCGTTAGCTGTCCTTTTTCTCCTGTATCGAGGAGAA
>JAFPWV010000070.1 GCA_017412675.1 Clostridia bacterium
TGACAAGAGGGCGGCTCCGGAGCCCTCTTGTCCGCCAGCCGCGCAGGCGAAAAAAACGATCGACTTGGTCGATTCCAAATCCGCAAGCGTCAGCGCGCAAGCGAAAGAAAAGGCGTACCTTTTCAGATACGCACTAATCAATATTGGTGAACGAACTTGCCTGAGGCAGGCTTCACGAAGGAGACGGACCTCTTCGGCCGAAGGCGAGTTCGTCTCCCGTCTCCGGGCACTGCCCGGCGCGCGCACCTTCGTCGCGCGCTGTCACCATTTCGTGTTACCGTACCTTGAAGTTCGCCTCCGCGAGGCGGCGCATCAACAGGTACACATTGTCCTTCGCTTCCTTGTCCAGCGACGCGTACTGCCGGATCATCGCTGCCGCCTTCGCCGCAAATGCCACCGGATCGCCGAGCGACAGATCCCCCACCGTCTTCGCGCCCGTCGATTCGAGCAGCCCGAAGACCGTGTCGGTGAACTTGCGCCGATCCTCCGGGGAGATCCCGTCGAGCCACTCCGCCAGCACCTCGTTGTGCCGCTTCCCTTCCGGGGACAGCTCGTCGAGATGCAGAAAGCGGGGCCCCCGCACCTCCCACGAGTACGGGTCGTGCTGCATCAGCCCGTTCTTCACCGTGCTTTCGATCACCTCGTAGCGATCGTTGTGGCCGAGCACCATCCCGATCACCGAGGACTGCGGCACGATCGTCGTGATCTTGCCCTCCGCCGCGGCGAATTCGGGCGATTCGATGATCTCCCGGATGAACCCCGGCCCGTCGTTCGACCAGACCTTCACGATCCGGTCCGCGAGGACCTTCGGCGCGTAGATCGCCGCGTAGGCCGCGAGATTGCCGCCCTTCGAGTGTCCGCCGATGCGGATCGGGCCGCTGAAATACGACGCCGTCTCCGTGAGGTATTCGAGCGCGAGCTCCTGCGATTTCACCGGGCGCGTGAAGCTCAGATGAAAGTCCTCCCGCCAGCCGAGGAGCGTGTCGTCGGTGCCGCGGTAGGCGATGAAGAGCGAATCGTCCGGCAAAATGAACGTTACCGCGCTGAACTGCACAACCTCCGCCTCGTCGTGGACGTCCCGGAACGCCGCCATGTAGGTGTCCCGGAAGCGCACCGACGCCGCGGCCTTCTCCACCGTGTCGTTGACGAAGATCGGGACCACGCCGCCGAAATCCTCCCCCTCCGGGAACCGCTCGTGGAACCGCGCGAAGGCGTCCGAGAGCTTCACCGGGGAGGCGAGCGCGTCCGGGGATACGATGCCCGAGAAATCGAGGAAGGAGAGCATCGAGAGCACGAGGTTATCGACCTCGCAGAAGGGGGCCGCCGCGAAGGGAAGGTCTCCGCGCCAGTCGAGATAGTCGTTAATGTTGGGCATAAGAAACTCCGTTTCTGAAGGCAGAAGGCAGACGTGCGGCAGAAATCCTCTCAGGGGATTTCAAATTGATTATACAACGGTTGTGCCCCGGATTTCAAGGGGCATCGGATGAAGTTTGCGTGAAAAAACACAATTTTCGGGAAATGAGGTGCGGCAGATGGATGAGCGCGAGCTGGCGTCGCGGATCAAAAGCGGGAACATCGCGGGGATGTACTTCTTCTGGGGCAGCGAGGACTTCACGAAGAACCGCCGGGCAGCGGAGCTTCGCAGGGCAGCCGCGGGAGACGATCCCTCCTTTTCCGCGTTCAATGCGATCGACCTCTTCTTCGGCGAAGGGGAGCTCGACCTCGGCGCGATCCGAGACGCGGTGTCCTCCCCGCCGCTCATGTCCCCGCTCAAGGCCGTGACCGTCTCCTTCTCCGCCCTCGATTCGCTGAAGGAAAAGGAACGCACGGCGCTTCTCGATCTGCTCCGGTCCTTCGAGGGGGCAGTCGCGGATACGGTCCTCGTCGTGAAGGCGACCTCGGACGGCTTCGATCCGGGGACGAAGAAAAAGCCGTCGGTCTTTCTGCGCGAGGCGATGAAATTCATGAACTGCGTCGAATTCCCCTACGAGAGCGAGGGACGCCTTGCCCGCTGGATGGAGCGCCATTTCGCGGATTACGGTCTCACCGCCGATCCGGGGGTGACCGCCCGCATCCTCGCCGCAGCCGGACGCAGCATGTACCGCCTCGAGGGCGAGGTCTCGAAGATCGGCGCATACGCGGCAGCCCGGGGAGACGGATCCGTCACCCTCGCCGACGTGGACGCCTGCGTCGCGCGGACCGAGGAGGAGGACGCCTTCGCGCTCGCCAACGCCATCCTCGCGGGGGACACGGCCGGAGCGCTCTGCATCCTCAATCTCAAAAAGGGACGCCGGGAGGAGCCCGCCTACGTCCTCGCGCAGATCACGAAGGCGATCGCCGACCTCGGCACGGCATCCCTCTTCCTGGCGGAGGGCCGGGACCGCTACGACTACGCGCGGACGATGAAGATGAACGAATACCGCGCGGGGCTCTTCTGGAGAGCGGCGTCCCAGGCATCCCCCGGACGTTTGGCGGCCCTCGTCGAAGCGGCGGCTCAGACGGAGCGCGCGATGAAAACCGGCACGGCGGGGTATCTCCCGATCGAGCGGCTGATCTGCTCGCAGACGGCATCCGCCGGGGGCCGGGGAGGCAAGCGATGATCCGGCTGAACATCCCCGTGATCGTGGAGGGGAAATACGACAAGGCGCGGCTCGCGTCCCTCATCGACGGGGTGATCCTGACGACCGACGGCTTTTCCGTCTTCAATAACGCCGAGCGGCGGGCGCTGATCCAAAAGCTCGGCAGCCGCGGGGTGATCCTGCTCTGCGACAGCGACGGCGGCGGACGCCTGATCCGGTCGCATCTGCGCGGGATGCTCGGCGCCGTTCCGGTATATGACCTCTATACCCCGGCGATTCGTGGGAAGGAGAAGCGCAAGGCCGCGCCGTCGAAGGCCGGGATCCTCGGGGTCGAAGGGGTCCCGAACGAGATCCTCGCGGGGATCTTTGAGGCGTTTCTCGCGTCGCACCCGGAATTCCGAACGGATGAAGAGGCGATCCCCTCCTCCGGCCGCGAGCCCGTGACGCCCGCCCTGCTCTATGATCTCGGGCTGAACGGAAGTACGGATGCGGCAGCCCGCCGGTCCCGCGCGGCAGAAGCTCTCGGCCTCCCTCCCGGCATGAGCGCGAAGGCCTTTTGCGAAGCCGCCGACCTGATCGCGGACGGGGAGACGGTGAGGCGGATATGCGAGGGGCTTTAGGCGCGTGCGCTTTTCCCCGTTGCACGCGCCGCGCGGTGCCGCGGGGTCCGCGGAGACAGGAGACGAACTCGCCTTGGCGCGAAGTGTCTCTGTGACATACGGACAAGCGCGCCTGCGGCAAGTTCGTTCACCAATATTGAACTGTGCGTACCTGAAGAAGGTACGCCTTTTCTATTGTCTGCGCACTAACGTTTGCGGATTAAGAATCGACCAAGTCGATTGTTTTTTTGTCCTTCCGGACGGGACCCAAGAGGCTTCCGCGGCCAGCCTCTTGGGGATCACCGCCGCCCAAGGCCTTTCCCGCCTTGGGAATCCACCCTGCCTCAGGTTCAACCTCCCTTCTGCTCGGGAAGCGTTGTTCAATGGGGCATAACGCCTCATCCCTTCTTGATTACAGGGGCCAGTTCCGCGTTAGGAAGCTGAAAACGCTAACAATACGCTCAACGCCGAAGATACAGATTTCCTCGTCAGACTTGTCCCCGCAAAGGTGCAGCGAGCAAGTGCTCGGTCCAAGCCTGACGGCTCGCACAACACTCCATGCCTCGACGAAGTCGAAAGCTCGAACACGGACCGCTGCACTCTCGGCGTTGAGCGAGCCTCGAACCTATCCGTGCCACTCATCTTGGTGATGGCCCTGTTAATCTAACGTGCGAAAGGCGAGATGGAACTTGTTCCATCCGCCGTGGGACCAGATAAAA
>JAFPWV010000071.1 GCA_017412675.1 Clostridia bacterium
CGCGAGCGAGCCATGATATAGAAAGTGCCACTCATCTTGGGGATGGCCCCTTGTAATCAAGAAAGGAAGAAGCGTTATGCCCCATTGGACGGAGCTTCAGAATAAAAAGGGAGGTTATACCTGAGGCAGGGTGGATTCCCAAGGCGGGAAAGGCCTTGGGCGGCGGTGATTGACAAGAGGCCGGCCGTGAAGGCCTCTTGTCCGCCAGCCGCGCAGGCGAAAAAAACAAGTGATTTCGCTGTACATCCCCGCAAGCGTTAGTGCGCAAGCCAAATGAACGGCGCAGGCAAAAACAAAAACCGGAGCCCTTTCGAGCCCCGGTTTTCGTTTGCTTTGAATGACAATTCAATGAATGATCCGCGGGTCGCCGTGATACGCCGGAAGGGCGTGCGGACGGACGATCTGCCCGCCGGATTCGTACGAATCGATCGCCGCGAAAATGTACTCCATCGTCGCCAGCGCGTCGCGTCCGGATGCGCGCAGGTGTTCGAGCGGCACGTTGTTCGAGAGATCCTCGTAGAACGCGTGGATGCGGATCGGGAACGTCGCGCCGAAGTCCGTCACGCCCGTGTTCGTCACGACGGGTTCCTTGCCCGCCTGCCAGTACGTGAGCTTCTCGACGCAGTTCTCGATGCAGAAGGTCCCCTTCGTGCCCGCGAGCTCGAAGGACCACCAGCCGCCGAGCCCGAAAGAGGCGTCCCCGCGCTGGGACAGGAGATAGCCGACCGCGCCGTTCTGGAACTTGACGTGCACGGACTGGATCGAGAGCATCAGGTCTTCGCTCTGGCGCCGGGCACCGGGCTTTTCCATGAAGGCCTGGATGTGGGTGATGTCGCCGGAGAAGTGGCGCATGACCGAGAAGGGATGCGTCAGGAAGGCCTTCGCGTGGGAGTAGGGCATCTGCCAGCGGGAGTTCCGGTCGACCGGATTCACGTTGACCGCACTGCCGTTGAAGCCGACCTTGGTGAGCGAGTAGACCTGCTCGCCGACGCCGCCCTCCGCGATGAGCTTGTCCGCCTGGAACGCGGGCTCGGAGAAGTAGTGGTTCAGGTCGCAGCCGAGGTAGAGCCCCTTCTTCGCCGCGTAGTCCACCATCTCGCGCGCCTCGTCGATGCGGTTGGAGATCGGCTTCTCCACGAGGACGTGACGGCCCGCGTCGAGCGCTTCCATCGTCGGGACATAGTGCCAGGATCCGTTTTCAAAGCCGGACGTGGTGACGTGCACGACCTCGATCTCCGGATGGGCCGCGAGCATGTCCTTCAGGCTGTAGTACGCCGGGACGCCGAACTTCTCCGCCGCCGCATCCGCCTTCGCCGGGATGAGGTCGCAGACCGCGACGAGCTCGGCAAGAGGATCGTTCTTGATGCAGGTCGCGTGCGTGTTTCCGATGCCGCCCATACCGACGACGCCGGCCTTAAAGATTTTTTCCATGGTGATTTCCTTTCTGTATTGTTGGTGAAGAGTGACGAGTTAGGAATTCAGAATTCAGAATGAAGGGGCCGTCTGCGTGTTCGTTTCGTGTCCCCGGGCCCCGCCCGGCCGGTCAGCTCTCCGCCGCGTTCTTCCGGTACGACGCGGGGGGAAGTCCGACGGCCTGCTTGAAGACGCGGGAAAAGAGGGAAACGTCCGAAAATCCGGTGCGGCGGGCCACCTCGGCAACGGAGAGATCCGTCGTGCAGAGCAGCTCCATCGCCCGCGCGATCCGGAACTTGCGCACATACTCCGACGGCGTCATGTGCAAAGCGCTCTTGAATTTGCGGGCCATATAGTCCGGGGAGAGCCCCGTCACGGCGGAGAGGTCGTTCATCGAGATGTTCCCGCTGTAATGCGTGTCCACGTAGCAGAGGATCTTATAGACATACCCGTAGTAGTCGTCCGCCGAGATCACCCGGCTGTCCCATTGCTCCGCGTACATGCGGGAATATTTCAGGAGGAACGACGCGAGCCGGACCCTCAGGGCGATCTCCCATCCGGTTTTCTTCGCTTCGCGCTCCTCCGCCATTTCCCTCAGCGCCGATTCGATGCTGCGCCGCTCGTTCATCGGCACGTGGATGAGGCGCGTGTTTTTCGCCTCGCTACGGTCGGAGGCTCCCTGAACCGCCGCCGGCGCCTGCACAACGGTCGGGGAAAACATTTCGTCCAGCCCCGGCAGCGCCGCCAGCTCGCGCCGCAGATTCCCGAGCTCGGACGCGCTGAAGATGAGGTTATAGAGCTTGGTCTGGTAGGCATTGATGTACGAGTGCTCCTCCCCCGGCTTGACGAAGAAGAGGTCTCCCGCCACAAGCAGGGTGATCGTCCCGCCCGCCGAATGCAGGGTGAATCCGTCGACCACGTACACGATCTCATAGAATTCGTGCGAGTGGGTGCGCATCCGCCCGTTGTGCTCCGCCGGGACGATCGCGACCACCGGCCCGTCGCTCATAAAGCTCTCGTGATGGAATACGTCTGGCAAGGTGTGCTCCTTTGTTTGACTGGGCAATGCCGGCCTGTGCGGAAGAGATCACTCCGTAATCTCTTTCACCCGTACGACCGCCCCGCCGTTTTCGTTGGATCGGATCATGGCGTGGATGACGCGGGAGGCTTCGAGACCTTCCCGTCCGCTGCCGTCGATCTCGTCCGGGCGCGCGCCCTCGTCGACCTGCTTCACGAAATAGTGGATGCGGTCGCGGAACGTGTCGTAGAAGCCCTCAAACCCGTCGAAGACCGGATTCGTATAGACTTCCTTGAGGTAGGTCTCGGCCGGGTAGAGCGTCGCCTCGCGCCACATGTCCTCGAACACGAAGCGGCCGTTGACCCCGGCGACCTCGCAGCGCTCCATCGGATGGCCGCGGCGGATGTCGTAGGACGAGGTGAGATGCCCGACCGCGCCGCATTCAAAGCGCATCGCAGTGGACTGCGTCGACCAGATGTCGCGTCCCGGGGCCTTCATCGCAAAGGTTGAGACCTCCCGGATCGGCCCGCAGAAGTACTGCATGATGTTCACGCTGTGCGGGTTCAGGGCCTTGAAGTGGTAGTAGACCGAGTCGAGCGGCATGAATTTGCCGATCCACAGGGCCATGTTGCAGAAGAGGAGCGAGCCGATGCGCCCGTCGTCCTGCCATTTTTTGGCCTGACGCGCCGCCGGGGTGAAGCGGTGGTTCATGTCGATGCCGTAGCAGAGGCCTTTTTCTTCGGCTTTCGCAACCATTTCGGCGGCTTTTTTGAGGTCGTTCGAGATGGGCTTCTCGCCGAGGACGTGGCAGCCCGCCTCGAACGCTTCCATCGTGGGCTCGTAGTGATCGGACGAATACTCGTACCCGCCCGTCGTGACGGAGCAGATATCGGGCTTCATGGCGGCGAACATCTCGGTCGCCTTGGTGAAATACGGGACGCCGAATTTTTCTCCGGCGGCTTTGGCGAGTTCCGGGACGCGGTCGCAGACGGCAACCAGCTCGGCCCGGTCGGATTCGGTATAGGCGCGGGCATGGCGGTGTCCGATCGGTCCCATGCCCACGACGACGGTTCTTTGCATGTTCGTGTATCCTCCAGTAAAATGCAGGAGTGATGGTGCGCAAAGCGCAGTTATGATGTGCTTCGCACAGTGATGATGCGCTTCGCGCAGTGATGGAGTGATGGAGTTCTCCGCGTCAACGGCGAAGCCTCATCACTACCGCGAAGCGGTATCATCGCTGTAAACTCCTTAACTGCCGCTCAGCGGCACTCTTCGCTCATGGCTCTGAGCAGTCTCCGTGACGGGTCGCAGCTGTGCTCCCAGTACATGACGCCGGCCAGCCCCTTGTCACGGGCGTACCGGACCTTCTCCGCGACGCTCTCTTCGTCGTCGAAGCTGAGGAATTCCTCCTTCTCCGGGTTGTACAGCCAGCGCGCGTGGGCAACGTCGTCCCGCACGAGGCGCCATCCCTTCGATTCGGGCGAGGCGGGGTCGATCAGCTTTTCCGCGATCTCGGTGTAGCCGGGACCCCAGAGGCCGCTGTCCTTATCCGCCGGGTCGTAGCAGCGTTCGCCGAAGCCGAGGTTGTCGCCCGCCGGGATGTGCGTCCAGCGGCGGGAATAGAAGGCTGCGCCGATGACGAGCTTTTCCTGCGGGACGCCCGCTTCCCCGAATATCCGGACCGCCGCGTCGACGCACATGTTGTGCACGTCGGGATGCCCGGTCGGGTAGAGCGCGGTGTGGTGGCAAGCCGGGGTCCAGCCGCCCGCCATGTCGTAGGTCATGAGGGAGAAGTAGTCGAGCAGGGGCACGATCTTCGGGATCTCGATGGCCTCGATCATGTACTTGCCCGCGCCCGCGGCGATGGTGAGCATCTTCTCCGGCCCCAGCGCTTCCCGCAGGCTTCTGAGGAGGGCGGTGAAGTTCTCCCGGTCCTCGGGGGCGTGGTCGATGCCGGCGGACCCGATCGTCGGGTATTCCCAGTCGATGTCCAGCCCGTCGAGGGCCAGCGCATCGGCGACGGTCATGCAGGACGCGGTGAACGCGGCGATCCCCTCCGGCGTTTTCGCCATGGTGGAGAAGCCGCCCGCGCCCCATCCGCCGATGGAGAGCAGGATCCGGATGCCGGGATGCGCGGCGCGGATGCGGTCGAGCTCGGGCTTCGTCTCGTCGATCCGGGGATACCAGAGCAGGCCGTCCCGGATGGTCCCGAAGGCGATGTTGATGAGATCGAGCCGGGCCGCGTCGTCCGCCGTCACACGGTCAAGGGTGTTGGCGGTGCAGTAAGCGCAGAGAAACATGGAGGGTTCTCCTTTCGCTGTTTTCCTGATCATTCGGGGAGGAGCTCAGTCCTCCACGCCCATTTCCTTCAGCTTGTCCTGCAGCTTCTGCGCCGCCGCGGGATCGCCGATGTGGAGGTTGTCATACGCCTCCTGCGAGCTGACGAACGGTCTGCCGAAGCCGCTCCAGTCGAGGTTCGTGTAGATCGGGTCGGGATGGCCCACCTCGGCCTCGCGCTTGGCGATGTGCGCCTCCATGCGGGCTCTCAGGAACGCGACGACGTCCGGATTCTCCTCGGCGATGTTGTGGTTTTCGCCCGGATCCTCGATGAGGTTGTAGAGCTCGATCTCCGGCTTGAAGTGGAAGTCCGGCTCCAGCGCGATCATGAGCTTCCATTCGGGCGTTCTCCAGCCGTGCTTGCGCATCCACGTCGCCTCGGTGATGTAGAACTCCGGCTCCTCGCGCACGCCTTCTCCGGTGACGGCCTTGGTCATGTCGCGGCCGTCGAACTGGATGCCGCAGTCGATCCCGGCGAGGGACAGAATCGTCGGGAGGATATCCTTCTCCTGCGTGATGGTGTCGACGTGGCCCTCGTACCCGAACTTCGAGTACTTGAACGCGAACGGGACATTGAGCACGTTGTCGTAGATGGAGTGGTGGTCGAAGTAGCAGTCGTGGTCGTACAGGGTCTCGCCGTGGTCGGACGTGAAGACGACGATGGTGTCGTCCTCGCAGCCGAGCTCCTTCAGTTTCTCGAGGATGTGCGAGATGCAGAGATCCATGTAGGCGACGGCGGCGTCGTACTGCGCGATGATGTATTCGGCGTCGGTGCAGCCCTCCGGGAACCAGGTGAGGAAGTAGTCGCGGAACGGCTTGAATTCATAGACGGGTTTCAGGGACTTGTTGTTCGGATCGAACTCGTTGCCCTCGTAGAACATGCGCGTGAAGGGCTCCTTCGTGTAGTAGGGGGAGTGGGGATCCATATGGCGCATGAAGAGCAGCCACGGCTTGTCCTGCTTGGCGAGGCGTTCGAGCTCGGGGATGGCGACCTTGTTCATCTCCTCGGCCTTGTCGGGGTTCCAGTCGGGGTAGGTGATGTACTTGTCGCAGCCGCG
>JAFPWV010000072.1 GCA_017412675.1 Clostridia bacterium
AAGATGAGTGGCACGGATAGGCTTGTGGCTCGCTCAACGCCGAGGAGGAAAGTGCTCTGTGTTCGAGCTTTCGACTTCGTCGAGGCAAGGGGTGCCATGCAAATCGTTAGGCTTGGATCGAACACTTTCCCGCTGCACCTTTGCGGGGACAAGTCTGACGAGGAAAGCTGTCTCTTTGGCGTTGAGCGTATTTTGTTCGTTTCCAGCTAACTAACGCGGAGCTGGCCCCTGTAATTGAGATTTGACACCGCGTTATGCCCCATTGGACAACGCTTCCCGAATAAAAAGGAGGTTGAATCTGAGGCAGGGTGGATTCCCAAGGCGGGAAAGGCCTTGGGCGGCGGTGATTGACAAGAGGCCGGCCGCGGAGGCCTCTTGTCCGCCAGCCGCGCAGGCGAAAAAAGCGATGGATTCAGCGAGTACATCCCCGCAAACGATAGTGCGCAGGCAAAATGAGCGGACCCGGTCTTCGCGGGCTTGCGAAGTGAGCCCGCCTTTTGCCCGCGGGGGCTCCCCGCGGACCCCGCGCCGCGCGCTCTTCCTCCGGCGTTTCAACCAAATTCCGCCGTGTGGAATTGTCGCATCTGCCCGTTGACAACTTTAACGATTTCAGTTATAATCAAAGCAGTAGAAATCAGACCCTCTCCGGCGGGATGCCGGGCGACAGAAGGAGTGATCGTTCACCATGAGAGGAAGAAGAAAAACCGTCAAAATCTCCGAGGCCGAGTGGAGCATCATGAAGGTGCTCTGGGAAGGCTGCGAGCGAACCGGACGCGGCCTGACGCTCGGCGAGATCGTTCAGGGGCTCGCGGAACAGACCGGCTGGTCCAATACGACGATCCGCACCCTCATCATCCGGCTCGCGGAAAAAGGCGCGGTCGACATCGACAAGTCCACGGGCGTCTACAAATACACGCCCAAGACCTCCAAGTCCGACTGCGTCAAGTCCGAGGTCGATTCGTTCGTCAAGCGCGTGTTTGACAACTCCGCCTACAGCCTCATGGCCTCCCTCGTGCGGGAAGGCAACCTGACGGAAAAGGAACGCAAGGATATCATCGAGATCCTTCGGGAAATCGACGGCTGAACCACGGCTGACGGAGGCACTATGTCCGGATTTTTTGTTCTGCTCCTCGAGCAGGTGACGATCTTTTCCTCCGTGACGGCAATCATCCTCATCGCGGTCAGGCTCCTCTTCAAATGCCGGATCCCTCCGCGCATCGGCATGGCGCTCTGGACCGTCCTTTTGGCGCGCCTTCTCTGCCCCGTGTTTCCCGAAAGCCCCGTCTCCGTCTACAACTTCATCCCGGCCGGGCGCGACCTGATGTACGCCATCCGCGAGGACGTGACCGACGAGCTGCGCGCGCAGAACGAGACCCGTGAGGCGGCGGAGAACCCCTACGTCCTCGTGAAGGGCACGGACGGCGCGGCGGAAGAAGTTCCCGAGGCATCCCCCGTGCGCGCGGACCGGTCGCTCGAGCTCGGCGCGTACTTCGCCGAAGGAGGGGGGAGCCCCCTCGACGCGGACGCGATCAACCGGCTCGTCCTCGCGGTCTGGCTGGGCGGTATCGGCGCGGCCCTCGGCGTCTCCCTCGCCGTCTATGAGCGGGCAAAGCGGCGCGCGATGGCCTTCGCGGAGCCCTGCACGGACGGGCGCCTCCTCGCCCTGTACCAGAAGATCGGCGCGCGGCTCGGAATCTCCGAAAAGCGGCTCCCGCCCCTCTACTGCGGCCCGGCCCCGATGCTCGTCGGGTGCCTGAAGCCCGCCGTCATTTTCCGGGACGACGTGAGCGAGCGGGAGGCGGCGATCGTTCTGTCCCACGAGCTGACGCACTACCGGTACGCCGACAACCCCCTGCTCGTCTTTTCCACCTTCGTGAACTGCCTGTTCTGGTACAATCCGCTGATCTGGGCGGTCCGCCGGATGCTGCGCGAGGACATCGAGGTCCTCTGCGACACGCGGACGCTCGAATCCTGCGGCATCCCCGCAACGGAATACGCCATGATGCTCTGCCGCGGGTGCGCGTTCGACGCCCTGACGGCCGAGGCGGGCTGCCACATGTCCATGCGGGGCCGCCAGCTCAAGACCCGCCTCACGAGCATTTCCCACCGCAAGCACCGCCGGTTCCTGCCCCGGATCGCGTCGTGGTCGCTCTGCGCCGCCGTCATCGCGGTCTGCCTCACGAACCCGATCATTTCGCAGAACACCGGCTACACGGACGTCATCGAGCACTACGCCTCCCTCACCGGAGCCGACGCGCGCTCGCTGACCCTCTCCGATTCCGTCACGGTCTCCGACCACCTCGCCTCCCTCTCGACGCTCTTTTCCGAGATCGGTGCGGAGGACGCGCGCGCGGCGATCGGCGGGGGAAGCCTCGAGCTCTTCCGCCGTCAGGCTGCCGGCCGGGTGTCGGACGAACTCTGGCGCGAGCTCTCCCGCTATAAGGCCGACGAAGTGCTGACGGTCCGCTCCCTCTCGGTGATCGACGTCTGCGCCGCCGCGCTCTTCTGCGAGATCCGCGCATCGGACGGCACCGCTCCCCTGCCGCGGACCCTCTCCGTCGGCGCGATGGAGCGGATCACGGCGGGGCTCGGAGAACACAGCGCGTCGCGTCTGCTCTCGGCGTACAACCGGGGCGTGAAGGGCGCGGATGTGCAGTTCGACGCGGTCTACACGAGCGGCATGATGGAGCTCATCCTCTCGCGCATCGGAAACGAATGGGCGCGCGAGAAATTCGCCGGGTTCTATCAGGAGATCGATCTGACGCCGGAGAACCGCGGGGCATTCAGCGAATCGCTCTCCTCCGCGCTCGGCTCGCTGCGCAACGTCAGGAGCGTCTATGTGCGCGACCCCGGGATCACCCGCGTCGAGGAAGCCACCCTCGCCCGGATCCTCGGTGCGGCGCGCGCGGGACAGCGGGAGGACGTCTATTATCTGAAAGAAACGGAAGACACCGTCAGCTATGAGATGGTGCGCACCCTGCTTCAGAAGAGCGGGTTCACCACCGCGGACGCCCTCGTCGACATCGCGCGGACCGGAGAGCTCTTCCCCGTCGCGGAAACGGGCGGCTACACGCTCACCGAGGTGCGGGACGGCGTGCTCAAGGCGGGGATCGTGATCGACGGGACGCGGAATCCGGCCATCTACGGCGCGGCGGACCTCGCCTGGCGGATCGGCGTGATCGACGCGGACGAGGACGGCGGGATCCGGCTCGAAGAAAAGCTCACCGCCGGAGAAAGCCTGCTCGCGGCATATCGGTTCGCGGCGGCGATCGGCGGTGCGGCCGGATGAAGGGTACGCATCACGAAGCGTGACAGGTGAATCCCTGCGGCGGCTGTCCGCTGACGCGGATTTCAGAATTTCAGAGGAACAAACGGTCGTGAAACGGCAGGCTCGATGCCGCCGCACGGCCGTTTCTTCATCGGGGACCGGAGGTTTTTGCCTCAGCCCTCCCCCGCCCGCTCTTCTCCGTCCGTTTCTCTTCTCCCCCGTGATTTCACTAAAATTAGCGATGTGAAAGGCGGGGTTTTGTGTTATGATAACAGAGGGAAAATCTCCCCTTCATTTCCGGCCCGGAGGTCTCCCTATGACATCGATTTTCCGCAAATCCGCCGCCGTGCTCCTGGCCATGGCTGTCCTGCTCACGGCCTTCGCGCTGTCCGGCTGTTTCAAGATCCAGAAGATCGACGCCCCGCCCGCGGACCCGATCCTCGATCCCCCGCCCCCGGAAAACACCCCGGCCGACGGCATCGAGGTGCTCGGCAAGCCGACCGGTGTCGCCGAACCGGCCCCGGAGCCCATCCCCGTATCGATCGACTATGAGCTCCTCGAGAGCGCACTCGCCATCGGCCTGACGGGGAACGGCAAGGACTACCTCCATGACGAGAACGGCCTCTGGCACGTCGTGGGGCTCTATGCCGCGCTCGTCGGACGCGTCACGGAGAGCACCCCGTGGCTCTCGGATGCCGCCTGCGACGCGCTCGCCCACACCCTGCTCCCCGACGAGGACCCGCCCGGCATCCCCGACGCGTGGTTCTCCGACGGCGGACTCGTGCGCGAAGATCGGAACGGCGTCCCCGGCGTCTCGTTCCCCTCATATCAAGAATTCCTTGACTCCATGCTCGGCGTCTGGCGCGAACTGCGGCGTCCCGACGATCCGGATGCGCCCTACGCCGTCGAAGTGGTCGACCACCTCGAGGACGGCGAAGCCCACACCTTCGTTTACATCGCGTTCGCCGAGGATCCGGAGGACGGACAGACCAAGCTCGTCTACCTGGAGATCGGCGATACGCTCCGCGAGGGCGGCTCCCTCGACTTCACCCTCGGCGACGTGCTCGAGGGGAACCGGCTCTCGAACCTCCTCAAGGCTTACGACTGCGTCACCCTCAACGCGTCCGACCTCTACGGAACGGATGCCGAATGCGTCTGGCTCCGGAACGGCGAGCGGGTCTATTACGAGGTCGTCGAGATCACGATGGACGACGATGACGGCGGTGAGCCCCTCGTCTTCCACAGCGAAAACGGCATCTACCGCGGCCTCGGCTTCAACACCTACCTGATGGCCGAGCCGATGATCAGCGTCTGGGTCACCGCCGATCCGCAGGAAGAGGAGGATTACACCGAGACCCTGATCACGAAATACCTCTTCGACAACCCGTCTGCCGAAGCCGTCTTTGTCACGGAGGACGACGAGACGGTCACCTTCTCCCTCGAGGAGACGACCGAGGACTCGGACGGCGCTCCGATGACGGTCCGGGGGATCTTCACGGTCAGGAAGGACACCCTCGCCCTCACCTCCTGCGTCTGGGAATACGAGGGCGGGATGACGACCGCCTTCACCGTCTCCTACAACGGCGATAAGCTCGGCGAGGGCGTCATGGCGGGATGGGACACGACCCGCACCGTCACCGTCGACATCAGGACCGAAGCGGGCGCGCGCACCGAAGCCGTCACCGTTCCGGCCTCCTGGCTCGTGCAGCTCCTCCCGGACGAGGGGATCACCGTCTACTTCGACGAGGCGTGCCGGGAGCTGACCTACAACCTCCTCGATGCGGGAGACGACATCACCCTCTGGGCGCGCGACGAGGCGAACACCCTTGCGGCGGAGGCGGATCGTTCCTCCCTCACCCTCGAAAATCTGCTCGCCGCCAACACCCTCGACGTCCTGACGGAGCGGTACGGATCGGTGAGCGTCCACACGAGCGATTCGTACACGGAAACCGACGCCTGGTTCTTCCGGGACGGCGATTCGGTCGTCCGGCTCTCCGAAGCGACGTACAAATCCTCCGGTGACAAGCTCCCCCTGAGCGGCCTCACCCGGGATATGAGCTTCAGCATTGCCGACGACGGCAGCGTCACAGCCCGCGGAACCGTCTTCACGATCCCCGCCCCATACGATCCGGAATACGACGAAAACAACATCTATATCATCGAACGGCTCCGGGGCGGCACGCTGGACGAGGCGGCCGAAACGGATGACGGATATACCTTCCGCGTCAGCACATCCGCAGGCGAATACCGCTGCACCGCGGACAAGAGCACCCTTGCCCTGACCGAGATCCGGAAGGATGACGCCGATTTCCCGGCTCTTTACACGATGGAATACGGCGGGGCGCTCCCGGCCTTCGCCGACACATACCGAAAGGCGATGCAGAAGACCCGGACCGTTACCTGCCGCACCTCGCAGGATGCACAGACCTATGACTGGGTCTTCCGGGTTCCGGCGGACTGGAGCTTCTATCTCTGGCACGGCGACAATCCACTCTATGAGGACGAAGGTCACACCGTCTATGCCGACGGCCTCGTACCGTCCGACGGGAAGGACTATGCGTTCTGGATGACGGACGGCATGCACGCGGCAGGCTCCGACGGGCTTCCCTTCACAGTCAAGCAGGTCACCGACGCCAACTACATCACGGCGCTCGTGAAGCAGTACGGACAGGTTGCGGTACACGCGTCCTACGGCTACGGGACATCCGAGTACGCATTCTTCCCGTACGGCGATTCGGTCGCCTCTTATTCGGAGGAAGAGTTTGAATTTGACGCAGGCCCGACCCGCAGCCGGACTGGCATATACGGCGATCTGTGCTTCGAGGTCGATGAGGCGGGCAAAACGCTCGCGACCTCGTATGTGATCCCCGGCGCGTCGGACGACGAGGACTATATCGCCTACGAAACGGACACGGAGGGCGCCTTCTTCTCCGACAACAGGCGCCTCAACAGCGTCTTCTGGAACAGCGCGATCAAGGATCTCACGGATGACGGGGACACCTACACCTTCCTGAGCGACTCGTCCTCGGAGGAAGGCGCGGAATACGAGTACGCCGAGACGTACACCGTCACAGTCGACAAGGGCACGCTCGCGATCCGGCGCATTCTTCTGACGGGCGACGCCTACGCCGCGGAGGTGGAATACGGGAAGGACATCGTCCCGTTCGCAAAGACGTTCTCCGACGCGTTCGCGGACACCCGCAAGCTGACCTACCACGTCCAGATGAACGGCGAAAAGAGCGACTACGCCTTCGAGGTCCCGAAGACCTGGGACTTCACGCTCGGCATCGTCGGCGACAATCTGCGGTTCTTCCGGGACAAGGGCCTGACCGACCCGACCGAAAACCTCGTCCCCGCCGACCAATGGAATCACGAAATCTGGGTCACTGACGCGAGGGGGTAACCTTCGCAGAGTAAGTTAAGGAAAGGAGGCGTGCATTGCCATTTTTGCTTCGTAAAACCGTTTTCCCGAGACTTGCCGCTCTTGTCGCGGTACTCCTCCTCCTTCCCGCCTGTGTCTCGCTAAGAGAAGCGGAGCCACACGCGCCAATGCCGGAAGCCGAAGGTTCTTCACCGGGAGAAGAACGCCGGGAAATTACCGCCGATGCCCTGCTCGCCGCCAACCGGACAGAAAGCCTCATCGAGCGATACGGGAGTGTATCCCAGACAGAAACATGGGCCCTCTTCACGCGCACAACACAAAGGATTACAGTAAACGGCTTCTATGTTCTCTACACGGAAGAAAATCACGATGACGGCGAGAAACCCTATTCCGTGTGGGAAATGCACCTTGAGGTAGACAATACCGATATCTCTGTTTCCGACACCGCAGCGGACGCACCGGACGGATTCATCGATTACGACCTTCAAAACGGTATGGAAATGATTCTTACCCAGAACGCATGGGAGGATTCCAGTCCGTTTCTGCGCATGATTCTGTCAGATCCCGGAACATATCGGATCGAGGCAGAAGACGATGTTGTCGTCTGCCGTTTTGAAGGAAAAGACGGCCTTTACGCCCCCGGACGATTTCTTGCCGATCCCGAAAGCCTTATACTCAATGCGCTCCTGTGGGAGGATGAGAACGGCAAACCCGTTGAGGAAGGAAAAACCGTGTTCACATACGGCGATCCACCGCTCGCGGAATCTCTGTTCTCCTCGCTGGAACACACACGGCGTGTCGTCTATCACATCGAAAGGGAGGGCGAAACCTCCGACCTGGCTCTTGCCTGGCCGGCAGGCTGGTATCTGACGGTCAATTTCAAGATGGGATGCCAGCTGTTCCATGACAAAGCAAGAACCGAACCGATCCGCTCCATCATGGCTGTACCCGCGGACGGAAATGATCATGAAATCTGGGTTACTGACAATCCGTCGTGAAAGTCGGTACCTTGATCCATAAACCTCATCAAAAATTTATCCAAAAAGGAGATTCACACAATGGGACTTATCGCAGCAGCACTCGGTTCCGTCAGCAACACCCTCGCCGATCAGTGGAAGGAGTTCTTCTACTGCGACGCACTTGACGCGGACACTCTGATGGTCAAGGGCCAGAAGAGGACCAAGGGCAACAACAAGGGCAACGACAACATCATCTCGAACGGCTCCATCATCGCCGTCGCCGACGGTCAGTGCATGATCATCGTCGAGCAGGGCAAGATCGTCGAAGTCTGCGCCGAACCCGGCGAATTCGTCTACGACACCTACACCGAGCCGTCCATCTTCGCGGGCTCCCTCGGCGCCTCCATCCTCGACACGTTCAAGACCATCGGCAAGCGCTTCACCTTCGGCGGCGACACCGCAAAGGACCAGCGCGTCTACTACTTCAACACCAAGGAGATCCCAAACAACAAGTTCGGCACCGCCAACCCGGTTCCGTTCAAGGTCATCATCAACGAGCAGCTCGGCTACAAGCTCTCCGTCGACCTCCGCTGCAACGGCACCTACTCCTACAAGCTCACCAACCCGCTTCTGTTCTACACCAACGTCGCGGCGAACGTGGCGTCCAGCTATCAGCGCGCCGAGATCGACCCCACCCTCAAGGCCGAGCTCATCGACGCCCTCCAGCCGGCGCTCGCGGTCCTCTCCGCAAACGGCGTGTCCTATGACCAGATCCCGGCCCACACCAGAGAGCTGAAGGACGCGCTCAACACCGAGCTCGCCAACGAATGGGGCAAGCGCGGCATCTCCGTCTTCTCCATGTCCATGGGCGTTCCCTCCATCCCCGAGGATCAGAGAAAGAAGATCACCGAATGGGAAGAGAACTCCATGACCCTCGACCCGCGGACGGCGGCAGCCCGTATCGTCGGCGCGCAGTCCAACGCGATGCAGACCGCGGCGGCGAACCCGAACGGCGCGATGAACGGCTTCATCGGCATGAACATGGCGCAGAACGCGGGCGGCATGAACGCGGCGAACCTCTACGCGATGGCCGGTCAGCAGCAGGCTCCCGCAGCTCCTCAGGCTCCGGCAGCCGACAGCTGGAAGTGCACCTGCGGCGCGGTCGTCACCGGCAAATTCTGCCCGGAATGCGGCTCCAAGAAGCCCGAACCGAAGCCCTCCGCCGAAGCGTGGACCTGCCCGACCTGCGGCAAACAGGCCACCGGCAAGTTCTGCCCCGAATGCGGCACCAAGAAGCCCGAGGAGACCGCCGACGGCTGGACCTGCCCGGACTGCGGCACCTCCAACAAGGGCAAATTCTGCCAGAACTGCGGCACGAAGAAGCCCGCCGGCGCGAAGCTCTATA
Organism: Clostridia bacterium; assembly: GCA_017412675.1. Taxonomy (GTDB): domain Bacteria; phylum Bacillota; class Clostridia; order Oscillospirales; family CAG-272; genus UMGS1696. The sequence goes on from JAFPWV010000072.1 coordinate 9,015, forward strand.
AGTGCGACAAGTGCGGCTGGGAACCGGAAGATCCGGCGCATCCGCCGAAGTTCTGCCCCGAATGCGGCGATCCGTTCGGCGACGAGGATGTTCAGTAATCCGGTATGACGAGGTTCACGGGGAGGGGCGTGCGATCATGCTCCTCCCCGCGCCCTCTGCACAATTCACAGTTCAGGAGGCAGATTCATGCGCAAGCCGCGGCTCCTCTCTCTGCTGACGGGAACGCTTCTGATGACAACCACCCTCTTTTCCCTCCCCTCCTGCGCGCTCAGGCCGCCGTCCGGCGAGATCGTCCACGCGTATCTCAGCAAAGGCGCGATGAACGCCGGGGATTCCTATGCCTTCTCCCTCACCGAAACGGAGGACGGTCTTCGCTTCTCCTGCTCCGAGGACGACGGCGGGGGACGCGTGGAATTCGACGATCTGCCGGTTCCGGACGCGCTTCTTTCGGAATTCCGCCGCGCGGCAGAAGGGACGGGATTTGCGGATGCCGTGTCCGCGGGGAAAAAGGTCCCGAAGTGGAAGAGCAGGCTTGTCAAGGATATGACCGCGTGGAGCTTCACCCTCTGCTGGGAGAACGGCGTCGAGCGGACCTCCACCGTCCGTGTGACCGGTGAATCCGAGATCCGCGCGTTCCTCTCGCAGGCGGCGCGCGTGCTCAGCGTCACCGAAGAGGATGCCGGACCCCTCGACGAGCTCTCGCTCAGCGCGTCGGCTTCGTGGGTCGAGGGCTGCTACTCCTTCTCGATGACGGAGTCGAAGGGCGTCCATGCGTTCTCGGCGCGGTTCACCGATCTTCACCCGAACGAAGACGCCTCGAGGCTCGTGGAAGAGCGGATCGACTTTGAGGACGCGGTCCTCACGGACGAACAGCTGGAACGCATCCGGGACGCCGCGCGGGAGATCGGGCTCTGGCGGCAGCTTGCGATCCGGGCTCTCCGATGGGAGGATCCGGAGCAGGAGACCATGATCCCGCTCGACGCGACGACGTATTCCCTCTGGGCGCGCTGGGGAACGGTCTCCCGCTCCACGGGGGGCTGGGGAGATCCCGACTGGGGCGCGCTCATGACCGTTCTCTGCGAGATCGCGCGCGACATCGCATCCTGAACCGATTTCTGACGATGGAGGTACATTCCGAATATGGCGGATTTAATGGATTATAAATGCCCGGCCTGCGGCGGCGCGCTCGAATTCGATCCCGCCCTGCAGAAAATGAAATGCCCGTACTGCGACAGCGTTTTCACGATGGAGCAGCTCGCGCCGAAGGATGAACAGCTCAATCAGCCCGCGAATCCGGACGAACCGCTCGATCCGAACAACGCGGAGCCGCTGCCGGCGGACGATTTGAACTGGAACACCAACGCCGGCTCCCAGTGGGGGTACGGCGAAACCGACGGGATGCGGGTCTATATCTGCAATTCCTGCGGCGGTGAGATCATCGGCGACGAGACCATGGCGGCGACGTCCTGCCCGTTCTGCGGCAACCCGACGGTCATCATGGGCAACTTCATCGGCGCGCTGAAGCCCGACTGCGTCATCCCCTTCAAGCTCGACAAGAAGGCGGCGAAGGACGCGCTGCGGGCGCATGTCAGCGGGAAAAAGCTCGTTCCGAAGCTCTTCAAGGACGAGAACCACCTCGACGAGATCAAGGGCGTGTACGTCCCGTACTGGCTCTTCGACTCCTCGGCGGACGCACGGCTCCGGTTCCGCGCCACCCGCTCCCGCATGTGGTCCGACCGGAACTATCACTACACCGAGACCGAGGAATACCTCGTGGAGCGCGGCGGGACCATCGATTTCGAGGCGGTCCCGGTGGACGGCTCCTCGAAGATGGACGACACCCTCATGGAATCCATCGAGCCCTTCGACGTGCACGAGGCGGTCCCCTTCCAGACGGCGTACCTCGCGGGCTATCTCGCCGACAAGTACGACGTCACCGCGGAACAGAGCGTGGACCGCGCCAACGAACGCATCAAGAAGACGGCCGAGGTCACCTTCGCCGAGCAGGTGATGGGATACGAGACCGTCTCCCTCGACAGCTCGAGCATCCAGCTCCACGGCGGGTCCGTGCGGTACGCGCTCTACCCGGTGTGGCTGCTGAACACCACCTGGAACGGACAGAAATACACCTTCGCCATGAACGCCCAGACGGGCAAGTTCGTCGGCGATCTGCCCGTCGACAAGAGCGCGTACTGGAAGTACATCCTCCTCTACGGCGGCATCTTCGCGGTGGTGGCGTATCTGCTCGTCACGCTGTTCCAGAGCTTGTGAGAAGGAGGAGACGACATGAAAAAGAGAATTCTTTCGATCATCGCGTTCGTGCTCCTCGCGGCCATGGCGGCTGTCATTCTTGCGACCGCGAGCGCCGCAGAGGTCCCGCTGGTCGAGGGCAGGCCCCTCCTCGTTGACGGCGCGGGTCTCCTCTCGGACGTCGAGGCCGCTCAGATCGAGACCGTCGTGAAGAGCATTTCCGCGCAGTACGGCGTCGACGTCGGCATCATGACCTTCGACACGATGGACGGCTACTACAACATTGAAGCCTTTGCCGACGATTTCTACGATCAGAACGGCTACGGCACGGGCGAGCGGAGCGGCGGCATCCTGTTGATCCTGGTCATGGCGGAGCGGGACTGGGCGGTCACGGCTGCCGGTTCCTGCAACCGCACCTTCACGGATTACGGCCGCGACAACTACCTCGTCCAGAACTTCCTGCCCTATCTCCGGAGCAACGACTATGCCAAGGCGTTCAACGAATACGCGAACTCCTGCGCGGCGCTGCTCCAGTATGAGAAGGACCACGGGACCCCGTACGATTACGACAGCGACAAGGAACCCGTGAAGCCGTTCTCCGCGGGGCGTCTGCTCGGGTCGCTTCTCGCGGGTCTGGGCGCGGCGTTCGTCCCGGTCTCGAACATGAAGAGCAAGCTCAAGAGCGTGCGCACCCAATACGGCGCGAAGAACTACGCGAAGGAGAACAGCCTCAACGTGACGACGGCGAACGACTACTTCATCGGACGGCACGTCTCCCGCACGCCGATCGAGCGTTCGACGAGCTCCGGCGGCGGCACGACCACGCACATGAGCTCCGGCGGCGTCTCCCACAGCGGAAGCCACGGCAAGTTCTGATGCGGAAAGGAAAGCGATATGGGACTTTTTGACAGCGTTCCGAGCAGCGCATCCGGCTCCGGCATCACGATGACCGCGGGCAAGACGGCGCAGGGGTACGCCAGCGTGACGATCACCTTCGACGCGCTCCCGACCACCCCCGCCGAGCTGCAGGCCACCCCGCTCGCCGATCTGAAAACCCCGTACGGCACCGCAGCCCTCACCGTGGCCGCGCTGAACCGATACGAGGCGGACCGGGCGGCAGCCGTCGCGATGGTGAACGTCCTCCGCGGGCCGCGGCCGATGTCGCCGTATGAAGAACAGTTCCTGCGTGACCGTCTCGCGGGAAAGATGTATGTGATCCGCTCCTATTGGGCCGGCACGTCGCCGCAGAACAACTATGCCCCGACGCTGCCGTACACGATCACGTTCTATGAGGATCCGTATTCCTATCAGAACCCGGGGTACTGCCGTCTGAACTGCCGGTCCTCGGGCGCGGATTCTCCCCGTCAGATCACCCTCCGGAAAAAGGAGAGCACGGGGGAATGGTTCTTATGGGAGAATTATCTCCTGCCGGATATCCGCGTTCCCGCCGAAGCCGATCCGTGAGCCTGAACGCAACCGAAAAACGAAAGGGCTGCTTCCCTGCGGCCCTTTTTTTCGCGCGCGGATCGCGGATTTTTCATGAAACCTTCATGCCATCGTCTTGCAAAACGTCCCCGCTTGTGGTAGAATGGAGAAAACGGCTGTGCCGACGCACGGCTTCATCAAAGGAGCGGCAGGAATGGAACTGTTTTACAAGAAACCCGCGGAGAAGTGGGTCGAGGCGCTTCCGATCGGAAACGGACGGCTCGGCGCGATGGTGTACGGCGATCCCGTCTGCGAGGAGATCCAGCTGAACGAGGAGACCCTCTGGGACGGGCGCTTCGATCCGGAGGCGGACAACCCCGAGACGTCCGAACACCTCGGCGAGATCCGCGAGGCGATCTTCTCCGGCGATCACGAGCGCAGCGAGGCGCTGACGCAGAAGTACCTGGTCTGCCGCGGCGCGGGAAGCGGTCACGGCCACGGGATGAACCTCGACTACGGTTCGTTCCAGACGGCGGGCTCGCTCCGGATCGCTTATCGCGGCGCGGACGGCGTTCTCCCCGCGGATTACCGCCGCTCGCTCGACCTCGAATCGGGCCTTGTGACGACCTCTTTCACCCGGGGCGGCACGAAGATCGTCTCGCGGGTCTTTGCGTCTTATGCGCGCGGGGTGATTCTCTGCGAGATCGCGGGGGACGGCCCCTTCTCGCTCGATCTCTCCTTTGAGAACCGGCTCGGGCAGGCGGACTATGCCCCCGACGCGATCGTCTTCCGCCATGCGTTCCCCGATTCCGAAGCCTACGCCCTCCTCGCCGCGCTGGAGCCCGAAGGCGGGACCTCCTCGGCCGATGCGGACGGCGTGCACCTCGACGCCATCACCCGGCTGACGATCCGCCTCGACGTGCACACGACCTACGTCCGGCCCGGCATCGACGGTACCCCGAAGCCCTCGAACGACCCGGACAAAGCGCTTACCAAGGCCGAAGCGGCGATCCGGGCGGCATCCGGGTCCTTCGACACCCTCCTCGGCGAGAGCGCGGCGATCCTCTCCTCCCTGCTCGGACGCGCGAAGATCTCCCTCGACTACGCCGATCACACCCCCGACAGCCTCCCGACGGACGAACGCGTCCTGCGGATGCGCGAGGGCCATGACGACACGGGCCTGCTCCTCACCTATTTCACCTACGGGCGGTATCTTCTGATCTCGTCCTCCTACAACTGCGTCCTGCCCGCGAACCTGCAGGGGATCTGGAGCGGCGACTACGACACGATCTGGTCGGCGGACTACCACATCAACATCAATCTGCAGATGAACTACTGGCTCGCGGAGACCTGCCGCCTCCCGGAGCTCACCAAACCCCTTCTCGACTACATCCGCTTCCTCTCCGCCCACGGACGCCGCACCGCCGAGATCCAGTACCGGGCAAACGGCTGGGTCGCCCACACCATCACGAACCCGTGGGGCTTCACCGCACCGGGCGAGGGGGCAAGCTGGGGATCCTTCACCTGCGCAGGCGCGTGGTGCTGCCAGCACATCCGGGAACGCTACCTCTTCTCCGGCGATCCGGACGTTCTGCGCGAGAATTTTGATATCCTCCGCGGCGCGTGCGAATTCTTCCTCGATTTCCTCGTGACCGATCCCCGGACGGGCTATCTCGTCACCTGCCCGTCGAACTCCCCGGAGAACCACTTCGTCACCCCCTCGGGGACCTGGTCGATCTGCGCCGGTCCGACGATGGACTCCGAGATCCTCCGGATGCTCTTCACGACCACGGCGGACGCCTGCGACCTGCTCCAGATGGACGAAGACTTCGCTGAAACGCTCCGCGAGACCGCAAAAAAACTCCCGCCGATCCGGATCGGGAAGCACGGTCAGATCATGGAGTGGAGCGAGGATTACGACGAGGCGGAGCCCGGTCACCGGCACGTCTCCCACCTCTTCGCCCTGCATCCCGGCGACGAGATCACGAAGGAGGGGACTCCCGCCCTCTTCGATGCGGCGCGCGTCACCCTCGACAGGAGGCTCGCAGCGGGCGGCGGTCATACGGGCTGGTCCCGCGCGTGGGTGACGAACTTCTTCGCGCGGATGCGGGAAGGTGACGAGTGCCTCAAGAACCTCAACCTCCTTCTCAGCCGCAGCACCCTGCCGAACCTCTTCGACACGCACCCGCCGTTCCAGATCGACGGCAACTTCGGCGGCGCGAACGCGTTTGCGGAGATGCTCGTGCAGTCCCAGTCCGGCAAGATCGTCCTGCTCCCCGCGCTCCCGCACGACGAAAACTGGAAGGCCGGCTCCTTTGAAGGGCTGGCGGCGCGCGGCGGCTTCTCGGTCGACTGCCGCTGGAAGGACGGCCAGGTCGTCGAATACGCGGTCCGCGGCAAACCCGGCGCGCGGGTGACGGTCACGGTCAACGGACACGACGAGGAAGCCGCCGTCATCGCGTAAAGCGCGTCCCTGCTTCTCTGATTTTTCCCGAAAGGAGGTTCCCTCACCGATGAAACGGCTCGTTCTCTTCGTTTTCTGCGTCTGCCTCATCGCCGTGCTCGCATCCGGCGTTCTGGCCGCGGACGTGATCTCCTATCACGAATCCGGCTACGCGGACCCGGCGGACTTCGCTCCCTCAGGCGACGGGATCCTCCTGTTCGGCGTGACCTCCCGCTCGTGGACGGCAAGCGGCTTTGTTGCGGACGCGCGCCGCACCGCCGACGTTCTCGACGCGGAGCACGGCGTCATGCTCACCACCCTGACGGCGACGACGCTTTCCCTGCCCGACAACGAGGAGAGCGCGGGAGAGGTCTCTGTCACCTTCACGATCGATCTCGTCAAGCCCACTGCGGATGCCGATCCCTACGCGGCGCTCGGCTACGGGCTCTACCTCGACCGGGGCGGCGACTACCGGGTCCGCTCGGTCCTCACGACGGAGACGGGCGAATACACGGGCGAGACCGCGGCCGAGGGCTCCTCCTATTACGCCGGTTATCCCGAGTGGAACCTCATCGCGCTCGACACGGGAGAGGCCCGCGGAACGCTCGAGCGCCTGGCGGTCACGGTGTATTTCAACACGTCCGAGGCGCCCTCGCGGATCATGGTCACCGCGCCGTATTTCACCGAGACCGTCCCCACGGGGCTGCGCTCGATCGAAGCGTACGCAACGCCCGGCCTCACCGCCGAGATCGGGAGCTTCGCGGAGCGCAGGGGCCGCGGCATCACGGACGACCGGGGACGCCTCACCCTCACCGGGGACTTCCTCTCCCCGACGCCGATCCCCGCTTCCCCGAACGCCTGGTTCGAGATCCGCTTCGGACGGTATGTGCCGGAATCCGGATCGATCTCCGTGTCCGTCCTCTATGAAGGCCAGCGCGCGGAGGAACGCCGGTTCTCCAAGCCCGTCTCCTTCGCCCCGGGGGAGGATTCGGTCGTCGTGCCCATCGACGCGTCCCAGCCCATCCGCTCCTACACACTCCAGTTTGAGAACCTCGAGCGGCGGCAGTCGGTGGAGCTCGCGTCCGTAAAGCTCTACACGGGATCCCCCCTCTCCGCCGAGCCGAACGCCTGGATCGGGTCCCTCTCCGAGCTGCGCCGCGCGGGATCCTCAATCCACTTTGAAGGGACCATGACCCGCGAGGCCGTGCGCTCCTTCTCCGGTGAAAGCCTGCGCTTCTATGCCCTGCCCGTCTTCTCCTCCTCGCTCGCCGAGGCCGTGGAAATCGGCGCGGTGAAGGTGTCGACGCGCTTTGAGTACACCGCGGACCTCTCCACCCTGCCCGTCAGCCCGGACACCTACCGCTTCTTCGCCGCCATGGAAGGGGATGCGGAGGGAGAGCTCCTCCCCCTCGACGTCCCCCGCTATTTCGATGCGGAGGATGCGGCCCCGTCTGCCTCGTCCCCCTTCGGGCTCTACGGCGCGCTGTCCGTCGGCGCATTCGAGGCGAACGTCTCGCAGATCCTCGTGGACGTCCCGCTCGACATCCTCCTCGGCGGCGAGGGCGGCGTCACGGTCTCGTATTCGGCCTACGGCGACGATGACGAAGCGCTCCCGCGGTCCGTGTCCCTCGACGCGGCCACCCTCGCCGAGCTGGACCGCGATATGCCGTTCTACCGCTCGGCGGGCATCCGGGTGTGGCTGCGCTTCACAGCCTCCTCCCCCGTCGACGGGCTGACCTACGGCGGCGACGCGGAGAATTACGCCGTCGATCCCACCCTGCCCGGCGCGCGGTTCGAGTTCGCCGCCCTCGTGCGCTTCCTCGCGGCGCGCTATCCCTATCTCGAGGGGATCGTCCTCGGCGTCGCGGCAAACGACCGCGCCAAGGTCGGGGAGGCGGATTTCGGCGAGCCCGTGCAGTATGCCGAGTCCCTCGCCGCGCTCTGCCGCATCGCCTACAACGCCGCCTATCCGTATCATCCGGCGCTCACGGTCTGCATCCCCCTGAGCGACGCCGTCGGGGAGGCGGATGAGGTCCTCGGCGACCGCTCCCTCGCCGTGATGATCGCCCGCCGGATCGCCGAGACCGGGGACTTCCCCTGGACCTTCTGCCGCCTCGCCGGGGAAGCCTCCTCCCCCGTCACTGCGGCCAGCCTCCTCGCTACGACCCTCGACGCCCTCAATCTCCCGCGTCCCTCGGCCGAGCTCGTCCTCTACGTTCCGGACGCCGCGACCGTCACGGAGAACTACCGCGTCTATGCGATGGACGCCGCCGACCAGGGTCTCGCGGTGATCTCGCTCAAGGAATACCTGATCGGGGACTTCCTCTCGTTCACCGCGGGAGGAAACCGGCTGCGCGCCGCATTCCTCTCGCTCGAGGACTTCCCGTACCGCTCCGACCACGAGTTCTACGATCTCTTCAAGCGCTCCGCGGGGACGGGCGGCTCCGTGTGGGACAGCAAGGCGGAAAACCGGTCCGAGCCCATCGGCGCGTCGCACGTGCTCTGGGATTTCTCCGCCAGCCACTACGCCCTCGACTGGCTGCCCGGCGGCGGATCGCTCTCCTGCAGGACCGCGTACAGCGCGCTCTTCTCCGCGGCGAGAGGAGGTTATTCCCGCGCGCTCTCGGCCACGCTCGAGGAATCCGAATCGGGCGTCGCGGGCATCGCGCTCTGCAACCTCGAGGCCCCGGTCGACTTCACCTCCGTGGACGCGCTCTGCTTCGAATATGCCGTGACCTCCCCGTCCGGCGCCACACCCGATGTCTCCCTCGTCTTCATCGCGGGCACGGACGAGCGCCGCGCGGAATTCTACGAGGACCGCGTCGCGTGCGGCGAGATCCGCAAGGCCGTCTGCGATCTCTCCGGCTGGGAGGAGCGGGAACGCGCGGACTTCATCGGCGTCGCGATCTACGCGGACAGCCCGGTCACGCTGGAGATCGAGCGGGTCACCGCCGTGAGCGCCTCCCTCACCGCCGAAGAGCTCACCGGACTGTTCACCCCGCCGGATGACGCCGACGTCCGGACCCGTTCCCCCGAGGACGGCCTCACCGTCCTTCTGACGCTCTTCTTCCTCGCCGCCGCGTCGGTGGTGGTCTTCATCCTGCTCTCCCGGCACGACCGGGAACACGAAACCGAACCGGCTCCCGTCCGCACCTCTGCGGGGAAAGGAAAACGATGAAACCGAACGATGAAAAAAACGGGCGAGAGATCCCCGCTCTCGTGCCCGGTGCGAAGCCCTTCACGAAATACAAGATCGCCGAGCTCTCCCTCTGCGCCGCGGCGGTGATCCTCGGGCTTATCTATCTCTATCTGAAATGGATCCCGCTCGGCGTGCTTCTCCCGATCTACGCCGTCCTGTTCTGCGCGATCGTCCCGCTCCGCTGGAAGGACGCAAAGGCCACGGGCGCGGCGGGCGGCTTCGCGCTGCTCTCGACGGTCCTCTGGGGCGTGATGGCCCTGTTGGTCGTCGCGGCCACGGCGGTGTATTTCATCTGGTACTGACGGCTTCCGCGGAGGGGATCCCGCCCCTTCGACGGCCGGAAACCGCCCCTGATCGGACAGAAAAGCGGCCGGATCACTGTCCGGAACCCGGCACCTGACAAAACAATCAGAACCAAACAAGGGGGAGTTCTCTTCTCCCCAGCCCGGAGACCGGTTTCCGCTGAGGCGGGACGCCCTCGGTTTTCAAAAGAGCAAAACAGAAACGGCCGCGGACTGCTATATCACTCCGCGACCGTTTTTTCTTGGAAACCGAAGCTTTCCTGCCTCATACTATTTTCCCTCTTAAAAATAACAATCAAGAACCGTTTGTTCCCCCTCATCCGCCCTTGCGGGCACCTTCCCCGCCCAAGGGGGAAGGCAACAAAATGAGTACATCGCATTTCTGAGATCAGCACCAATTCTCCACGGATAACGTATTTGATTTCGGAAACGCTGCATGTTGTGAGGCTTCCCCTTGGCGTGGGAAACCGACTTTGCCTTGCAAAGTCGACGAGTCCATCGCCGATGAACTCGGGCTGGAAGTGACTGATGAGGGGGACTGGCGTTATACGCTTGCAATACTTTAAAATAGATTCAATATCAACTGTTCACTTTTCGCTGTTCGTTCCCGTTCGTCCCCTCTTCAAACACGCTCTCGACGACCTTGCGGCAGCCCTCGGGGGAGTAGCGCCAGCGGGTGAGACGCGGCACTTCGTCGGGATCGATGAAATAGCGGAACGGCGCTGCGCCTGCCTCCTCCCCGACGTCGATGAGCACGAGCTTCACCTTCATGCGCTCGGGCAGGATGCTCTTGATGTACACCGAGCAGGTGTGCCCCGGGATCGCGCCGTCCGTGGACTCCGCCAGCCCCGCGAGATTCGGCGCCAGCTCCACGAACACCCCGTAGGTCTCGACCGAGCGGATGATCCCCGAGACCGTCTGACCGGCCGAAAACAGCGCGGTGTTCTCCTCCCAGGTGCCGAGCAGCTCGCGGTGGGAGAGATAGATCCGCCCGTTGTCCTCGATCGACGAGACCACCGCCCGGATGCGCTCGCCCTGACGGAACCGGTCCGCGGGGTGCGAGATGCGCGAGACGGAGATGCGGTCCACGGTGAGCAGCGACACGAGCCCGCACCCGATGTCGCAGAACGCCCCGAACGGTTCGAGGTGCGTGATCCGCGCGGGGATGATCTCCCCCGGCAAAAGGCGCGACACGGCGTTCTGCCAGCATGCCTCCTGCGCGGCCCGGCGGGAACAGACGGCGACCCGTTCCCCGCGCCCGTCCTCCCGGATCGAGAGGATCCGATACTGAACGGGCTTGCCGACGCGGGTGATGACGGCGATGTCCTTCACCTCCCCGGATCCGAGACCCGGCGGGACAAATCCGGCCTCCGCGCGGGGAATGATCCCCCGCATCCCCTCCGGCATCTCGACGGTGAGCTGCATCGTCGCGCAGTCGCAGAGGAGACACATCGATTCGAGGATGGTCCCGCGGCGCGCAGCCTCCTCGATGCTCTCCCGCGAGCGGAAGGCGGCTCGGTTTTCGGGCGTCAGGCGCAATTCCCCCTCGGGGAGATAGCGAACTCTTCGGATTCCCTGCATTTTTCACGGCGCTCCTTCGTTGTTCTGGCTTCATTCCGATGCCAATGTATGAAGGATGCGCCGTTTCTATGCGGGAAAATCATACTGTTTTCTGTCTGAAAGGTTGCAAAATCCCCTCATCCGGCCTTTGGCCACCTTCCCCACGGCGGGGGAAGGCAACGAAGAGAGTGCATTGCATTTCTAAAACCAACACCAATTCTCTATGGAAACCGTCTTCATTCTCGGAAATGCTGCATATTGTGAGGCTTCCCCCTGGCGTGGGAAACCGACTTTTCCTTGCAAAGTCGACGAGCTCATCGCCGATGAACGCGGGCTGGAAGTGACTGATGAGGGGTCTCGAACGCCCTGCGTTCGCAACCATTTAGAACAAAACTATGATCAGTATCCCCGGATGACGAGGCCGCTCTCCCGCGCTTCCACGGCGAGGCGGGTGCGGGAATCGAAGCCCGTCTTCTCGAGCAGGTGCCGGATGTGCGTGCGGACCGTCCAGACGGACATGTTCAGCCGCGCCGCGATTTCCGTGTCGGGGTCTCCGCTCGTCAGCTCACGGAGAACCTCGAGCTCGCGGTCCGTGAACTCGCGCGAGGAGGCCGCCCCGATCATCACCTCGGGCAGGGCGTCCGGATAGACCGATTCCCCGGCCATCGTGCGGTCCATGAGCTCGAGGATCGGCTCCCGGCTGATCTCCTTGTACCAGAAGCTCTCGACGCCCGCCGCCCGCGCCCGGTCCATGTACGAGCACTCCGGCATGGAGGTGACGACGATGATCTTGATCTCCGGGTATTTCTTCTTGATCCGCTCCGCCGCCTCGAGACCGCTCTCCCCCATCGCCGTGCAGACGTCCATCAGGATGAGATCCGGCGGACGGCGCATGCAGTACAGCTCCGCGAGCCCCGCGGATTCGATGGAATAGAGCAGTTCGTAGTTCTCGCTCTGCCGGATGAACAGCTCGAAAAGCTGCCGCGGCATCGCCTGATCCTCGACGATCATCACGTTCGTCATCGTGTCACTTCCTTTCTTCGCGTTCACCGACCCGCTTCGGCACGGTGATGGTCAGGGAGAAGGCCGGATCGGCCCGGGTCGTCATGCTCCCGCCCGCGTCCTCGACCCGCTTTCTCAGGCCGGAGAGCCCGCCGCCCTCGACGATCCCGCCCCGGGGCCGCTCGCCGTCGTTCGTGAAAACCGCGCGCCAGAAGCCCGGCGTTTCGGCGAGCTCGACGTACAGCTCGTTCGCCCCGGCGTGACGCACCGCGTTGGTCAGGGCCTCGCGCGTCGCCGTGAAGAGCAGCCTCGCCGCCGCCCGGTCCTCGCGGGGGAAGCGTCCGCGGAAAACGACCTTCATGCCCGCCGCCTCCGCCGCCTCCTCGATCTGCCGCACGGGGTCCGCGCCGTCCGCCGTCTCCGGGACCGCCTCATGCCTCAAAAGCGCGACGCTCTGCTTCCATCTGCCGAAGAGCTCGCGGATCACGGCGGGATCCCGCTCCTCCGACGCCAGCGCGACCCGCGACGCCATGAGGATCTGGCCGAGGTTGTCGTGGATCTGCATCTTCGTCTCGAGGATCTCCTCGTCGCGCGTCAGCTCCGTGACGTTCTCGCCGTACCGCGACAGGCGGCGGTTCATGTCGGCGAGCGCGCGGTTGTCCTCTTCGAGCCGCTTCCCGAGCGCGTAGAGGTCCGTGGCGTCGGTCGCCATGAACTGCACGACCGCCTCGCCGTCCACCGTGATGTTCTTGCGCGAGAAGACCCAGGTCCGCCCGTCGTTCATCCGCACGGCAACGGCGTCCGCCGCCTCGATCTCCGGGACGTCCGCGGTCTTCCCCCTGCCGTTGAGGGTCTCCCAGAACCGGTTGGCGTTGAGCAGGCCGTCGCCCGTGATGCTCTGGCAGAGGTTTTCCATCGTGCGGTTGACCATGAGGGGCAGACCCCCCTCGAGCGCGAAGCAGAGCCCCGCCGGGAGGTTGTCGACGCTCTCCCGCACCGATGCCCGGGTGATCGATTCCCGCCGGTGCCGCCGCAGCATCGCCTCGGAGAAGCACGCGCCCGCCGCGGCGAAGAGATCGATCAGCACCCCGACCCACACGGGCAGGGCCAGAATCCGGCGCACCGCTCCCGGCAGCGCGTCGAAGGAGGTGAAGGTTTCGGAGAACGGGAGATCCCACGCGATCATGAGGACCGCCGAGACGAGGGACGCGGCAAACGGACCCGCGATGTACCGGATCCGGCGCGTTCTCTGCGGCGCGGTGAGGAACAGCGCGAAGACGAGGAAAAAGACTGCGACGCCGAAGGCCGCGAGCATCCGGAATGCGCCTGCCGGAAGCCATTCTGCCGATTGTGTCATCCCGCCGCCTCCTCTCCGGGCTCCCGGTCCTGCTTCTCCAGCCTGCCCCAGCGGTCGAAGCGGAAGGACACGAGCGTGCCGTCCTCCTGCCCCGATACCGCGAGCGCGCCGCCCAGCCGTCCGATCTCCTCCGCGCGCCAGCCGTCCGGGAACGCGAAGTGCGCGCCGGTGCAGCGGACCCGCAGCGCGATGGAGCCCTCGGACGCGCGGCAATAGACCCGGACCGCGGAGAGGTATCCGAGCGAGAGCTCCGCCGCCTCCTCGAAGATGTCGTAGGCGAGCCACGCCGTCTCCTTCGTCAGGTTCCCCGTCGTGTCAAGCTCGAGCGCGGTCCCGATCCCGCAGGACGCGAGCGATTCGAGGGATTCGCGCAGACAGAGTCCCAGCTCCGCCGCCACGACCGTGTTCTCGCGCTCGCCGATCAGGATGAGGTTCGAGCGGCGTTTCACATACGCGCCGATCACGCAGACCGCCGCCAGCCGCTGCGCCTCTTCCGCCGCGTCGTCCGATTCCGCGCACAGAAGGTCGTCGAGCGATCCGAGCGCGCCGCTGACCTCGGTGGCGATCCGGTCGTAGAGGCGGTTTTCCTCATCGACGGAGGCACGGCGCCGTCTGAGCTCCACCTCCGCCGAGAGGAGCTCGTTGTTCTCCGCGAGCCGCTCGCCGGTTTCCCTGAGCGCCGCGAGCATCCGCTCCACCTCGGAGACGTCCTCACGCCAGAAGACCCGGCCCCCCGCGATGGGCGCGCTCCGGAGGCGGGTGCCGTTCCCGAGCGGGATCGCGGCGTTCTCCGCCTGCATCAAAACCGACGCGGGCAGCCCCATCGGGGTGTCGGAGGCGTAGCGCACATGGTAGTTCTCGTCGACGATTTCCGCGGAGAGCGGGGACGCGGCAAACATTTCGCGGTACTGTTCGTTCATCGGGAAGAGGTCCGTCTGGAAGCAGGCCTCCCACACCGCGATGGTCCCCGTGTTCACGAGCACGACGATCTCGATGAACCGGGAATCGGCAGGCCCCGGAAGGACGGCGTAAATGACGCCCGCGAGAGCGAAGAGGGCAAGCACCCCGAGCGGCACCGCGATCCGGCGTCCCCGGTGTTCGAGCTGACAGCGCCGCCAGAGACGGAGCAGCATCACGGCGATCAGGGTGAGAATCGCGGCGAGCGCGGCGGCATACAGCGGGCCGTAGGCGTATTCGCCCGTCCATTCTCCTGTCCCGGGATCGCGGATCAGCCGGAAGGCCAGACCGTGGAGGTCGTTCGTGAGGATCCCGGCCATCAGAAGGACCCACGCGCCGAGGACGGCGATGCCCTTCTTCGGGACGGGCTCGTGTTCGGAGCGCCCGATCGAGAGGATGGCGAGGTAGGAGAAGAGCGGGATCGAGAGGATCGGGACGGAATAGGCGTACCACAGGAGACGGGAGACCGGTTCGGCCCCGTCGAACGCGCGGCAGCGGAGGCATCGCAGAACGACGAGGAGCGCCATGGCTGCGGCAACGCCGTAGAGCGTCCGGCGGATCCGCCCGTGGAGGACGCGGCGGCGCACGGACACACCCCAGAACACGGGGATCGCAAAATAGATCATCGAAACGGTCCAGAAGACCAGGGAGGAGGCGAGAGCCGTCTTCGGGCGGATCCAATGGCCCGCGAGGATGCAGCCGACGATCAGGGCGGCGGTGACGAGGGCGGCGAGCGTCACCCGGAACCGTTCTCTGCGCATATCCCGTCCTCCTTTCCGTTTTTTCGGTCATATCCGATGGTATTATAGCAGATTTTGCCGCCCCTGTCTATGCCCGGGGAGGAAATGCGCGCAAAAAACCGCCGCGGACCGTCGGCGCAGCGGTTCTCCGGTTTCATTTCGGCTCACTCAATATAAAAGCAGTAGTCGAGGATGACGTTCCCCTCCTCGTCCGGCGTGGTGAAGCGCGGGCAGAGGCCGTTCTCGAACGACCAGACGCCGCCGTCCGCATCCCTGAGCGGCTCCATCCCGGCCTCGGCGAGTTTGGCGGCACAGGCGGGGATCGCGCCGTGGACCTCCCCCTCGGGGCCGCAGATCCAGGCCGTTCCGAGCGTGCCCGCCGGGAAATCGACGCACGCGAAGCCTTCGGGCACGGGCGTGCCGGCCGGCGTGAACATCCCGATCCAGTATTCGAAGGGGACGTCCCCGCGGCGCTCGAGTCCGCAGTACCCGCCGCCGTTCTCCCACACGGCGAGGATCGCGTCCGGGCCTCCCATCGCCGCCTCGACGGTATCGAACCACCCGTTCGCAAACCACTCGCCCCATCCGCCGTAATCGGCGTATTTCTTCCCGATGAAGCGCATCGCCGGGACCGGATCCCGGAATACTTTGATGATTTCTGTCATATAGAATCCTCCTCTCGGACGATCGGAACGAAGATCCGCTCCGTGTATTTTCTGCTTGTTTCCGTATAGGTCTCGAATTCGTATCCCGGGCCGCGCCGCCAGCCGTTCTCCGGCATCCAGACGCCGTAGATCCAGTCCCACGTCGCCCGGATCACCCGCACGAAATCGTGCTGCTCCGACGCCTCGGTGTCGAACGCGGCATAGATGCCCGCCGGGATCTCCATCCGGACCGTGCCCGCCGTGTCGCCCCTCGCCCGCTCCTCGCGGATGCCGATGCTGTACGCGAGCTTCCCGTCCGGACGGCGGATCATGATGCCGTAATCCTCCTCCACCGTGCCGCCGGAGAGCCGGAGAGAGCGTTTTTCCGCGTTGTACCGGTTCCACGCGGTCGGAGCGAAGTCCGTGCCGAAGGGATGGGCAAGGACGGCAAACCCGTCGAGGCGGCAGATCGATACGGCGGGAGCCGGGTCCTCTCTCTCGAAGGAGAAGGGCGGATAGAGGCGCAGGCTGCACGCCGCGGTGCGGAAGGCCGACGGAAGGATCCCGTGTTCTTTTTTGAAAGCCCGTGTGAAGTTCTCCCGGGAATTGAATCCCCACGCGAACGCGATGTCGGACATGGACTCCCCTTTTCCGATCCGTCGCACGATCTCCGAGATCCGGCGCTTGCGCACATAATCGGCGGGTGTGAGGCGGACCGCCTTCCGGAATGCGCGCAGAAAGTGAAATTCGGAATAGCCTGCCACCCCTGCGAGCGCGGCGACATCGAGGACCGTGTCGTCAGCGAGGTGCTCTTCTATGTAGGAGACGACCCTTTCGATGTGTTCCCGTTCCACGTTGCTCCCCCCTTCCGCCCTTCCTATGATACACCATCGGTCAGCCGCACGCTTGATAAATCTTGCGCTTTTTGCATGCTTTCGCCAAAACATTATAACAGATTCCGCAAGGAGGTGCAAGTGTAGCCGCACAAAAAACGCATCCCCGGGAAATCTTCACTAATTTTAGCGATGATTTCCGCGCGGGAATATGCTATAATAGGACCGTCAAAGGGCGCGGAACCCGTTTTGTTCCCGTCCCCGATCAAATTTCTGGAGGTGTTCCCATGAAGTTTTGCCCGAACTGCCATCTCACCTACGACGATTCCGCCAATGTCTGCGGTCAGTGCGGCGGCCCTCTTTCCGTGATCCCGCAGCAGGTCCAGCAGCAGGCGGCGTATGATCCCACCGATCACACCGCCGAATTCTCCCCGCAGGACATTTCCGACAACAAGGTGTTTGCGATGCTCCCGTACCTGATGAGCTTCATCGGCGTCATCATCGCGCTGCTCGCGGCACCGTCCTCCCCGTTCACGATGTTCCACATCCGCCAGGGCCTGAAGATCAGCGTCACCCAGATCCTGCTCGGCATCTGCGCCGCCGTGCTCGCGATCACCTTCATCGTTCCGATCGCCGCCGGTATCTGCATGATCATCCTGCTGGTCGTTCAGATCATCTGCTTCTTCCGCGTCTGCAAGGGTCAGGCAAAGGAAGTGCCGATCATCAAGAACTTCGGGTTCCTGAAATAAGAAACGATCCCGATACGGGAAAAGGAAACGCGCGGTGCAAAACTGCGCGTTTTTTCTGCGCGGCTTCGCTTGCGCCGTTTATTCGGCCTGCGCACTAACGTTTGCGGGGATGTACTCGCTGAATCCATCGTTTTTTTCGCCTGCGCGGCTGGCGGACAAGAGGGCTCCGGAGCCGCCCTCTTGTCAATCACCGCTCCCAGAGGCGCGGTTCCTCGCCTCTGGACTCCACCCCTGCCTCGGGTATAACCTCCCTTCTCGTTGTGAAGCTCCGTCCAATGGGGCATAACGCGGTGTCATTTCAGGATTACAGGGGCCAGTTCCGCGTTAGGAAGCCGAGATCGCAAGCAATACGCTCAACGCCAAAGGTACGGCTTTCCTCGTCAGAC
>JAFPWV010000012.1 GCA_017412675.1 Clostridia bacterium
CGAAAAGCTCGGGATGGAGAAGTCTGACGACGTCATGCAATACAATCACATCGACTGGACGGAATTCACGGTCGAATGAGCCGCCTCAGCGCGGGATCAGGTCGATGGTGCCGTCCTCGTTGTAGGTGAATTCCGTCACGCAGACGGAACGGTGGAACAGACTTCCGCCCGGCAGCTCGTCCGTGTGGTAGAAGAGATACGAGCGGCCCCTGAAATCGCAGATCCCCGGGTGATTCGTGAAGCAGCGGCCCTCCTCCATCAGAACGCCCCGGTAGACCCACGGTCCCGTCGGACTGTCGGAGGTCGCATAGGCGAAGTGCTCGTTGTGGCCGCGGCCCGCGTGAAACGCCGCGTAGACCATGTAATAGAGCCCGTTCCGCTTGTAGAACCACGGACCCTCGCCGTAACTGGTCCCCGTCATGTGCCCGCCCGGCCCGAACGATTCCGGCGTCATCGGGATCTTCACCACCCCGACCGCTTCGTCATAGGAGATCATGTCCTCGTTCAGGAGCACATAGCGCAGTTCCGGATTGCCGAAATACAGATATGCCTGTCCGTCGTCGTCGAGAAAGACGGTCGGATCGATGTCGTTCCAGTCCCCCTCATCGACGAGCGGATGCCCGAGATCCCGGAAAGGACCTGTCGGGGTGTCGGCCACGCCCACCGCGATCGCCATGCCGCCGCCGGTTTTGTGGACCGGGCAGTAGAGATAGAAGCGTCCGTTCCGGGCGATGCACTGAGGCGCCCAGGCGCGGTCGTCCGCCCATGCGATGTCGTCGAGCGAGAAGACCTTGCCGTGATCGGTCCAATGCTCCATATCGCGGGTCGAGAAGCACCGCCAGTCAAACATGGTGTAGAAATTGTTGATCAGCTCGTTTTCGTCGTGCGTCGTGTAGAGATACAGCGTGTCCCCGAGCACCATCGGCGCGGGATCGGCCGTGTAGAGGGAAGGGAAGAGCGGTTTTCTGTCGATCATGGGAAAGCCTCCTTTGCCTGCGTATCGCCGGATGAATTGTTTTCTGCCGAAGTCATTATAGCACAGCCGCACGCGAATTGCAAGCCGCGGGATTCGCGATTTTGCTGCCCCCTTTTCGCCGGCAGCTCTTGTATTTCGCCGCGCAATGCCGTATAATGGAGGCGGACAAGCCTCACAAAACAGATCGATGGGAGTGTCACAATGGAAACGAAGCCTTCGCTCAGCCTTCTCTTTATCGGAAACAGCCACACCTTTGTCAACGACATGCCGCTCACGGTACGGCGTCTCGCCGAGGATGATGGCTATGACTGCCGGGTGACGATGATCGCGCACGGCGGATGGTTCCTCGCGCAGCACGCCGGGGAGCCGGACGTCCGCTTCGACATTCTATACGGCAGCTACGATTACGTCATCCTGCAGGAGCACGCCCACCCCTTCGGACCCGTGGAGAAATACCGGGACGCCGCCCTCGCGCTGAACCGCCTGATCCGGGAAGCCGGGAGCATCCCCGTGATCTACGAAACCTGGTCGATGAAGGCGGAGCCCGAGATGCAGGCGGTGATGAATCGGGCACACCGGGAGATCGCCCGGGAGATCGGTGCCGTCCTCGCGCCCGTCGGGGAGGAGTGGCAGCCGTACCGGGACGCGCATCCGGATACGGACATGTACGCAGGCGACGGCGCCCATGCCTCTGCGGCGGGATCCGCCTTTGCCGCGGCGGTGATCTGGAGAACGATCCGGGACGAGTTGGCCTCGCGCGGCTGACCTACGCAAAATAATCAAAAGCAACATCAGGAGGATTTCAAGATGTTCGATTATCAGAATCCGGCGCTGCCGGTCTCCGAACGGGTCGCGGACCTGCTCTCGCGCATGACGGTCGCGGAAAAAGCGGCGCAGACCTGCATGATGCGCGGCGTCGAATACGCGACGAAACCGGATCCCCGTCAACATTGCAGCGTGATGGAGGACACGGAATTCGACACCGCCCGCCTCGGCGAAGACTTCGGGGAGGACGGCATCGGCTTCATCCACGACATGTATTCGACCCCCGTGCCGTTCAACAGGATCCAGAAATACTTCATCGAGCATTCACGCCTCGGGATCCCCGTCATCTTCACGGGCGAAGCGCTGCACGGCATCAGCGGCGTCCGCGGGACGGTGTTTCCCTGTCCGCTCAATTTCGGCGCGACCTTCGATCCCGATCTGATCCGACGCGTCGGCGAGGGCATCGGCCGGGAGACGCGCGCGCTCGGGATGCACGAGATCCTCGCACCGAACCTCGACGTCGCGCGGGAATCCCGCTGGGGCCGCATCGAGGAGACCTTCGGCGAGGACACCTATCTCTCCTCCCGCATGGCCGCGGCGATCATCTCCGGCGAACAGAAGGGCGATATTTCCCGCCCCGACGCCGTGATCTCCGAACCCAAGCACTACTGCGTCCACGGCATCGCGGAGGGCGGCACGAACTGTTCTCCGGCGCGCGCGGGCAGACGCGAGGTCGAAAGCTGCTATCTGCCGGTCTTCGAGGCCGGGATCCGCGAGGGCGGCGCGTACAACGTCATGGTCAGCTACAACTGCGTCGACGGCGATCCGCTCATGTGTTCCGAATGGTATCTGAGGGACGTTCTGAAGGACCGCTTCGCCCTCAGGGGTTACTGCCGTTCCGACTGGGGCGGCGTCGGCCGTCTGAAGCACGCGTTTCACATGGTCCCGACCGACAAGGACGCGGTCTGCCTCGCCATGAAGAACGGTCTCGACGTGCAGGGCTGCGACTATCCGCCGACCTTCTGGAAAAAGACCGTGATCGAACTTGTCGAAGAGGGAAGACTCTCCATGGAACGCCTCGACGACATCGTGTCCCGCGTCCTCCGCGTGAAATTCGAGCTCGGCCTCTTTGACCGTCCCTACACCGACGAGCAGGCGTGGGTAGACGTCATCCGCTGCTCCGAACACCGCGAGATTTCGCACGAGGTCGCCCGCGAATCGATCGTGCTGCTCAAAAACGACGGCGTGCTGCCGCTCGGGAAGGACCTCTCCTCGATCGCCGTGATCGGACCGTCCTCCGCCGCGCAGAAGATCGGCGGGTATTCCTCGACGCCGCAGTTTGCGATCCCCTCGGTTTACGAAGAGCTGAAAGCCGCGCTCGGCGACGATGTGACGGTCCGGCAGTGCAATGGCTGCGCGATCACGTACGATAAAAAGCAGCCCCGCGTGGTGGACGGCCAGCCGCATCTTGACTCCGAAGGCGAGGACGAGATCGCCGACGAGATGGAACAAGCCGTCTCCATCGCCGCGGCCTGCGACGCCATCGTCTTTGTCGGCGGTGACAACACCATCACGAGCGGCGAAGGACGCGACCGGTGCGAGCTGACCCTGAACGGCCGCCAGCGCGAGCTGATCGAGAGGCTCGCCGCGCTCGGGAAACCGCTCGTCCTCGTGCTCGAAAACGGCAAGCCGCTCGAACTCTCCCGCGAGAACGAGATCTGCGGCGCGATCCTCATGACGTTCTACGGCGGCGAATCCGGCGCGCGCGCCATCGTCGAAGCGCTGACGGGCAGGATCAGCCCCGCGGGACGCCTGCCGATTTCCCTGCCGCGCGCCTCGACCCGCATCCCATGCTATTATTCGATGCTGCCGGGCGGGGCGGAGGATTTCCTCGAAGGACCGAAGAGCGCGCTGTTCCCGTTCGGCTACGGCCTGAGCTACACCGAGTTCGCGTATTCGGATCTTCAGATCGAACAGCTTGGCGATGTTCGCTTCGCGGTGCATTGCAATGTGAAGAACGTCGGACCCGTGGACGGCGACGAGGTCGTGCAGCTCTATCTCGACGACATGGAAGGCTCCGTCGCGAGACCGCCGATGCTTCTGAAAGGCTTCCGGCGCATCCATCTGAAAGCGGGTGAGGCGAAGCATGTGGTCTTTGAGCTCGATCCCTCCCACTTCCAGCTGATGGACATCCGGTACAACTGGACCGTGGAGCCCGGACGCTTCCGCGTACTCGTCGGCGCAGGCTCCCGCGACATCCGTCTCGAAGGAATGATCACGCTGTAAGAAACAACAACCGATAAAAAGCAAAGGGGAACGGATCAAACCGTTCCCTCATCGTTTTCCGAAGCAGTTGTATTCTGGTTGTTGAGCGCAGTCAGTGCGTCGATGTTGTCAAGCAGGAATTGCTGGACGGAAGTCATGTAAAGAACGGCAAGTTAGGTCCCGTTTCCTCTTTCTCCAGGTACGCCCGCAGGATGTCGAGCCCCTCGGACGCCATGCAGAATCGCTCGCGCGAATGCCGGATCTCCTCCCGGACCTCGTTCAGTCCGAACCACTCCACCGCATCAACCTCGCTCTCCTGGAGTACGAGCGAATCCTCATCCACCGGCTCCCGGTAGACGTAGACGAAGGTGAACTCGTTGTCGCGGAAAGGCGCGCCATGGAAGAAGTCTTCATACCGGATACGGAAGGTCCCCGCCGGAAGGAGCGCATCCGGGGACGCCTCGATCCCGAGTTCTTCGCCGAGCTCGCGCAGGGCGGAGTCGACCGGCTCCGATCCCGCCGGGATGTGCCCTGCCGAGGAGGTGTCATAGAGCCCGGGGAAGGAATCCTTCTCCATGCTCCGCTTCTGCAGAAGGATCTCCCATTCACCTCCCCGCCGCCTCACGATCCAGACATGCGCCGTCCGGTGCAGGATGCCGTCCCGGTGCGCGATCTTCCGATCGACCGTCTCCCCGGTCGGATTGCCCCGTTCGTCGCAGATATCGAGTCTTTCCATGTCCATCGCTGCCTTTCGCGCTTCGTTTCGGATTTTGTGAACCCATTATAACAGCCCGCACGCTGAAAGTCAAGAGCGGGTGTCCTTCTTTTTGCCGCTCCTCCTTGACACCGCGGGCGTCGGTATGTTATAATGATAACAGCTATTTTATCCGCTGAAACCGCACCGGAGGTATTATGAAAAAACGACTTCTTTCCGTCATTCTCGCGCTTCTCATGATCGTCCCCGCTCTCGCCGCCTGCTCCGAGAAGCCGGCGGAGCCCGAGAATACGCCGTCCGCCGATCCGAACACGCCCTCCGTCGAAGAGGTGAAGCCGGACACCGACGAGCTTTCCGCGCTTGAGCAGCGCCAGCTCATCCCGGACAATCTGCCCGACGTCAAATTCGACGGCCGTGACTACATCGTTGAGACCGAGAACCGCAAGGTCTATGAGATCCTCTCCGAAGAGCTGACCGGCGAGGCCTGCAACGACGCGGTCTACAACCGGAACCTCCTTCTCGAGAACCGCTTCGACGTCCACATCGGCGTCATTGAGCACGAAACGCCGTACAACGAGATCGTGACCGCCGTCACCGCGGGGACCCACGACTACGACATCGCGGGCTTCATCAACTTCCTCACCCTGACCCCGGTTTCCGCGCGCGTTTTGTACAACTGGCTCGATATCCCGCGCGTCGATCTGAACCAGCCGTGGCACAACAAGCTCGCCAACGACGGCGCGACGATCAACGACCGTCTCTACGTCATCAACAGCGACCTTTCGATCTCCACGCTCCTCTATACCTACGGCATGTTCTTCAACTACAACCTGATGGAGCAGTACGGCTACTCCTCCGCCGACCTCTACGACATCGTCTTTGAGGGCAAATGGACGGTCGATAAGATGACGGAGATCACGTCGGGCATCTGGCAGGACGTCAACGGCGACGGCAAGCACGACGCGGGCGACATCCACGGTTATGCCGTCATCAACGGCAGCATCAACACGCACGACGTCTGGCTGGCCGCGCTCGACCTCTCCCCGCTGCTCGTGATCCGCGCGCAGGACGACTACGAGGTCCGCTTCTTCGGCGACCGCACCGTCACCGCCCTCGAAAAAGTCAACTATCTCTACCATAATTGTGAAGGCACGCTCTTCGACGGCAGCGGCGACTGGCGCAACATCCCGAAATACTTCTCCGAGGGCAAGGTCGCGATGACCCAGCTTTACTTCGGAGAGACCACCGAATCGCTCTCGGAGATGCAGGACACTTACGGGATCCTGCCGCTCCCGAAGCTCGACGAGACGCAGGACGGCTACTACACGAACTGCTGGGACCAGTTCACCGTCTTTGCCGTTCCGCTCACCATGCCCGCGGACGACGGCGAATTCGTCGGCACGATCTACGAAGCCCTCTGCGCGGAATCCTACAAGACGGTCTTCCCGGCGTACTATGATGTTGCGCTGAAGAGCCGCTATTCCGCCGAGCCCGCGACCGCCGAGATCATCGACCTCATCATGGCGGGCAGAAACCTCGACTTCACCTTCCAGTTCGGCTCGAAGCTCATGGATCTGCCGTATCTCTTCCGCACGATGGTCGTCGCGAACGACAACAACGTCGCCTCCCGCTATACCAAGTCGAAGAAGGCCATGAACAAGAACGTCGAGAATTTCCTCAAGATCTTCTACGAATAAGACAGCGATCCGAAAGGGCAGACCCGCGCGGCCTGCCTTTTCCGACTCCCAGCGCAGAACAAAAGCCCGCCGGACGAAAACCGTTCAGCGGGCTGTTTCTTTGGGAGATCATTTGCCCCTCTTCGACGGGAAGACGAGCGTGATCCGCGTCCCGACGTCGACTTCGCTTTCGAGCTCGATCCGGGCGCCGTGGATCTGCGCGCCGTGCTTGACGATCGAGAGACCGAGGCCCGTGCCGCCGTTCTCCCGAGAATGGCTCTTGTCCACCCGGTAAAACCGCTCGAACACCCGATTCCGGTGCGCGTACGGGATCCCGATGCCCGTGTCCCGCACCGTGAGGCGCACCGCGTCGTCGTCCTTCGTGATCTCGACCGTCGCCTCACCGCCCTCCCGGTTGTACTTGATCGCGTTGTCGCAGAGGTTGTAGACCATTTCGTTGATGATCCGCCAGTCCCCGCGCACAGTGATGTGATCCCCCGTCAGCGCGAGCTGTACCTTGCGGGATTCCGCAGACGCGCGAAGGCTGTCGAACACGCTTTCCGTGAGGTCGTACAGATCGACGTCTTCCCAGTCCGGCGCGACGGCGTTTTCATCGAGCTTCGACAGCTTGATGATGTCGTCGACGAGCGCGATCATGCGGCTCGATTCCTTGTAGATGTCCTCCGCGAACTCCGCCGTCATGTCCGGGGAGACCATGCCCCGCATGAGGAGCTCCGCGAAGCCCGAGATCGACGTCAGAGGCGTCTTCAGCTCGTGCGATACGTTGGCCGAGAATTCCCGCCGCAGGGCTTCGCGCTGTTCCTGCTCCGTCACGTCGAGCGTCAGGATGACCGCGCCGGAGAGACGTCCGTCCGTCATGACGGGATTTGCGATCAGGCGCACCCGGCGGTCCCCGTCGGCGAGGGTGATCTCCGCGCGCTTTCCGGAGAGGGCGTCCTTCGCAGCCCCGGCGGCATCCGCTCCCGCGACCGACGCGAAATCCGCCTCCGGCTCACATTCCGGCATCAGCTCCCGCGCGCTCCGGTTCGCCGTCAGCACGCTGCCGTTCCGGTCGAGGAGGAGGAATCCTTCGCTCATCGAATCGGTCAGGGCGGAGAACTCCCGCTGCTGCCGTCCGAGCTCTTCCTCGCGCTCCTGGATCGTCAGATTCTGTTCCTGGATGCGTCCGACGAGCGGCGCGATCTCTGAATAGGTCTTCGACGCGTCCGGATGGTCGAGGTCGAGCGTGTTCACCGGTTCGAGGATCTGATGCGCGACGCGGAAGGCGAGGGCGCCGGAGATCAACAGGACCAGCACCGCGACCCAGAGGACCGGGGAGACCGTTGCGAAGGCGTAGCGCAGCGTCCCGACGGTGCGGCACAGACGGAGTACCGTCCCGTCCTCGCAGCGCACGGCATAATACATCGCGTCCGCACCGGCCGTCTGCGATCGGCGCACGCCGTGTCCCTCGCCGGTCGAGAGCGCGTCGGCGACCTCGGGGAATCCGGACTGATTCGCCACCTTGCCGCCGTACTGATTGTCATACAGCACCGATCCGTCCGCGGCAATCCATGTGATCCGGTGCTCCGCGTCGAGCGTTTTGAGGTATTCCACGCCGGACAGCGAAAGGCCGTTTGCCGCGTAGACCGCCTCCTGCTTCAGGGCGCTGTAGGTCTCTTCCTTCGTCTGCGTGTACTGGAGGCCGAAGAAGACCGCCGCGCACACGAGGAGCACGAAGAGCCCCACCAGAAAGGTATTCTTGAAGATCCGCGCCGTCATACGTCTTCCTCCCTCAGTCGGTATCCGATTCCGCGCACCGTCTCGATGAGGCTGCCCGCCTTGCCGAGCTTTGACCGCAGTGTGCGGATGTGTACGTCAAGCGTCCGGTTTTCCCGCTCCGCGCCGAGTCCCCAGATCCGGTCCATCAGAACCGTTCTCGTCATCACGACGCCTCGGTTCTCGCAGAGCAGACAGAGCAGGGAAAACTCCTTGTATGTGAGGATCACTTCCTCCCCGTCGACCCGGATCTCATGCCGGTCGGGGCAGACCCACAGCGGACCGACGCGGTATTCCTTCGATCCGGAGACGCGCTCCGTCCGGCGCAGAAGAGCCCTCACCCGCGCCGCGAGCTCCATCATCCCGAAGGGCTTCGAGAGGTAGTCGTCGGCCCCCGCGTCGAGCCCTTCGACCCGGTCGTATTCGCTGTTCTTCGCCGTCAGCATGATGACGGGCAGGGAAGCGGTCGACGGATCGGCCCGCAGCTTTTTCAAAATCGAGATGCCGTCCTCGTCGGGGAGCATAATGTCGAGCAGGAGCAATTCGGGCCGCTTCCGCTTCATCGCCGCGCGGAAATCGTCGGGTGTACCGAAGCCCTCGGCCTCATACCCCTGGCTCAAAAGCGCGTACACCACCAGCTTTCGGATGCTCTCGTCGTCTTCGAGCAGATAGATCAAGCCGCGTCACCTCCGGATGGCAGAATGGTCTTTATCCCAATCATAGCACAAAAATCTCCCTCTGTAAACAGGATTCGGAGAATTTTACCTCCATTTAACGTTCTCCGGGTGGCTGATTTAACGCTGGGATGGTAAAACTGTACCGTAAGAACGGAAATGAGAAAACCGGGCAGGGATCCGGTGTTGTGAAAGCAGAGGGAAAAGATGAGCTTTCAGGAAATCATGAGCCTCGTCGGAGGGATCGCGCTGTTTCTCTTCGGGATGACCCTCATGGGCGACGGACTCAAAAAAGTGGCGGGCAACAAGCTCGAGCTGATACTGTACCGCCTCTCGAACACCCCGCTCAAGGGCGTTCTCCTCGGGACGGGCGTCACGGCGGTGATCCAGTCGTCCTGCGCGACGTCGATCATGACGGTCGGCTTCGTCAACTCCGGCATGATGAAGATGCGGCAGGCGGTGAGCGTCATCCTCGGCGCGATCCTCGGCACGTCGATCACGGGCTGGATCATCTGTCTGAGCACCGTCGGCGGCGCGTCCGGGATCTCGGGGATCTTCTCGACGAAGACCCTCACGGCGGTCGTGGCGATCATCGGGATCATTCTTCGCATGTTCGTGAAAAAGCAGACTGCCGCGCACATCGGCGACATCATGATGGGCTTCGCCGTTCTGATGTTCGGCATGAGCGCGATGAGCGGCTCGGTGGGAGGACTGGGCGAGGATCCCTTCTTCCGCGAGCTTCTCGTCTCCATGTCGAATCCGCTTCTCGGCATCATCGTCGGCACGGTCTTCACGGCTGTGCTCCAGTCGGCGTCGGCTGCGGTCGGTATCGTGCAGGCGCTCTCCGCGACGGGAGCCCTGACGTTTGACGCAGCGCTGCCGCTGCTCATGGGCATCGCGATCGGCGCGTCCGCCCCGGTCCTGCTCTCCGCCGTCGGCGCGAACACCGAGGGCAAGCGGGCTGCCTTCGTCTATCCGGTGGCGGGCTTCATCAGCGCGATGGGCGTCGCCGCGCTCTGGTATATCGCCCACGCCATCTTCCGCTTTCCCTTCACGGATGCCGTGATGGATCCCGTGCGGATCGCGCTCGTCAATACGGTTTTGCGCGTCGGGATGGTGATTTTGCTCCTGCCGTTCTGCGACATCATCGAAGCGCTCGTCATCCTGCTGGTTCCCGGCGCCCGTCCGGGCAGCGACGACCCGACCCTGCGCCTTGAGGACCGCTTCATCGGCCACCCCTCCATTGCGATCGAGCAGAGCCGCGTGACGATCGAAGCGATGTCCGAGATCTCCGAAGAGGCGCTCGACGGCGCGCTCGGGCTTCTCAATACGTTCTCCGCCGAAGGGTTCGAGGAAGTGGAGAAGAAAGAAGCGCTGGTCGACCGGTACGAGGACGCCCTCGGCACCTATCTCGTCAAGCTGACCGGCCACGAGCTCACCGAACGTCAGAACAAGGACGTCTCCACCTTTTTGCATACCCTTTCGGACTTTGAGCGCATCTCCGACCATGCCCTGAACATCGCCGAGAGCGCGGCGGAGCTGCGGGAAAAGAGCATCGCGTTCTCCGGGGAAGCGAAGCGGGAGATCGACGTCGTCAGCGCAGCGGTCCGCGAAATCGTCCGTCTGACCTTCGACGCGTTCCGCAGAGGCGATATGGAGAGCGCGACGCGCGTGGAGCCTCTCGAAGAGTGGATCGACAGTCTGTGCGACGAAATGAAGCTGCACCACGTCGAACGCCTGCAGCACGGCCAATGCACGATCCATCAGGGCTTCGTGTTCAACGATCTTCTGACGAACTACGAGCGCATTTCGGACCATTGCTCGAACATCGCCGTCGCCATGATTGAGCTCGACGCGGACGTCTTCGACACCCACGAATACCTCAGCCAGGTCAAGGAAAAACGGTCCGCGGATTTCGAACGCGTCTACGAGGATTATCGCCGGCGCTACGCGATCTGAGGGATCGTCCGGGGACCGCGCGCGAAATCTTCCTCTTGACAGGGGACGGATTTCGCGTTATACTTTTTTCAGTTGTTTGGATCACAGGAGAATGCCCATGGAAACTCCCTTTTCCCGCACGGAGCTCCTCTTCGGCCGCGAGGCGGTGGAAAAGCTCGCGGCGTCGCGGGTTGCGGTCTTCGGCATCGGCGGCGTCGGCGGCTATGTGACGGAAGCTCTGGCCCGCTGCGGCGTCGGCGCGCTCGATCTCATCGACCACGACTGCGTCAGCCTCTCGAACCTCAACCGCCAGATCATCGCGCTGCGCTCCACCGTCGGGATGCGGAAGGTGGACGCCGCCCGCGCGCGCATCCTCGACATCAACCCGGATGCCGCCGTCCGCACCTACCCCGTCTTCTATACCCCGGAGACCGCGGGGATGTTCGATTTCCGCGCGTATGACTACGTTGTCGACGCCATCGATACGGTGACGGGGAAGATCGGCCTCGTGATGCAGGCGCAGGAAGCGGGCACCCCGATCATCTCCTCGATGGGGGCCGGGAACAAGATCGATCCCGCCGCCTTTGAGGTCGCCGATCTATTCGAGACCTCCGTCGATCCGCTCGCCCGCGTGATGCGCACGGAGCTGAAAAAGCGCGGTGTGTGTCACCTCAAGGTCGTGTATTCCAGAGAAAAGCCCATCGTCCCCCATGCCGACGGGGATCCGGAAGAGCCCTCTGCCGGGCGCCGGTCCATGCCGGGGAGCTGCGCGTTCGTGCCGTCGGCGGCAGGACTCGTGCTCGCGGGCGAGGTGATTCGGGATCTGATCGGCGCGCGTCCCGTGATGGGTATCTGACGGAGGTGACCGGAATGGAACGCGAACCCGCGGACATCCTGAGAGAAGCGGAGCACAGCATCACGAAGAAATACCGCGCCGCGCTCTGGACGCCCTTCATCGCGGCAGTCAAGCGCTACGAGCTGATTTCCCCCGGCGACCGGATCGCGGTCTGCGTCTCGGGCGGAAAGGACTCCATGCTCCTCGCCAAGTGTATGCAGCTGCTCGCGCGGTACACCGAGATCCCCTTCGAGGCGGTGAACCTCGTCATGGATCCCGGCTACAGCGAGGCGAACCGGCGAAAACTCGAGGAAAACGCCCGGCTGCTCGATCTGCCGCTCCATTTTTTCGAGACCAACGTCTTCTCCGTTGCGAACCGGCAGGAGAAGAACCCCTGCTATCTCTGCGCGAAGATGCGGCGGGGACATCTCTACAGCCGCGCGCGGGAGCTCGGTTGCAATAAGATCGCGCTGGGCCACCATTTCAACGACGTCATCGAGACGACGGTCCTCGCCATGCTCTACGGCTCCCAGCTGCAGGGCATGATCCCGAAGGTGAAGAGTCTGAATTTCGAGGGCATGGAATTGATCCGTCCGCTCTACTGCGTGCACGAGGATGACATCATCGCGTGGGCCCGGCATTGCGGCCTCGAATTCCTGCGGTGCGCCTGCCGCTTCACCGAGAAGAACGCGGACGATCACGAGACCTCCTCGAAACGCAAAGAAGTCAAAGCCCTGATCCGGCGCTTGAAGGAGACCAACCCCGACGTCGAGAAGAGCATCTTCAACAGCATCCACGCGGTCAACCTCGACACCTTTCCCGGCTACAAGACCCGCGGCGAGCTTCACAGCTTCCTCGAAAACTACGACGGCGATACAACAGAAACGCGGCCCGAGGCATAAAAGATGCACCCGGACCGCGTTATTTCGATGGCTTCGGTTTATTTCGTCGGATCCTCGACCGTGCCGAGGAAGAGCGGGATCCCGTCTGCGTTGACGATCGCGTAGAAGAAAGGCTTGTCGAGATAGACCTCCCGGCGGATCTCCGGCATGAAAGCGGTCGTGCCGAAATTGATCGCCGTTGCGGCCGCGGCCTTGGTCCCGTGCTCGTTCAACACGATCTTCGCCTTCTGGAAGATCGAATCGATCATAATGTCGTCCGCGCCGTTCTCATTCAGCCCGCCGAGCTCTGCGGAGCCCGTGAAGGCCTTTTGGATCCCGAGCGCTTCGGTGATCTCGTTCAGCCCGAGCGACGCTTCGTATTCGAATTTCGGCATCCCGCAGTCCGCCTTGAGAGTGGACGACGCGGACTTTTCGATGATTTCACCGAGATCCATTCCCGCGACGAACGCGGCGAGATCCCCGTCCGGGCGCACACCGATGAAGCGGTAGCCGTCCTTGTAGTCCTTCGAGAAGCCCTTCGCGCCGTCGACTTCAAAATAGGAATATTCCGTGGAATAGAGGAAATCCGGGCGAAGCTGCCGTCCGTCCGCCGTGGTGAACGTCCCCGGCATCACGTCCGCGTCCTCGTATTCCTCCGCCCAGATCCCGTCGAAGAGGACGGTGTTCACGAGGATCATGCGCTGTTCCGGATCGAGAGAATCGAAGAGCGCGTCGATCATGCCGTCGGTCTTCTCGCTCACCCAGCCGTTGATCTTTTTGAGCGCGGTTCCGTCGAACGCCAGCGATTCGGCGTGGGCGTCGTAATACCGCTCGGCAATCTTTTGAAAGGCCGGGTTGATGGCGAACTTCGCGGCGTTGCCCCAGATCGCATTGCCGATCGTGACGGTCGTCTCCTTCGTTGCGGCGAGGTTCTTTGTGAGGGTGTAGAGATATTCGTTCAGCTCCGCTGTTTCCATGCCGAGCGCGGCGGCGAACTCCTCGGCGGTCTCCCCGTGCGCGCCGTTCGACGTGAGGGAGAGGGCATAATAGAGCGAGAGCGGCGAGAACACCGCGTTGTCATGGAGCTGCGGCATGGCAAGCTTGTAGAATTTCTCCGAGAATCCGGTGACGGCGTCGGAGAGGAGGGCGTCGGCTTCCGCCCCTGCGGGCTCTTTCCCGGCGGCGGGCAGATCGACGGAGGCGTAGGTGAGCTCTCCGGCCTCTTCGGCGGGCTTGTCCGGCACGAGATCCGCGTATTCGGTTTCGCAGTGTCCGCAGGATGCCGTCATGAGCAGGCAGGTGAGCAGCGCGGCGGCGATTCGGTTGGTTTTTTTCATCTTCAAATTCTCCTTCTGGGTTCTTTTGCCCGTTAGACGCCGGAGCGGCCGGAAAAGTTCCGTCTTTCTGCCGATATTTCAAGAAATCTTCAGAAAATTTAAAGAATAAAAATCCCGAAATACCGTTGCAACTGTCGTTTCTATATGATATAATATAATGCACGATTTTGAGCATCCGGCATTTTGACAGCGGCGGATGACCCGAATCATCCGATCCGGTCTTGTTATTTGGAAGGAACAGCATGGCAAAACAGCAGTATCTTGAATGCGGACGGGCAACCTCGACCCACGGCGTGAAGGGAACGCTCCGGCTCGAATGCTGGTGCGACACGCCCGAGACCCTCGCCCGGCTCCGCACGCTGTACAGAAAAACACCCGCCGGGGAGTTCGTCCCCATGAAGGTCCGCGCCTCGGCGGTGCAGAAGAATATGGTCCTCGTGACCTTCGACGGCTTCACCGTTCTCGAGGATGCGATCCCCCTGAAGGGATGCGTCTTCTACGCAGACCGGGACGACATCCGCCGCGGCAAGGGGGACGTCTTTGTCGCCGATCTGCTCGGTTTGAACGTGTTCGATGCGGAAACGGGCGAGCGCTTCGGCACCCTCGCCGACGTGATCTCCCCCGCCGGACGCGATATCTATGTGGTCGACGACGTGCGCGGCGGGCAGTTCATGATCCCGGCGGTCGCGGCGTTTGTGAAGGAGATCGTGACCGAGGGCGAGGGGGAGGGCGTGTACGTCTCCCTCATCGAAGGGATGCGGGAATGATGCGCATCGACATTCTCACCCTCTTCCCGGAATATGTGGACTACATCCTCTCCGAGAGCATCATCGGACGCGCGCGCCGGGCGGGAAAGCTCGACATCCGCTGCCACAACATCCGCGACTGGTCCGAGGACAAGCACCGGCGCGTCGACGACACTCCCTACGGCGGCGGACGGGGCATGCTCATGGCGGCGCCTCCGATCTACCGCGCGTGGGAAGCCGTGACGGCGTCCGGCAGGGAAGAGAACCATGCCGCACATGTCCGGACGGTCTATCTCTCCCCCCGCGGGTCGGTGTTCAGCCAGGAGAAGGCGCGGGAATACGCGGGATTCGACCAGCTCATCCTGCTCTGCGGCCACTATGAAGGCGTGGACGAGCGGCTGATCGAGGAGATCGTCGACGAGGAGATCTCGATCGGGGATTTCGTCCTCACGGGCGGGGAACTCCCGGCCTGTCTCGTCGCCGACGCGGTGGGACGGCTGTGCGACGGCGTCCTCACGCTGCCGGAATGCTATGAGAACGAGAGCTTCGAGGACAATCTGCTCGAATACCCGCAGTACACCCGTCCGCCGGTCTGGCACGGACGCGAGGTCCCCGAGGTGCTCCTCTCCGGCCACCACGCCAACATCGAGAAATGGCGGCGCGCCGAGGCCGAACGCATCACCGCCGAACGCCGCCCCGATCTTTTGGAAAAATCCGGCGGATCCGACTGAACGGTCAGGTCGACCGGAGATACGTCATCAGCCCGTTTGCGATCCCCGCGGCGAAGAGACCCGGCGAATACGCCATGAGCTCCGCGTCGCGCCGGTTCGTGATGAAGCCGAGCTCGAGAAGCACGGCGGGCATCCGCGTCTTGCGGAGCACATACAGCCCCGGACGCGCGAACACCCCGCGGTCGGAGAGGCCCGTCGCCTCGGTGATCCGGAGCACGAGATCGTCCGCGAGATCCTCCGCCGCGCTGTCCCGCCGGTAGACGAACGCCTCCGTGCCGGACGCCGACGCGATCTCCGACGAATTCGCGTGCAGACTGATGAAGTAGTCCGCGCCCCACTCGTTCGCATCGTTCACCCGCGCGGCGAGCGACGTTGCGACGGAGGTCCCGAGCTGCGTCTCCGCGCTTGGGCGGGAAAGGCGGACGTCGAAGCCCATCCCCCGGAGCCGAGCAGCCGTCTGCTGTCCGATCTCATAGACGAGATCCTGCTCGCGGAAACCGTTTCCCTCCGCGCCGGAATTGGGATTCTCGGGATTGTGTCCCTGATCGATGTAGATTTTCAAGGCCGGATACCCCGCTTTCTCTGAAAACAGAAAAATGATATGAAAGAACTGGAAAAACTGCTGTCCCCCGTCCGGCGCGCATGCGAACACTACGGCATGATCGAAGCCGGGGACCTCATCGTCGTCGGGCTGAGCGGCGGAAAGGATTCCATGGCGCTCCTGTATGCCCTCGCCGCCATGCGCCGCTTCTATCCCGTCCCCTACGAGCTCGCGGGTGTCTGTATCGATCTCGGATTCCCGGATACGGACGGTCTCTTCGCGCCACTCGAGGCATTCTGCCGCACGCTCGGCGTCTCCTGCCGGATCGAGAAGACCGAGATCGCGCCGATCGTATTCGAGGGGAAGCGGGAGAAGAACCCCTGTTCCCTCTGCGCGAAGATGCGGCGGGGAGCTCTGACGGACGCCGTCCGGGAGATGGGAGGCACGAAGCTCGCGCTGGGACACCACCTCGACGACGCGGCCGAGACCTTTCTCCTCTCGCTCTTCGAGGACGGCCGGATCGGCAGCTTTTCGCCGGTCACAGTATATGAGGACCGCGGGATTTCGGTGATCCGCCCCCTGGTTTACGCGCGGGAATACGAGATCTCCGCGTTGGTGCGGGCTGCCGGCCTGCCCGTGGTGAAAAGCCCCTGTCCCGAGGACGGAAACACCGCCCGGGCTGAGATGCGGGAACTCATGAAGACCCTCGGCAAAACGCACCGCGGGCTTCCCGAGAAGCTCATCGGCGCGCTCGAACGCCGCGGCATCGACGGATGGAGCGACAAGCCCGTGTCCCCGCCGGACGGAAATTGCCCGTGAAGAACGGCCTCTCTCCCGAATTTACA
The DNA here is from genome assembly GCA_017412675.1 of Clostridia bacterium. Taxonomy (GTDB): domain Bacteria; phylum Bacillota; class Clostridia; order Oscillospirales; family CAG-272; genus UMGS1696. The sequence continues at coordinate 16,702 of JAFPWV010000012.1, forward strand.
GAAAATTCACAAATTCCCGCGCGCCCCGCGGAACTTTTCGACGAAAAAAACGTCTTATATAGCGATACGAACCTGCACATCAAAATGCTTTTCCGATACGGTCTGACAACGATATGAAAAAGAAACTCAAAGCCGCCGCGGCCGGACAAACCGAAACCGCGGAGAAACCGAAACGGATCCGGTTCCGCCTCTCGAAGCGGGAACGCCGGGAACGGTTCAGCACCTCGTTCTTCATGTTCCCCTCGATCGCGGGCGTGCTGGCGTTCTTCATCCTGCCGTTCCTCGTCGTCATCTATTATTCGCTGATCGACGACACCGCGACGGGGGATTTCGTCGGCCTGGTCAACTTCACCGACCTCTTCCAGAACTCCGCGTTCAAAATGGCGCTGAAAAACACCGGCATCTTCTCGGCGACCGCGGTGCCGCTCGTCGTGGTGCTCTCACTCGCGCTGGCCGTCCTGCTCGACGCAAACGTCCCGTATAAAAGCACCTTCCGCACCATCTTCCTCTCGCCGATGATCGTCCCGGCGGCCTCCGTCATCCTGATCTGGCAGGTCCTGTTCGACTTCAACGGCGTCGTGAACGACATCATCGCCTTCTTCGGCGCGGATCCGGTCGAATGGCTGAAATCCGATTCCGGCTACATCGTCGTGGTGCTCCTCTTCCTCTGGAAGAACATCGGATACAATATGATCATGTTCATGTCGGCGCTCTCAAACGTCCCGCGGGACATCATCGAGGTCGCCATGCTCGACGGATGCGGGCCCATACGGCGCTTCTTCATGATCAAGCTCCGCTACCTCTCCTCGACCATCTCCTTCGTGACGATCATGTCCCTCATCAACTCCTTCAAGGTGTTCCGCGAGGTGTACCTTCTGACCGGCGACTATCCCTTCGACTCGATGTACACCCTCCAGCACTTCATGAACAACACCTTCCGCACCTTCGCCTATCAGAAGCTGTCCGCGGCGGCGATCATCCTCGCCCTCGCCATGATCGTGATCATCGGCATCCTGCTCTGGATCGATGACCGCGCAGGAAGGGGGCTGGAAGAATGAGCGGAGACGTCACCCTCAACGCACGGGCCTTCCCGGAAAAGAAACCGAAGAAAAAGAAGATCACGCTCGGACGCGTCCTCTTCCTCGTCTTCGCCATGTCCATCCTCGTGACCTTCGCCGTGCTCTTCTTGTTCCCGACGGTCTTCACCCTCGCGGATTCCTTCATGTCGACGACCGAGATCACCGCAAACTACGGCAAGATCTTCTCGGGCCTCGGCGCTGCGGGAAACGGCGGGCGCGTGTTCATCGGAGAGAAGGTCAACCTCCAGCTCATCCCCTCGAAGGTGAGCTTCTCCCAGTATTCGACGGTCCTTCTGAAATCGCCGGAATACCTTTTGAAATTCTGGAACTCCGTCATTTACGTCCTCCCCATCGTGCTCTTCCAGATCACCGTGGCGGCAGGCGCGTCCTACTCCTTCGCGCGGGTCCCGACGAAGTTCCGTTCGGCTGTCTTCTTTGCCTACATCATCCTGATGCTCATGCCGTATCAGGTCACGCTCGTGCCGAACTATCTCGTGATCGACAAGCTGAACCTCCTGAATACGCGGTGGGCGATCATCCTGCCCGGCGTGTTCTCCCCGTTCTCGGTCTTCATCCTGACCAAATACATGCGCCGCATCCCGTCCTCCGTCGTCGAAGCCGCGAAGCTCGACGGGGCTGGGGAGTGGCAGATCTTCTCCCGCATTTTCCTCCCGCTCTGCCAGAGCACCCTGTATTCGGTGGCGATCCTCGTCTTCATCGATTACTGGAACATGGTGGAGCAGCCCCTCATCCTTCTCTCGGATGAAGAGCTCTATCCGCTGTCCGTCTTCCTGTCGAAGATCAACCAGGGCGATACGGGCGTCGCGCTCGCCATCGCGGTCATCTACATGGTGCCGCCCGTCCTCCTCTTCCTCTACAGCGAAGACTACCTGATCGACGGGATCTCGTATTCCGCTTCGGTCAAAGGCTGATCAACCCCCACAAGAATCCAAGGAGAGTCCATCTTATGAAAGATTCCGCAGCCCGCAGAGCATGGGTCAAAAACATCGCCATCATCTTTCTCGTCATCCTTCTGCTGCTGACGTTTTTCTCGCGTACCATTCTGAACTATTCGCTGCCGGAGGTGTCGGCGCAGTACGCGCAGTACGCGACGCTCACCACGGCCGTCAAGACGCAGGGAACCGTCAAGGCCAACGAGAGCTACAACGTGGTCTTCGAGGAGAAGGAGGCCGACGGCGGCACCGTCCAGAGCCGGAAGGTGATTTCCGTCTTCGTGAAGGAAGGGGACACCGTCGCAAAGGACGCCCCGATCCTCACCCTCTCGGGCGGCCCGTCCACGCAGCTCGAGGCGGCGCGGAAGGAATACGAGCAGAAGCAGCGGGAGTACGAGCTCGCGCTTCTCGACAGTGGGATCGAGGATAAGAATTCCGAAAAGAGCATCACCGACAAAAAGCGCGACATCGAAAAGGCCGAGGACAAGCTCGCCGAATTGAAGGACGAATACAAGGAAGCGCTCGCGGGCGGCGACCCGGTCAAGTCCATCAAGAACGCCATCGACCGTCTCAAGGAACGGAAAAAGGGCTATGAGGCCCAGATCAAGACGATCAACAGCCAGAGCAAGGAAACAGCCTCCTCGAAGAAGGCCGTCAACAAGCAGATCGAGGACATCGACAAGCAGATCGCCGACGTGCAGAAACTCCTCACCGAGGCCGAAAGCAAGCGGGACGAAGCGGAACGCAAGCAGAAGGACGCCGAGAGCCAGATTGTAGAAGACATCCTCTCCCCGCTCACGGTCTCGCAGAAGCTGGCCATCGCGCAGGACGAATACAACACCGCCGAAATTACATACAGTAATCTGAAGTCGGAGGTCGAGCTCAAAAAAGCGGAGGCCGACCGGATCGCCGACATCGTGGACGCGATCTCCGTCAACCAGGGAGACATCAACAAAGCCAACGAACTGACGAATACGATCAAGAACCTCGAAGAGCAGATCGAAAACGCGGAAAAGGAAGCGCGCCGCGCCGAGGAGGATTATTACGACACGCTCCGGGATTATGAGAAGGAACGCGAAAAGAAACTGGACGCGCTCCTGGAAGAATACGCCGCCACGACGAGAAGGCTGAACATTGAAATTGACGATCTGAAGGCTTCGAGCCAGACTCCCGCCGAAATCGTTGAAGGGGAAGCTGCGGAAAATCCGGAAAATGCTGCCGGGACCTCAAACGACGCGTTGATTTCCGAAAAAGCGAAGCAGATCGCAGAAGCGGAGATCAATTACAACAAGCAG
>JAFPWV010000073.1 GCA_017412675.1 Clostridia bacterium
GAGGCGAGATGGAACTTGTTCCATCCGCCGTGGGACCAGACAAAATGGAGCAACGGTGCAGTTGCGTCGAGGTACGCACGTTGAGGGGTGGATGTCCAGCCGGTTTCAGCTTGCTGAAACCGAGGGAACAGCGCCTTTGGGAGCGGTGATTGACAAGATGGGCGGTCGGTTTCACCCCGTGAAACCGGGGAGCCCTCTTGTCCGCCAGCCGCGCAGGCGAAAAAAGCAATCGGCCTCGCCGATATACAATCCGCAAACGTTAGTGCGCAGACGAAACAAAAGTGCGCACCGAAAAGATACGCACATTTCAATATTGGTGAACGAACTTGCCGAGGCAGGCTTGTCTGTATGCCACAGACACACTTCGCGCCAAGGCGAGTTCATCTCTTGCCCGCAGGGGCTCCCCGCCGCGCGGCTGAACGAAAAAACCCGAGGACCGGATGATCCTCGGATTTTTTACGCAAAGGGTGGGATTCGAACCCACGGTCGGTTATTAGCCGAACACACGATTTCCAGTCGTGCGCCTTAGACCAGCTCAGCCACCTTTGCGTGTGCTGTGTCTATGACCCGTTTGGTGTCGGGACACATTCACTTGTCTGCCATTCCGGGGTATTCCCCGAACCGCTCCGTTATTATACCACAGGGATGCGCGTTTGTCAAGTCTTCCGGCGGAATTTTTTGCGAATTCCCCGTCCCCGGAACCCTTCAAATACGTCCGGAGTCCCTGTATCGGTGAACGAACGCGACGAGGCCGCTTCCCATGCGGCGCGGATATCGCAGGCCGACGGAGCGTTCGTCATGTGTCCCCGGGCACCGCCCGGCCGGTCAGTACGTCGGCGAATCGAGCCGCCAGCCGTCCGCCGTCTCGACGAGCCACATCTTCACCTCCACCGACGGCTGCCCGTCGAGGAAGGACGCGAGCTTCACCTCCACGCCGGTCTCGTTCTCGCGGAGCACCGTGAGGGAATCGAGATCGTACGTGCGGCCGAGCGGGATCGCGTCCTCGGCGAGGTTCACGCGCTTCGTGAGATAACCGTTTTCCTCGAGATACATCGCGTACACCGCCGTCGTCCGATGCTCCGTCTCGAGCCCCTCATCGAAGAGGTCCGAGATGCCGTTGAACGCGCGGTCGAAGAGGAATTCGGCGTAGTCCGGCGTGAACACCGCGAGCGTCGCCGCTTTGATGTCGTCGATCGTCTCGTAGCCGCAGGCCGGGTCGACCGGGGTATAGCTGATCGACTGGATATCGGTGTCGAAGGTCTCGTAGAACGCGCGCACGACGTCGACGTCCCGGGTGGTCGGGAGGCCCTCGCCGAAGTAGATCTCGTTGATCTCTGCCGACTTCGGGAGAAGCTCCTCGAGGACCGGGCGCAGCTCTGCCGGAGTGTGCTTCGGGCGGGAGCAGGCGGTGAGCGCGGCGCACAGGACGAGCACGGCGGCGATCCATGTGTCGATGCGGGTTTTGGATGTTTTCATAGGCTTTTTCCTTGTTCTGCTCCTTCGGACAGGGGAACGGATTGCCACGGGCTTCGCCCTCGCAATGACACAATCAAATGCGGTTGACAGCTTATTGATGCAGCGGCTCTGTGAAATGGCTGCAAGATGCATCAGCGAGTGTCATTGCGAGGAGCAGGTCCATCGACCTGCGACGTGGCAATCCGTACTCTTGATACGTCGGAAAAGTTTCTCGTCACTCCTCCGGTATCTCTTCCTCCTCCGCGGCGTCGTCCGGGGTTTCTTCTTCCGAGAGCGTCATGTCGGTGACGAAGCCGTCGTCCTCGCCGGGCACCGCTTCGCCTTCGGGATCCGCCTCGGGCGCCTCCTGCGATTCCTTATCCTCCTGCGAATCCGCCAGCGCGAAGGACGAGATCACCGCGCCTTCGTTCAGACGCATCAGGATGACGCCGGACGCGCTTCTGCCGTAGACCGGGATGCCCTTTGCCGGGGTGCGGATGATCGTGCCTTCGTTGGTGATCATCATGAGGTCCTGCGCCTCGGTCACGGTGGCGATCCCGCACACGTCCCCCGTCTTCTCGGACAGGCGGCAGAGGATGTTGCCCTGGATGCCTCGCCCCTTCGCCTCGAATTCGTCGGTCGACATGCGCTTGCCGAAGCCGCCCTCCGTAACGGTGACGAGCCAGTGATCCGCCCGCCACGCCTCGTCGCGCTCGATCACGCAGGCACCGGCCACCTCGTCGCCCGCGCGCAGGGAAATGCCCCGCACGCCTCTGCCCGTGCGTCCGATGACGGTCACGCGGTCCTCATGGAACCGGGCGGCCTGGCCCTTCTTCGTCGCGATGAGGATGTCGCTCTCGCCGTGCGTCAGCTCGACGTAGATGAGGGAATCCCCCTCGTCCAGCCCGAGCGCGATCTTGCCCTTGCGGTTCTGATACCGGAAGTCCGCGAGGCGGGTGCGCTTCACGACGCCGCGGCGGGTGACCATCACGAGGTAGTTGCGGTCGCCGTATTCGTCGATCAGGGAGGTGTCTTCGAGGTCCGGGACCGACAGCATCGCGGTGATCTTCTCGTCCGGCCCGACCTCGAGCAGGTTCACGATGTTCGAGCCCTTCGCGGTGCGTCCTGCTTCGGGAACGCGGTAGGCCTTGATCTGGTAGACGCGGCCCTCGGTCGTGAAGAGCATGAGGTAGGAGTGCGAATCGGCCACGGCGACGCGCTCGATGGTGTCCTCTTCCTTCGTCGCCATGCCGATGATCCCGCGGCCGCCGCGTCTCTGCGCGTTGTACACGTCGGACGGCAGCCTCTTGATATACCCGTCGCGGGTGAGGGTGATGACGGCGTTGTGCCGCTCGATGAGATCCTCGAGGACGATCTCGTTCTCGACCTCCTCGATGGTCGTGCGGCGCTCGTCGGCGTATTTGTCGCGGATCTCGGTCAGCTCGTCCTTGATGATCGCTTTGATGCGGCGCTCGTCCATCAGGATGGCGCGGTATTCGCCGATCGCCTGATAGAGCTCCGCGAGACGGGCCTCGACCTTCTGGCGTTCCAGCCCGGAGAGGCGGCCGAGCGTCATCTGCACGATGGCCTGCGTCTGCTCCTCGGAGAGTCCGAACCGCTCGCCGAGGCGCACTCTGGCCGTCGGGGTGTCGGGCGAGGAGCGGATGATCGAGATGACCTCGTCGATGTTGTCGATCGCGATCTTGTAGCCCTCGTTGATGTGCGCTTCGTGCAGGGCCTTTTCGAGGTCGAACTTCACGCGGTTCGTGATGACCTGCTCCTGGTGGTGGATGTAGACGCGCAGCGCCTGCCGCAGGTTGAGGATCTTCGGCTCGTTGTTGACGAGCGCGAGCATGATGACGGAGCAGGTGGATTCGAGCTCGGTGTATTTATAGAACTGGTTCAAAATGATCTGCCCGTTCATGCCCTTGCGGTATTCGACCACGATGCGCATGCCGTGCTGGTCGCTCTCGTCGCGGATCTCGGTGACGCCCTCGATGCGCTTGTCGTTGACCTGCGCCGCCATGGTCTTGAGCAGCTCGCTCTTCTGGACCATGTAGGGGATCTCGGTGATGATGATGCGGCAGTGCTCCTCCTCGACCTCGGCTCTCGCCCGGACCATGATGCGGCCGCGCCCTGTCGTATAGGCTTCGAGGATGCCCGCGGTGCCGTGGATCTCCGCGCCCGTCGGGAAATCGGGGCCCTTGATGAACTGCATGAGCTCGGAGACGCCCGCGTCGGGGTGGTCCATCAGGTAGATCGTGCCGTCGATGACCTCGCCGAGATTGTGCGGGGGGATGTTCGTCGCCATGCCGACCGCGATGCCGACCGCGCCGTTGACGAGGAGGTTGGGGAACCTCGACGGCAGGACGGTGGGCTCCCGGCGGGTGTTGTCGAAGTTCATGTCCCACGGGATCGTCTCTTTTTCGATGTCGCGCAGCATCTCGTTCGCAATGCGCGAGAGGCGGGCTTCGGTATAACGGTAGGCGGCGGGGGTATCGCCGTCGATGTTGCCGAAGTTGCCGTGGCCGTCGACGAGGGGCGCGCGGTAGGAGAAGTCCTGCGCCATGCGGACCATCGTATAGTACACCGAGGTATCGCCGTGGGGGTGGTACCGGCCGAGCACGTTGCCGACGGTGGTCGCGGATTTGCGGAACGCGCGGTCGTAGGTGAGGTTGTCCTCCCACATGGCGTAGAGGACGCGGCGCTGACCGGGCTTCATGCCGTCGCGGGCATCCGGGAGCGCGCGGGAGACGATGACGGACATGGAGTATTCGATGAAGGATTTCTTCACCGAGGCTTCCATATTCACGGGAACGATCTTCTGATCGGGGAATTCGATGTTCTGGTCCTCGCGGGGGCGTTTGATTTTAGGCATTTCAAGATCCTTTTGAAAATTACGTTCGGTATATCTTTATTCTTGTTTTTTCGTTTCTTTATTCTGCGCACTTATGTTTGCGGGGGACATGCAGCGTTGCATTCCATGCAGGGGAGTCTATGGTCAGAGAAAGCTCTGCGGAGCTTTCTCCCATTGATTTGCTGCCTCACGGCGTGCCCAAGAGGACCCTCGGGCCGGGCCCTCTTGGGAATCACCCGGCCCCCAAGGCCTTTCCCGCCTTGGGAATCCACCCTGCCTCAGGTTCAACCTCATGTCTATTTCGGAAGCGTTGTCCAATGAGGCATAACGCGGTGTCATCTCAGGATTACAGGGGCCAGTTCCGCGTCAGGCAGCTTGGATCGAACAGGATACGCTCAACGCCGAAGATGCAGTTTGAACGTGTTAGCCTTTTCGACTCCGTCGAGGCAAGGAGTGCACAGCGAGCCGGC
>JAFPWV010000074.1 GCA_017412675.1 Clostridia bacterium
CGGCGGCGGCATGTTCAACCTGAAGGGCGAGCTGATCGGCATCGTCAACGCCAAATCCACCGGCACCGGGATCGAAGGTCTTGGATTTGCCATCCCGGTCAACCAGGTGATGAAGGTCTCCGAACAGCTCATGACCGACGGCTATGTCTCCGGCAAGCCCATGATCGGCGTCTCCTTTGAGGATGTATCGGACAGCACGGGTCTCTCCTTCTTCTTCGGCGGCGACAGTACCTCCGACGTCAAGGCCGGCGTCTATGTCAGGGGCCTCGTGGAAGGCATGAACGACAAGGTCCTGAAGGAAGGGGACCGCGTGATCGCCGTGAACGGGGAAGAGATCAGCTCCTCCAAGGATATCAAGGCCATCGTGATGAAGTCTTCGATCGGCGACAAGCTGACGTTCCAGCTGTACCGCGACAAGAAGCTCATGGAGGTCGAGGTCACGGTCTACGAGCGTACGCCCGATGTCGGGGATGCCGCTGTATCTTCGGAGGAAAAGAAATCCGACGGGGAGCAGAAGACGAAGACGACCAAGCCCGTCATCGGGGTTTCCCTGCAGGAGAGCCCCGGCGGCTATGCCAAGGAAGGCGTGTATGTCGCCGAACTGGAAGAGGGCATGAACGATAAGGTCCTCGAGGTCGGTGACCGCATCGTCGCGATCAACGGGGATGAGATCACGTCCATTGCCGACGTGAAAGCCATCGTGGAGAGCGCGAAGGTCGGCGACAAGCTGAACTTCCAGGTCTCCCGCGACGGCAGACTGATCCCGGTGGAGGTGACGGTCTTTGAACGCACCATCGAGGAAGCCGAGGAAGAAGATAAGGACGACAAGAAGGAGAAGAAAGAAGAAGATCACGCCGCCTCTCCCGAGGAGGATGTTCCCGGGGAAGACGGAGCGATCTCAGGCTTCGGCGATCTGTTCGACTTCTTCAAAAAGTATTTCGGCGGCAGATAAGCTCCGCTCCTTTCAGCAAGCTGCCGCAAGCAATTCCAGCATTTTAGCTGAGCATTTCAAAATAGCTGACAGGGCTCTGTGACGCCCGCATGAACGGCTGCCGTATTTCTCCATTCTCAGGAGGGATTGCGGCAGCCTTTTTGCCGTTCTGCCCGGGCCGCGGGCGTGAAATCCCTCCCGGCGGAGAGGAAGATGAAAGGAAATTGCCCAACCGTCTTGCCTCCGTCCGGAAAATCTGCTATAATGGAAAAAACGGTCCGAAGCGCGCCGGAGAGGGAGCGTCGGACGGACGGAGAAGCCATGATCAGCATCGAAGCATACAAGGAGATCGTCTCGGAGTTGATGGACGAGCTGCCCGAGGAGTTTTACCGGGAGCTCACCGGCGGGGTCATCGTGTCGGAAGCGCTGGTGATCCCGGATTACGCCCGCGGAAGCGATCTCTATACCATGGGTCAGTATCAGGTCTATTCCGGCGTCCGGCAGATCGTCCTGTTCAAGGGATCCTTCGACCGGGGCTATCCGCTGGCGGACGAGGAAGAGGCCCGGAGCATCCTGCGCGGCATTCTGCGCCATGAGTTCCGGCATCATCTCGAATCCCTCGGCGGCGTGCGCAATTCTTCTTCCCTCGCGGCGGAGGATGCGCGTCGGAAGGCGGCTTATCTTTCCCGTCTCCGGGAGCAAAAGAGCGATGAAACCACGCAGAAGTGATTCATTCAGACGGCTGGAGCGGCTGCTTCAGAGGGGTGGAATATGAGCAGAGAAGAAAAACAAGGCGTCTGGTCCAAAGCGAAGGCGGCCTGGGGCAAGGTCGTCCATAACCCGACGTTCACGATCCGGGAGCAGTTCGGCTATTCCTCCGGCATCATGGGGAATTCCATGGCGCAGGATGTGGAAGCCTACGCGCTGACGCTGTTTCTGACCCGCTTCATGGGGATCGCGGCGTCCTTCGTCATCGTTCTGGAGCTGGTGGCCAAGATCGCCAACATCATCGTGGACCCGCTCGCGGGCGCGATCCTCGACCGGAAGGGGAAACACGGCAGGAGCCGCGCAAAGGCCTTCACGCTCGTCATGCCGTTTCCGCTTGCGATCTCGTCGATCCTGCTCTTTGTCGTGCCCGGGATCGGACTGACCGCCAGGATCGTCTATGTCTTCGCGTTCTATCTGATCTACTGCATCTCGGACGGCTTCTACGACATGTCGCTCTCCACGATCTCCGCGCGGATGACGACGAATCCGAAGGACCGCAAGAATTTCTACACCGTCGCCCAGTTTGCCTCCACCCTCGGCGGAATGCTGCCGAGCGGCCTGATCCCGGTTTTCGTCGCGATCTACATGGAGAAGGAAGCCCTGATCTACCTGCTCTTTGCGATCTTCTTCGGCGTCGTGGGCTTCGCGCTCATGATCGTCCCGTATTTCACGCTCCGGGAAAAGACGGCGGCAGCCTGGCGGAAGGAAGCGCCCATCGCGCTGAACTTCAAGGCGCTGATGCTGAACCGGCCGATGTGGTGCCTGATCTTCTCGCAGATCGTGGATTCGGTCAGACAGGTGTGCTACTCGGGGCTCGCGTACTTCTACCTCGAGACGCTGGGCGCGTTCTGGATGGCGTCGGTCGCGGGCACGATCTCGGCGACCCTCTCGTATCTCGGCATCGCGGCGGTCCCCTTCATCGGCGCGAAGCTTTCCTCCCGCGACATCATCATGTACGGATATTTCTACACCGGGATCCTGTACGTCCTCTTCCTGCTCGTCGGCTACAAGTCGCTCCTGTTGGTGGCGCTGATCGTCGGGTTCGCCGGTCTGCCGAACGGCGCGATGAGCTCGTCGCGCAATA
>JAFPWV010000075.1 GCA_017412675.1 Clostridia bacterium
CATGATGGACACCATCCTCAACCTCGGTCTGAACGACGACGTCGTCGCCACCATGATCGCAGGCAACCCGGACCCGAAGTTCGAGCGCTTCGTCTACGACTCCTACAGACGCTTCATCCAGATGTTCTCCGACGTCGTCATGGAAGTCGGCAAGAAGTATTTCGAGGAACTCATCGACAAAATGAAGGCCGAAAAGGGCGTGAAGTTCGACGTCGAGCTCGACGCCGCGGACCTCAAGAAGCTCGCCGGCCAGTTCAAGGCAGAATACAAGGAAAAGCTCGGCAAGGACTTCCCGTCCGATCCCGTTGAGCAGCTCAAGCTCGCCATCGAGGCCGTGTTCCGCTCCTGGGACAACCCGAGAGCCAACGTCTACCGCCGCGACAACGATATCCCGTACTCCTGGGGTACCGCCGTCAACGTCATGCCGATGGTCTTCGGCAACCTGAACGACAACTCCGGCACCGGCGTCGCCTTCACCCGCGATCCCGCGACCGGCGAAAAGAAGCTCATGGGCGAATTCCTCACCAACGCGCAGGGCGAAGACGTCGTAGCCGGCGTCCGTACCCCCATGCCGATCTCCCAGATGGAAGAGAAGTTCCCCGAAGCGTACGCGGACTTCATCAAGGTCTGCAACATCCTTGAAAACCACTACCGCGACATGCAGGACATGGAGTTCACCGTCGAGAACGGCAAGCTCTACATGCTCCAGTGCCGCAACGGCAAGAGAACCGCGCAGGCCGCCCTCAAGATCGCCTGCGACCTCGTGGACGAAGGCATGATCGACGAGCAGAAGGCCGTCCTCATGATCGACCCGAGAAACCTCGACACCCTGCTCCACCCGCAGTTCGACGCGAAGGCCCTCAAGGCCGCGACGCCTCTCGGCAAGGGTCTGGGCGCATCCCCGGGCGCTGCCTGCGGCAAGATCGTCTTCACGGCTGACGACGCGGAAGCGTGGAAGGCCCGCGGCGAAAAGGTCGTCCTCGTCCGTCTCGAAACCTCTCCCGAAGACATCACCGGCATGAAGGCCGCTCAGGGCATCCTGACGGTCCGCGGCGGCATGACCTCCCACGCGGCAGTCGTCGCGCGCGGCATGGGCACCTGCTGCGTCTCCGGCTGCGGTGACATCGACATGCACGAAGCCGAGAAGTTCTTCACCCTCGCGGGCAAGACCTTCCATGAAGGCGACTTCATCTCCATCGACGGCTCCACCGGCAACATCTACGAAGGCATCGTCCCGACGGTCGACGCTTCCATCGGCGGCGACTTCGGCCGCATCATGAGCTGGGCGGACAAGTACCGCACCATGAAGGTCCGCACCAACGCGGATACCCCGAGAGACGCGAAGAAGGCACGCGAACTCGGCGCGGAAGGCATCGGCCTCTGCCGTACCGAGCACATGTTCTTCGATCCCGAGAGAATCGCCGCGTTCCGCGAAATGATCTGCTCCGACACCGCCGAGGCCCGCGAAAAGGCCCTCGCGAAGATCCTGCCCTACCAGCAGAGCGACTTTGAGGCGCTCTACGAAGCCCTCGAAGGCACCCCGGTCTGCATCCGCTTCCTCGACCCGCCGCTCCATGAGTTCGTTCCTCAGGAAGAGCGCGAGATCGAAGCGCTTGCCGCCGCCATGGGCAAGAACGTCGACGACATCAAGGCGATCATCACCGGTCTGCACGAGACCAACCCGATGATGGGTCACCGCGGCTGCCGTCTGGCCGTCACCTATCCCGAAATCGCGACGATGCAGACCAAGGCCGTCATCCGCGCCGCGATCAACGTGAAGAAGAATCATCCCGACTGGAACGTGAAGCCCGAGATCATGATCCCGCTCGTCGGCGAAATCAAGGAATTCAAGTTCGTCAAGAAGTTCGTCGTCGAGACCGCTGACGCGGAAATCGCCGCTGCCGGCGCTGACCTCGAATACGAAGTCGGCACGATGATCGAGATCCCGCGCGCCGCGCTCACGGCCGACGAGATCGCCAAGGAAGCGGACTTCTTCTGCTTCGGCACGAACGACCTCACCCAGATGACCTACGGCTTCTCCCGCGACGACGCCGGCAAGTTCCTCGGCTCCTACTACGACGCGAAGATCCTCGAGAACGACCCGTTCGCAAAGCTCGACCAGATCGGCGTCGGCAAGCTGATGAAGATGGCCATCTCCCTCGGCAGACCCGAGAATCCGAACCTGCACGTCGGTATCTGCGGCGAGCACGGCGGCGACCCGACCTCCGTTGAATTCTGCAACGAGATCGGCCTCGACTACGTCTCCTGCAGCCCGTTCCGTGTTCCGATCGCCCGCCTCGCCGCTGCGCAGGCCGCGATCAAGAAGAACGCGTAAGCGTAACTCCCCAAACAATAAGACCCCCGGTGCGGAGCGATCCGTATCGGGGGTTTTTGTGCGGAGAGGGGGAGGCGCTGCGGGTAAGAATTCAGAATTCAGAACCCTGGAACCTGCACATCAAAAAGTATAGTCAATCCCGACCGGATTCCCCGTGGCTGCCGATTCGACAATCGCTGCGCCGACGGCAACGGTGGATGCGCCTTCGCGTCCGTCGGTCGGGACCGGCCGGTCGTTGATGACGCAGTCGATCAATTCTTCGATCTCGGAGGCAACATTGTGGTTGTTGATGTCGACCGGAATCATGGTCGTATCGGTCGTAAGATAATTCCCGTCGCTGTCGAGGATCTCCCTCATGACCGTAATCTCGGGAGAGGTGTTGTCACAGATGATCGTCCCTTTCGAGCCGTACAGGCAGGTCCGCATGGTGTAGGTCCGCTTGCATCCGACCGAACACATGACCTTACCGATGACATCCTTCGGGAATTTCATCACGGCGACCGTACAGTCATCCACCGGCCACGAGGTCAGCATCTTGTGGTTGGCGTAAGCAAATACTTCGCTTGGATTCCCGGCGATCCAGCGAAGAAGATCGATCGCGTGACATCCTCCGCCGATCACCGGATGCCGGAGCAGTACCGGATCGGTACGCCACTGCCATCCGCCCTTGCCGGGTATGCGGGAATAGTCGTGGGCGTATTCGCTTTCCACGAAGAACAGATCCCCGATCACGCCGGAGTCTGCCAGTTCCTTCGCTTTGAGAAAGCCCGGCGCCTTGCGGCAGACTTGTCCGATCATGAGCTTTTTGCCGGTTTCGTCAGCCGCCTTTATCATTTCCCGACAATCCTCCACCGTTTGAGCCATCGGTTTTTCGCAGAGAACATGCTTTCCCGCCCTGAGTGCTCTGACGGTATAGTCTCTGTGAACCTGATCGGGTGTACAGACAATCACGATGTCGATGTCTTCCTCCGTCAGCATCGCGTCAAATTCCGTATAGAATTTTCCGAGACCGCAGTCAGCCGCGCATTGTTTTGCGAATTCCTCATTGATGTCAAACACAGCGGCCAGTTCAGCGAGATCGTTCTTTCGGATGCCTTCGATATGCGCTCTTCCCATCCCGCCGACGCCTGCAACGGCAAAACGAAGTTTGTTTCCCATACGAATCCTCCTAACGTATAAAAAATAGTTCGTCACGCTCCATGGGCGATCCCCTCCCGGAGGACGTTCCGATCAAAGGGGAGCGTATCCGCGCAACGGACAAACGGTTCGAGCGGCTTCACCGGCACGGAGACCGTGACATCCTGCGCCATGCTCAACTCGCGGTTGACGACGGAGGTGTCGGCGTTCCCGCAGTTCCCCGGCGGTCATGTCGGCCGTCAGGAGAAGGTCGATATCGGACCTTTCGCGGAAATCGCCGCGCGCGCAGGACCCGTACAGCCACGCGTCCCGGATCTTTCCGTTGAGGAGCCTGCCGCACGCTTCCGCGGCTTCCCGGAAAATCAGCATGGCCGCCTTCTGCGTGCACATCGGTCGCGGTCCTCTCCTCGTCTTCGTTTCCGCTCTTCATTATACCATCCCGCGCGGGAAAGTGCAAGGGTTGTTTTTCGACTGGATTTTCATCCTGCATCATCCGCTGAGCAGCCCAAAGACCCGCCGGAACGAGCGATCCGTATCGGGGGTTTTTGTGCGGAGAGGGGGAGGAGCTGCGAGGTAAGAATTCAGAATTCAGAATGAAGAATTCAGAATTGCGGAAGAAACCGCAAGCGGTTTCGTTTTATTTCAAGCCCGCACACGACCCGCTGCACCCTTTGCCTCGACGAAGTCGAAAGGGCTAACACGTTCAAACTGCATCCTCGGCGTTGAGCGTATCGCTTGCGCCTCAAGCTGACTATTTGGGTGCTGGCCCCTGTAATCCTGATATGATACGGCGTTATGCCCCATTGGACGGCGCTTCAGAATGAAAAAGGAGGTTGTACCTGAGGCAGGGTGGATCCCCAAGGCGGGAAAGGCCTTGGGCCGGGGTGATTCACAAGAGGGCCGCCCGGTTTCAACTCGTTGAAACCGA
>JAFPWV010000076.1 GCA_017412675.1 Clostridia bacterium
CCACGGCGGATGGAACAAGTTCCATCTCGCCTTTCGCACGTTGGATTAACAGGGACGTCACCATGTTGAGTGGCTCTGGATCGTTTGAGGCTCGCTCAACGCCAAGAATGCAGCGGTCCGTGTTCGCCCTTTCGACTTCGTCGAGGCAAGGCATGCACAGCGAGCTGTTAGGGCTGGATCGAACACATACCCGCTGCACCTTTGCTGGTGAAAGTCTGACGAGAAAGACCGTATCTTCAGCGTTGAGCGTATTGTTTGCGTTTTCAGCTGCCTGACGCGGAACTGGCCCCTGTGATCAAGAATGGATGAGGCGTTATGCCCCATTGGACGGCGCTTCAGAAAGATAAAGGAGGTTGAACCTGAGGAGGGGTGGAGTCCAGAGGCGGGGAACGCGCCTTTGGGGCCGGGTGATTGACAAGAGGGCCCGGCCCGAGGGTCCTCTTGTCCGCCAGCTGCGTAGGCGAAAAAAGCAATCGGCCTCGCCGATATACAATCCGCAAGCGTCAGCGCGCAAGCAGCCTGAGCGACTCAACCCGCTCTTCGCGGGCTTGCCAACGGTGAGCCCGCCATGTGTCCCCGCGGACTCCGCGGCCCCGCCCGGCGCAAACGAAGCCGCGTCAGCGCCCTTTCCCTTTTTTCAAAAAAATCCTCAAAACCTCTTGACATCCCCCTGCCCTTGTGATATAATATCCTCGCTTTCGGGGGCGTAGCTCAGCTGGTTAGAGCGTCTGCGTGACATGCAGAAGGTCATAGGTCCGATTCCTACCGTCCCCATGCGCATGTCGAAAACCTCACATGCACATCGGAAATGCCGTTCGAGAGACCGGCATTTTTTGTTATCTTCCGCCCGGAGGTCCCTCTTCCATGGAAAAAACCGCCCTGATCGCCATGAGCGGCGGCGTCGATTCGAGCGTGGCCGCCCTTCTGACCAAGGAGGCCGGTTACCGCTGCCTCGGCTGCAACATGCGGCTCGCCCCGAATCCGGACGATGCCCCGACCGGCGCGCGGACCTGCTGCTCCCTCGACGACGCCGAGGACGCCCGCTCCGTCGCCCGGAGGATCGGCATCCCCTTCCAGGTCTTCAACTTCACCGGCGATTTCGAGGAGACGGTCATCCGCCGCTTCATCGCGTGCTATGAGAACGGCGGCACGCCCAACCCCTGCCTCGACTGCAACCGGTTCCTGAAATTCGACCGCCTGATGCGCCGCGCGGACGAGCTGGGCTATGAATTCCTCGTCACCGGGCACTACGCCGTCATCGACCGGGCCCCCGACGGACGCTTCCGCCTGAAAAAAGCCCCCGATCCCGCCAAGGATCAGAGCTATTTCCTCTGCTGCCTCACCCAGAACGCGCTCGCCCGCACCCTCTTCCCCCTCGGCACAATGCAGAAGGCCGACGTCCGCGCCATCGCCGAAGCGCACGGCTTCCTCAACGCGAAGAAGCGCGATTCGCAGGATATCTGCTTCGTCCCGGACGGGGATTACGCCGCGTTCCTCCGCCGGTACACCGGACGGGACTACCCCGCGGGCGACTTCATCCTCGCAGACGGCCAAGTCGTCGGGCGGCACCGCGGGATCGTGCACTACACCGTCGGACAGCGGCGGGGCCTCGGCGTCGCATGGAGCGAACCGCTCTACGTCGTGAAAAAGGACCTCGCCTCGAACACGATCACCCTCGGGCGGGAGGAGGACCTCTACATCCGGGAATTCGACGCCGACGACTTCAACTGGATCGCGGGAGAAGCCCCGGCGGGACCGATCCGCTGCATGGCCGTCACGCGGTACCACCAGAAGGAGACGCCCGCGACCGTCACCCCGATCGGAGAACATACCGTCCGCATCGCGTTCGACGAGCCCCACCGCGCCGTCACCGCCGGTCAGGCCGCCGTGCTCTACGACGGAGACACGGTCCTCGGCGGCGGAACGATCCGGATCTGATCCCTCGGAGGCTGCTTATGAAATCCGTCAGCATCTTCGGCAAAAACCGATACTGGCCCCACACCAGAACCTGCGAGGGCGCCCGCGGCATCGTCGTCCAAAACGGGCTGCTCCTCCTCTCCTATGAGCAAAACACCGGCTGGCTCGTCCTCCCCGGCGGCGGCATCGAACCCGGCGAATCCCCGGCCGACTGCGCCCGGCGCGAGATCCGCGAGGAGACCGGCTTCCTCGTCGAGCCGGAGGATGAATTCCTCACCCTCTCCGAGTATTACGGCGAGGTCCGCTACGTCAGTCATTACTTCGTCTGCTCGGTCACCGGGGAAGCGGAGCAGGCGCTCACCCCCGAGGAGGTGGCGCGCGGTCTCGTCCCCCGCTGGCTCCCCGTCCGGGAGGCGTATGACGCGTTCTCCCGCCACGCCGACTACGAGGGCGTGTGGGAAGAGCGGCGCGGGGCGTATCTGCGGGAGTTCACCGCGATGAGCGTCTGGCTCGGGTCCTGAAATCCGGCAGTCTGCACAAAAATCCCGCGCCGAAAGGACGGAAGCCCTGCGTTTTTTCTCTTGACTTTACCGCTTTAACGTGCTAAAATATCAGCATCCCATCGAATCCATCGAGGCATCCATGACAGAGAATTTCAGCTTCACGAACGACGAGCGGATCATCTTCACGCTCCGCGCGCTGTACATGAAATACGGCTATCAGCCCTACCGGATGAGCAAGTTCGAGGAATACGACCTCTACAGCCGGAACAAGGACTTCCTCGTCTCCGAGGGCGTCATCACCTTCACCGACACGAGCGGCCGCCTCATGGCACTCAAGCCGGACGTCACCCTCTCGATCATCAAGAACACCCGCGACGCCGCCCCGGACGTCTCGAAGCTCTGCTACGACGAGAACGTCTACCGCTCGCCGAAGGGCTCCACCGGCTACCGCGAGCAGATGCAGATCGGGCTCGAACAGATCGGCGGGGTCGACCTCTGCGGCGTGAGCGAGGTCCTCTGGCTCGCCGCCGAAAGCCTCGCTTCCCTCTCGGACGACTTCATCCTCGACGTCTCGCACCTCGGGCTGGCCTCCGCCGTCCTCGCACCTCTTCCCCCGCGCGACGCGACTCGGGCGGCCCTCCTCAAATGCGTCGCCGACAAGAATCTCCACGGCATCGCCGAGATCGCGAAGGACCGTCCCCTCCCCGACGGCATGGCGGGACGCATCGCCTCGCTGATCGAGGCCTCCGGCAAGCCCGCCGACGCCCTGCCCCGTATCCGCGCCCTCGCCGACGATCTCGGCACGCCGGACATCGCCGCGGCGCTCGAAACCGTCCTCTCGGTCTTCGAGGGAACGCCCTATGCCGCCTCGATCCGCATCGACACCTCGGTGACGGGCGACATGAACTACTACAACGACATCGTCTTCCGCGGATTCCTCCGGGAGGTCGCGGAGCCGGTCCTCTCGGGCGGGCAGTACGACATGCTCATGAAGCGGATGCACCGCACCGACCGCGCGATCGGGTTCGCCGTCTACCTCGACCGGCTCGAACGCCTCGACGAGACGCGCCCCGGCACCGACGCCGACGTGCTCCTGCTCTATCCGCCGGACACGCCGCCCGCCGACGTCCACCGCGCGACCGCCGCCCTCATCGCCGCGGGCAAGTCCGTTTTCGCGGCAGGCAGCGGGGCCGGACGCCTGCGCTTTTCCGAGGTCGCGGACCTCATCGGCGGGGAGGTGATCCCCCGTGCCTGACATGCTCAACATCGCCCTGCCGAAGGGACGGCTCGGCGAGATCGTCTACAGCCTGTTCGCGGCAGCCGGATTCCCCTGCCCGTCGATCCTCGACCCGGGCCGCCGCCTGATCTTCGAGAACGAGGAGGCGGGCGTGCGCTACTTCTGGGTCAAGCCCTCCGACGTCACGGTCTACGTGGAGCGCGGAGCGGCGGACATCGGCGTCGCGGGGCGGGACATCCTCCTCGAATACGAGCCGGACGTCTACGAGCTCTCGGATCTCGGCATCGGAAAGTGCCGCATGGCCGTCGCCGCGCCGCGCGATTTCCGGGACGATCCCCGCCGCACGCTCCGGGTCGCCACGAAGTTCCGCCACATCGCCGAGACCTATTACGCCTCGCGCGGGCGGGAGATCGACATCATCCACCTGAACGGCTCCATCGAGATCGCCCCGATCGTCGGCCTCTCGGACGTCATCGTCGACATCGTGGAGACCGGGTCCACGCTGCGGGAAAACAACCTCGCGGTCTACGAGACCATCTTCCCGATCAGCGCGCGCCTCATCGCCAACAAATCCAGTCACAAATTCAAGAACGAAGCGATTTCCCGTCTCGTGAAGGAGATCGCGGGAGGCAGGACATGATCCGCATAGCAGCATTCGGCGAGGTCCCGCCGGAGGAGATCTTCGCGCGCGCCGTCCCCGAAACGGACGTCTCCGCCGCGGTCTCAGAGATCCTCTCCGCCGTCCGGCGCGACGGGGACCGGGCCCTCTTCGCCTATACCGAAAAATTCGACAAGGTCGCCCTCTCCGCGCTCGCCGTGACGCCCGGGGAGATCGCAGAGGCCCGCGCCGCGGTGGATCCCGAATTCCTCCGGGTCCTCGAGCGCGCCGCCGCGAACATCCGCCGCTTCCACGAGCGCCAGGTGCGAAACAGCTTCGTTCTGACCGGGCCGGACGGCGTCGTCATGGGACAGCGCGTGCTCCCCGTCGACCGGGCGGGCCTCTATGTCCCCGGCGGGACCGCGGCCTATCCCTCGACCGTCCTCATGGACGCGATCCCCGCCAAAATCGCGGGCGTCGGCGAGGTCGTCATGGTGACGCCTCCCGGACGGGACGGGCGCGTCAATCCCGCCATCCTCGCCGCGGCGTCCGTCGCAGGGGTGGACAGGATCTTCAAGGTCGGCGGCGCGCAGGCCATCGCGGCACTGGCGTACGGGACCGAGTCGATCCCGAAGGTCGACAAGATCGTCGGGCCGGGCAACGCCTTCGTCGCGGAGGCGAAAAAGCAGGTCTACGGCACCGTCTCGATCGACATGATCGCCGGCCCCTCCGAGATCCTCATCGTCGCGGACGGGAAGTCCGATCCCCGCGTCCTCGCAGCGGACCTGCTCTCCCAGGCCGAGCACGACAAGATGGCCTCCGCCGTCCTCGTCACCGATTCGATGGCCCTCGCCGAGGCGGTCCGGGACGAGCTCGAGATCCGGATCCCCCTGCTCGAGCGGGCGGAGATCGCGCGGGTCTCCATCGACAAGAACGGCAAGATCATCGTCGCGGACGACCTCGCGGCTGCCATCGACATCGCCAACGAGATCGCGCCGGAACACCTCGAGCTCATGGTCGACAACCCGTTCGATCTCCTCGACCGCGTCCGGCACGCCGGGTCGGTGTTCCTCGGCCGGAACTGCCCCGAAGCCCTCGGGGACTATCTCGCGGGCCCGAACCACACCCTCCCGACCGGCGGCACGGCGCGGTTCTCCTCCCCGCTCTCCGTCGACGACTTCGTGAAGAAGATGCAGTTCACCTATTTCACCGAAGCCGCGCTCGCGGACGCAGCCGACGACGTCGCCCTCTTCGCCCGGCGGGAAGGCCTGACCGGCCACGCGAAGAGCGCCCTCATCCGGGGCGAGGTGGAAAAATGAGCCGGTTTTTCTCGGAGAAATACGCCGCGCTCACGCCGTACGTGCCGGGGGAACAGCCGCGGGACATGCAGTATCTGAAGCTGAACACGAACGAGTCCCCCTTCCCGCCCATCCCCGCCGTCGTCGAAGCGGCCCGGGAGGAGGCGTCGCGGGCGCACCTCTATTCCGATCCCACGGCCCTCGCGCTGCGGCAGGCCATTGCCGACCGGCTCGGCGTCACGCCCGACATGGTGATCGCGGTCAACGGCTCGGACGAGGCCCTGAACTTCGCGTTCATGGCGTTCTGCGACGGCGGCGCCGTCTTCCCGGACGTCACCTACGGCTTCTATCCGGTCTTCGCGCGCCTCAACGGCATCCCCTACGAGGAGATCCCGCTCCGGGACGACTTCACCGTCGATCCGGAGGACTACACCGCCCGGCCCGGCAAAACTGTCTTCCTCGCCAACCCGAACGCCCCGACGGGGATCTTCCTCCCCCTCTCCTCCGTCGAGCGCATCGCGGCGTCGGATCCCGACCGGGTCCTCGTCGTCGACGAAGCCTACGTCGATTTCGGCGGCGAGAGCGCCGTGACCCTCATCCCGCAATACCCGAACCTCCTCGTCGTCCGCACATTCTCGAAATCGAGATCCCTCGCGGGCGCGCGTCTCGGATTCGCCGTCGGGCAGCCCGCGCTCATCGCAGACCTCGAGACGATCCGCAATTCCACGAACCCCTACAACGTCAACCGCATGACCCTGGCGATGGGGACGGCCTCCCTCGCGCACGACGACGTCAATCTGGGAAACTGCAAGACCGTCGCCGACGTGCGGGATCGGACGGCAGAGGCGCTCCGCTCGCTCGGCTTCGAGGTGCTCCCCTCGTCGGCCAACTTCCTCTTCGCCCGGCATCCCGGGATCGGCGGGGAGGACCTCTACCGGAAGCTGAGGGCCCGGGGCATCCTCGTGCGCCACTTCTCCCTCCCCCGCATCAGAGATTACAACCGCATCACCGTCGGATCGGCGGAGCAGATGAAGACCTTCGTCGCCGCCGTCCGGGAAATCCTGGAGGATCCATCATGAGACAGGCTTCTCTCGCGCGCAGAACCGCCGAAACCGACATCTCCCTCACCCTCAACCTCGACGGACAGGGCCGGGCGGAGATCTCCACGGGCGTCGGCTTTTTCGACCACATGCTCACCCTCTTTGCGAAGCACGGCCGCTTTGATCTGACCGTGACCTGCTGCGGCGACACGGAGGTCGACGACCACCACTCGGTGGAGGATGTCGGCATCGTGCTCGGCGAGGCGTTCGCCCAGGCGCTCGGGGACAAGCGGGGCATCCGCCGCTATGGCGACACGGTGATCCCGATGGACGAGGCGCTGATCCTCACGGCGGCCGATCTCTCGGGACGGGCCTGCCTCGGGTATGCCCTCTCCATCCCGACGGAGAAGATCGGGACCTTTGACACGGAGCTCGTCGAGGAATTCTTCGCGGCCTTCGTACGCACCGCCGGCTGTTCCCTGCATGTGCGGCAGCTCGCCGGGACCAACTCGCACCACATCGTCGAGGGCGCGTTTAAGTCCTTCGCCCGCACGCTGCGGGAGGCGGTTTCCTTCGATCCCGACGCCGCCGGGGAAATCCCCTCGACCAAGGGGGTGCTCTGAGGTGAGGATCGGCATCGTCGATTACGGAGTCGGCAACCTCTTCTCCCTGTGCTCCTCCTTCGCCCTGATCGGCGCGGAAGCGGAGATTGTCCGTGACGCAGAGGGCGTGCGGCGGGCGGACAGGATCATCCTGCCGGGCGTCGGTGCGTTCGGGGATGCGGCGGAAAAGCTGCGGGCGACCGGCCTCGACCGGGTCCTCACGGAGGAAGCACGCGCCGGCAAACCGCTGCTCGGAATCTGCCTCGGGATGCAGCTCCTGTTTGAAAAGAGCCTCGAATACGGCGAGCACCCCGGCCTCGGGCTCCTTCCGGGCATCGTCGCGCCGATCCGGGACGTCATCCCGGCGGACTACAAGATCCCGCACATCGGCTGGAACGCGCTGCACCTCACCCGCCCGGACTGCCCGCTCTGGAAGAATATCCGCGAGGGCGACTACGTCTACTTTGTCCACTCGTATCACGCGACCCTCTGCGGCAGCTCTGCGGCGGCGGTCACGGAATACGGCGGCACCCTCACCGCGGCGGCGTGGAAGGACAACATCTACGGCTGCCAGTTCCACCCCGAGAAGAGCGGCGAGGTCGGCATGAACATCCTCCGGGCCTTTTGTGAAGAAGGAGGCGCGCGATGATCCTCTTCCCCGCGATCGATCTCTATGAAGGACGCGCCGTCCGGCTCTACAAGGGCCGCTATGAGGACATGACGGTGTACAGCGACCGCCCCGCCGAGATCGCAGAGGATTTTGTCCGGGCGGGATGTCCGCACATCCACCTCGTCGACCTCGAAGGCGCGAAGACCGGCGGGACCCCGAATCTCGCCGCGGTCCTCACAGTCAAGGAGGCCTCGGGCGCGTTCTGCGAGATCGGCGGCGGCGTCCGTTCGATGGCGGTGATCGAGCGCTACCTCGGCGCGGGGATCGACCGCGTGATCCTCGGCACGGCCGCGGTGCACAACGAAGCCCTTCTGCGGGAAGCCGTCGAGCGGTACGGCGAACGGATCGCGGTCGGCGCGGATATCCGGGACGGCATGGTCGCGGTGTCCGGCTGGCTCGAGACCTCCGGGATCACGGCGGAGGCCTTCTTCGCCCGCATGGAGGAGATCGGCGTGAAAACGGTCATCTGCACGGACATCTCGAAGGACGGCGCGATGGCGGGCACGAATCTCGCTCTGTACGAGGCGCTCGCCGAGCGGTACCGGCTGAACATCACGGCGTCGGGCGGGGTCTCGGATCTCGGCGACGTGGAGCGGCTCGCGGCGATGGGCCTCTACGGCGCGATCATCGGCAAGGCGTACTATACGGGCGCCATCGATCTCGCCGAAGCCGCGCGTCTGGCGGGCGATCAGACCTCCGATTTGGAAAAAGGAGCGGCGACATGATTACGAAACGCATCATCCCCTGCCTCGACGTGAAGAACGGACGGGTCGTCAAGGGCGTGAACTTCATGGGGCTCGGGGACGTGGCTTCCCCGGTGGAGCTGGCGAAATATTACAGCGCGCACGGGGCGGACGAGCTCGTCTTTTACGACATCACGGCATCCGCGGAGGGCCGCGCGCTCTTCACGGACATCCTCACCGAAACGGCGCGGCAGGTCTTCATCCCCCTCACGGTCGGCGGCGCCATCAACACGACGGACGACTTCGACCGGGTCCTGAAATGCGGCGCGGACAAGGTCTCCGTCAACTCCGGCGCGATCCGGAACCCCTCCCTCGTGAAGGAGGCGGCGCGCCTCTACGGGGATCAGTGCGTGGTCCTCTCGGTCGACGTGAAGCGCGTGGACGGCGTCTTCCGCGTCTTTGCGAAGGGCGGCCGGGAGAACACGGGCATGGAGGCCATCGAATGGATCAAGCGGTGCGTGTCGGACGGCGCGGGCGAGATCGTCGTCAACTCGATCGACACGGACGGCGTGAAGGCGGGCTTCGATCTCGAAATGCTCGACGCCGTGTGCCGGGCCGTCTCGGTCCCCGTCATCGCGTCGGGCGGCGCCGGGCGGATCGAGGATTTCATCACGCTCTTCCGGACCCTTCCCGGGGTGGACGCGGGGCTCGCCGCCTCGATCTTCCACTTCGGCGAGGTGGACATCCGCGACCTGAAGCGCGCCATGGCGGAGGCCGGGATCCCGGCAAGAATCTGAATGGGAGGACCGTTTGCAGCATGATCGATATCGAAACCCTGAAATTCGACGAGCGGGGGCTGATCCCCGCAGTGGTGCAGGACGCGCGGGACGGCCGGGTGCTGACCCTCGCGTACATGAACCGGGAGAGCCTCGCCGTCTCCATGGAGAAGGGCCTGACGTGCTTCTGGAGCCGGTCGAGGGAGAAGCTCTGGCTCAAGGGCGAGACGAGCGGGAACTACCAGCACATCGTCTCGATCACGGCGGACTGCGACCGGGACGCGCTGGTCGTCAAGGTGATCCCGGACGGCCCCGCCTGCCACCTCGGGACGGATTCCTGCTTTGCGTATCCCGTCTGGGAGAGCGAAGACCTTCACGACTTCGACCTCGGGATGCTGATGAAGCTGATCGAGGGGCGCAAAACGAACCCGCAGGAGGGCTCCTACACAACCTATCTCTTCGAGAAGGGACTGGACAAGATCCTCAAGAAGGTCGGCGAGGAGTGCACGGAGGTCATCATCGCGGGCAAGGCGGAGGACCGGGCCGAAACGGTCTATGAGATCGCCGATCTTGTCTATCATGTGATGGTCTTGATGATCGAAGCGGGCATCTCGCTCGAGGACATCCGCGCGGAGCTGGCATCGCGCCATGTGATCGACAAGAAGGTCAAGCAGGAGAAGATGGTCTGACGGCACAAGGGTACGGGCACGCCCCGCGCCCTTTTTGCTTGCGTGGGAACGGGAATATATGCGCGATTCTCTTGCAAGTATATTATACCACATCTTAATCCGTTTGTCAAGCCCCCCTCTCTCTCTCGGGCGGGTGCTCCTGTACGCGCGCATGCGCGATTCTTTCCCTCCCCCTCGCCTTCGTATTCGTCTTTATTTTGTCTTTATTTTATTTTATTTGCATGCAAACGCATGCGGACGCATCCAAACGCATGCAAATGCATGCAAATGCATCCAAATGCATCCGTCTGCATCCGGGACCGGATTTCCTCCATGAGGCATTCTGCACGGAAAGCGGCGCGGGATGGGCGCATTCCTCATGCACCTGTGCAAACTTTTTGTTTTTCCCGCAATCCTCTTGACAGAACGGCCGCTTTGGAGTATAATAGACGCATAATTATTCAGCCTCGCGCATGAATATTACAAATCTCATCCACATCACATCGATACGATGCAACCGAAAGGAACCCGTCATGAAAAAGATCCTCTCCCTCCTCCTCGCGGCGCTGCTTCTGACTGCCGCGCTCGTCTCCTGCTCCTCCAGCGGCACGACCGTCGACGACATCAAGAAGGCCGGCACCCTCACGATCGCCACCTCCCCCGACTTCCCGCCCTTTGAATCCCTCGGCGAGGGCAACAAGGTGGAAGGCATCGAGATCGAGATCCTCGAAAAGATCTGTGAAAAGCTCGGCGTAACCCTGACGATCAACCAGATGGACTTCGACTCCGTCATCCCCGGCATCAACGCGGGCAAGTATGACCTCGGCGTTTCCGGCATCACCGTCACCGACGCCCGGAAGAAGAACGTCCTCTTCACCGATCCCTACTGCCTCGCCGCGCAGGCCATCGTCGTGACCGCGGGCAGCCCGATCACCTCCAAGGCAGACCTGACCGGCAAGACCGTCTCCGTGCAGACCGGCACCACCGCCGAGGATTACTGCATGGGCGAAGGCTATGACGTCAAGGGCTTCGCCGCCAACAACGACGCGGAGAGCGCCCTCGTCACCGGCAAGGTCGACGCGTGGGTCATCGACGACCTGACCGCCGCCGAAATGGTCAAGGCGTACAACGCGGAGAACGGCGAGGGCTCCCTCGTGATCCTCGATGAAGCGATGACCACCGAGCCGTACGCGTTTGCGATGCAGCTGGGCTCCGAAGGCCTCGCCGCCGAGCTCAACAAGATCATCAACGACATGATCACCGACGGCACGATCGCCGCGATCTTCGAGAAGTACGAAGCGCCCTACACCGCGCCGCACAACTGAGCCGACCCTGACAAGAATCCATGAATCCGTTCACTCTGCTTCTCCTGGCCGCGGGCAATCCCTTTGCTGCCTGGCTTGCGAAGCTGCATGAGACCTTCCTCGTCAACGACCGCTACAAGATGATGATCGAGGGCTTCGGCAACACGATCGTCATCACGCTCGGCGCGCTTGCCATCGGTCTGGTGATCGGGACCATCGTCGCCGTCATCAAGTACCTGGCCGAGGATTCCCGGTCGCTGAGGCCCGCCGCCGCGATCTGCGACGTCTATCTCACGGTGTTCCGCGGCGTGCCGATGGTGGTCCAGCTTCTGATCTTCTTCTATGTCGTCTTCGCCCACGCCAAGAACGGCATCCCGGTGGCGATCATCGCCTTCGGCATCAACTCCGGCGCGTACATGGCCGAGCTGATCCGCTCCGGCATCAACGCGGTCGACGCGGGACAGATGGAGGCGGGGCGCTCGCTCGGCATGAGCCGGCTCCAGACGATGCGGGTCATCATCCTCCCGCAGGCCATCCGCTACATCCTCCCTGCCATCTTCAACGAACTCATCGCGCTCCTGAAGGAGACCTCCATCGCGGGCTATGTGGCGGTGGTGGACCTGACGCGCGCGGCCAACCTGATCCGCAACAACACCTACGACGCGGTCAACACCCTGTTCCTCGTGGCCCTCATCTATCTCGGGATGGTGGTCCTGCTCGAACAGATCCTGAAGAAACTCGAAAGGAGGCTGCGCAAGGGTGATAAACGTTAAAAACCTTCAGAAGAGCTTCGGCGGGATCGAAGTGCTCAAGGGCATCAACACCGAAATCGACAAGGGCGACGTGATCTGCGTCATCGGGCCCTCCGGCTCCGGCAAATCGACCTTCCTGCGCTGTCTCAACATGCTCGAGCGTCCGACGGGCGGCCAGATCATCTTCGAGGGGGACGACCTCACCGACAAGAAGATCGACCTCGATCTGCACCGGCAGAAGATGGGCATGGTCTTCCAGCAGTTCAACCTCTTCCCGCACATGACGGTCATGAAGAACCTCACCGTCGCGCCGATGATGCTGAAAAAAGTCCCTGAGGAGCAGGCGAAGGCCAAGGCCCTCGAGCTGCTCGGCAAGGTCGGGCTCGCGGACCGCGCGGACGCCTATCCGAACCAGCTCTCCGGTGGGCAGAAGCAGCGGGTCGCCATCGTGCGCGCTCTGTGTATGGAGCCCGACGTCATGCTCTTCGACGAGCCGACCTCCGCACTCGACCCCGAAATGGTCGGCGAGGTGCTCGACGTCATGAAGAAGCTCGCGGCGGACGGCATGACGATGGTCGTCGTGACGCACGAGATGGGCTTCGCGCGCGAGGTCTCGAACCGCATCCTCTTCCTCGACGAGGGCGTCATCCTCGAAGAGGGCACCCCGGACGAGATCTTCGGGCATCCGAAAAACGAACGGCTCCAGTCGTTCCTCGCAAAAGTGCTATAACAAAAAACGGGGGAGAACCTGCTCCGACGGAGGTTTCTTCCCCGTGCCCCGTTTTTCCAAATACTTTACCAGAAAGGGCATCATCGACATGAATCTGAAAGGCAGACATTTTCTGAAGCTCCTCGATTTCACGCCGGAGGAGATCGGCGGCCTGCTCGACCTCGCCGCGGACCTGAAGGCGAAGAAGAAGGCGGGGATCCCGCACCGGCTCTGCGAGGGCAAGAACATCGCCCTGATCTTCGAGAAGACGAGCACCCGGACGCGCTGCGCCTTCGAGGTGGCGGCGGCGGACCTCGGGATGCACCCGGTGTACCTCGATCCGAACGGCTCGCAGATCGGCCGCAAGGAGAGCATCGCGGACACGGCGCACGTCCTCGGCCGGATGTTCGACGGGATCGAATACCGCGGCTTCGGGCAGGACATCGTGGAGGAGCTGGCGAAATACGCGGGCGTCCCGGTCTTCAACGGGCTGACGAACGAGTTCCACCCGACGCAGATCCTCGCGGACTTTCTGACGGTCCGGGAACACTTCGGCTCCCTCGCCGGACAGAAGCTCGTCTACATGGGCGACGCGCGGTACAACATGGGCAACTCCCTCATGGTCGGCGCGGCGAAGATGGGCATGGACTTCGTGGCCTGCGCGCCCGAGAAGTACTTCCCGTCGAAGGCGCTGCGCAAGACCTGTGCGGCGATCGCCGGGGAGACGGGCGCTTCCCTCGCGTTCGAGACCGATCCGAAGACGGCGGTCCGGGGTGCGGACGTAATCTACACCGACGTCTGGGTCTCGATGGGCGAGCCGTCGGAGATCTGGGAGGAGCGCATCCGGGATCTCTTGCCCTATCAGGTCAACGCGAAGATCATGAAGGCCGCGGGGCCCGGCTGCCGGTTCATGCATTGCCTCCCGGCGTTCCACGACCTCGGGACGGAGATCGGGCGCGAGATCCACAACCGCTTCGGGCTCTCGGCGCTCGAGGTGACGGACGACGTCTTCTCCGGCCCGGCGTCGATCGTCTTTGACGAGGCGGAGAACCGGATGCACACGATCAAGGCCGTGCTGGCCGCGTCGATGGGTTGAGGAAGAAGGCAACGAAAAGGGGTTGTCGCAAAAAGGAAAAAGTTTTCGTCCACCTTTTTCAAAAGGTGGTAGGGTGTCGGGGCAACGCCCTGACCCGCACTCCGCAGAGTGCGGAACACCCAAGCCTTCCAGAGAGTTCCTCTTTTTGGTTCTTTTTCTCCTCGATAAAGGAGAAAAA
>JAFPWV010000077.1 GCA_017412675.1 Clostridia bacterium
CCTGCGGACACGACGCCCACACCGCCATGCTGCTCGGGACCGCCCGCGCGCTCTGGGAGATCCGGGATGAGATCACCTGCCGCGTGAAGCTTTTGTTCCAGCCCTGCGAGGAGGGACGGCCGAGCGGCGCGCGGATCATGTGCGAGCATGGCGTCATGGACGACATCGACGCGATCGCGATGTGCCATGTGAACTGCATCGACCCGACGCATGTGATCTCGAGCAACCCGGGCGTCACCAATGCCACCTCCGTGGCGTGGACGGTGAAGCTCGGCGGCCGGTCCGTGCACGTCGCCTCGCCGCACATGGGGATCGACGCGCTCGCCGCCGGGGTGAAGGTCTATAACGGCATCCAGACGATCGTCAGCCGGGAGGTCGATCCGTTCGACACCTGCGTGCTGGCCGTCTGCACGATGCACGCCGGGACGACGGTCTCGACGAACGCGGACGAGTGCGAGCTGCGCGGCTCGATCCGGTGCATTCGCGACGAGACGATGGCCTGGGCACGCGCACGGCTCGAAAAGCTCGTGAAGTCCGTCGCCGAGGAGTGCGGGACGACATGGTCCCTCTCCTGGTCCGGCGATCCGCTCCCGAGCGCGCACAACGATCCCGCGCTGTATGAGGTGTTCGTCCACTCCGCCCGCAAGGTCGTCGGGGACGAGCGCGTCATCCTGCTGCCTCCCTCCCCCGGCGGAGAGGATTTTGCGTATTACGAGCAGAAGAAGCCGGGGCTCCTCTTCGGCCTCGGGATGCGGAACGAGGAAAAGGGCGCGTGCCATCCCGCTCATACGAAGGACTGGGACATCGACGAGGACGGGCTCGAGACCGGGGTGAAGGTCTTCGTCCAGTTCGTGCTCGACATGATGGAGCAGGGCGCGAAAGGCGGGCAAGCATGAAGAAGGAACCCGTCTTCTACTGCCAGCTCGATTACGCGCATGTGCCGTTTCCCGCGCTGGAGAGCGGATTCGGCGACCTTGCGAACAACGGCTGCGGACCGCTCTCGGTCTCGATGCTGATCGAAAACATGCTGGGCATCCCGTTCCCGCCGGAGGAAAGTGCGGCGTTCTTTCTCGCATGCGGCGCGCGCGTTGCCGTCGGAACGAATCTCTACATCGCCTCGCGTGCCGTCGCGGAGCGGTTCGGGCTGAACGTATGCGACACCGAGGATCCGGAGGAGGCATACGAATTCCTCGCGTCCGGCCGCGGCATGGTCATCGCAAACACCTACGGCGACCGCCCCGCGGACGGGTATATCGGCGTCTTCTCGGATTCCGGGCACTACATCCTGCTCACCGAGGCGAAGGACGGCCGCGTTTCCGTGCTCGATCCGATGTACCGCCCCGGACGCTTCGACGTGCCCGGACGCGCCGGAAAAGTCATCATGGAGGGCAATCTCGCCCACGCCGATTTTTCGGTGATCGCGTCCGACTGCGTGCACCGGCCCTTCTTCCTCTTTGAAAAGAAACCGTAATCAGCGGTTTTCGCGGAACCAGCCGATGACCGCGTCCGCGCTGTCCTCGCACGTCTCCGAGACGTTGAACCAGTGCGACGCGCCCGAGACCTCGTACCCGCCGTACGCGAATTCCTCCCGCGGGGCGAGATAGCCATTGACCGAATTGGTGTAGCCGCAGACGAAGATCCGCTCCGCCGGCCAGCCGTCCGATAAGTAGATCGCCTCGATCGCGTCCCCGGCGAGGGTCAAAAGCTCAAACGGCACGAACGCGAAGGCAAGACTCTCCCCGACGGTCAGGGACTGCATCGGAACGGTCAGATCGTTCGTGATCCCCGCTTCGGCAAGATCGAGCATCCGCCGCCGCCATTGCAGCTCGCGCAGGGGGAAATGACGTTCTCCCTCGGGCGCGGCAAAATAGTCCCGCTCGGCTTCCCGGACGGATTCCCGCAGCGCATCCGTGTCCCGCATCGGCTTCATCGGGACGCGGAGCCACTCGAAGTGGGAGCTGAGTTCGCCCTCGCAAAGCTCGCCCTGCCCTGCTCGTGCGGCAAAACGCAGGACCGGATCTGCCAGCTCGGCGCCGAGGGTCTCGATCAGCTCGTCCGGGCTCATCCCCTCGTCCCCCTTCGGATCGATGTCCGCGCCGCGCCCCTGGAAGAAGAGGAGCGGGACCTCGTCCGTCGAGGAGCGGTTGAGCACGGAGAGCCAGTCCGCGGAGACCGACATCTCCCGGTTGACGACGGCGTGGCAGTTGGCCGTGCAGATCACCCCGCGCAGCGCACCGGACGCATCCCGGAACGCGGCAGCCCGGATGCGCGGATCAAAGACGTCCCGGCCGCGGCGGTTGTACGCGTGGATCAGCCGCTCGGGCAGGATCTCGGCGTAAAAGGAGCCGGGAGCGCGGCGCGCCATCGCTTTCAGGGCAAGGGAGCCGCAGACGTCCCCGACGTGCGCGAAGTAGTCGGTGTTGATCGGCATCTCGGCCAGCCCGCCGGCACAGGGCGCGGAGTGCGTGTGGATGAAATTGAGCGCGATCCGCTCGACGGGGACCCCCGTCACCGCCGCGATCTGCCGCGACACGAGCTTGTAGCAGTCGGGATTGAGCGCGAGGAGATCGAGGGAGAAGACGAGGAACGTCCCCTCTCCGCCGCCGAACGCCATGACCTTCGCGTGCAGCTCGTCCCGGATCCTCTCGGCCGGAGACTCCCGGAATCCGTAGCCGTCGAGGAACGTGCCGTTCAGAACGGGCGTGATGAGACCGTCCGCAAAGCCGCAGGTGATGCTGTTCTTCATCATGACCTCCAAAAGTGGAATCTGTTTGGAATATTATAGCACCCCCTTCCCGAAAAGTCAATCGGAGCGGGGGGAGAAGGAGAGGTTCGCGTGATTTTGATCGGAGCAGACGGGGGCGGGACCAAGACCAAGCTCGCCGCCTTTGAAAACGGGGTCCGGATCGCCGAGGCGCTCGCCGGGCCGCTCAATGTCCGCGTTCTCCCGCCCGAGGAGGCCGCCCACAATCTCACCGAGGGTCTCGACGCGCTCGGGATCCCGTGGGAGAAGATCGCCGCCATGGGGATCGCCGATCCGTCGCTCGACGACGCGGTGGGGGAGGACGACGAAGCGGCGAACGCGTTTTACAGGATCCTTGCCGGACGGCTTCCCTTCCCCGTGTACGCCCGCAGCGACGTCTTCATCACCCTCGAAGGCCTGACCCGCGGCGGCCCGGGGACCCTCGTGATCGCGGGGACGGGATCGATGGGCATGGCGCGGAACAGAGCTGGCGAACTCCGCGTCGCGGGCGGCTGGGGACGGCTGACCGGGGACGAGGGGAGCGGGTATTTCATCGCAGTCCGGGGCATCCGCGCCGCGCTCCGTGCCGCAGACGGACTGGACCGGCCGACCGCCCTGCTTGACGCGCTGCTCTCGCACTTCGGCGTCCGCTCGGCCCGACAGCTCATCCCGGTCCTTTACGGCGAGCCGGAGCCGGACATCGCTGCGTTTGCCGCGGACGTCGCCCGGTGCGCGGATGACGGGGATCCCGCCGCCGCTCTCATCCTCGATGACGCCGCGGACCGCCTCGCCGAGATCGCCGCGCTCCTCGTCCGGTGGGCTGAGTGCCCGACGGTCGGGATCTGGGGAAGCGTCCTTTTGCGCAACCGGCGCGTGCGGGAGCGGTTCGAGACCTCGCTGCACACGTCCTGCGGCGAAGCTGAGATCACCATGCCGTCCGTCCCCGCGGAGGAAGCGGCGGCGGAATACGCGCACAAATGCATGGACGGTTCCCCCGGCTGAGGATCCACCGATCGTCTGAACGGGACGGAAAACCGCATCGAATCCAAACATACCGACAGAAAACGGAGGCTCACACCATGACTGCTTCGGAAACCTATATGAACAACGTGATCGCGCTGGCTCAAGAGGTCCGCGAAAAACAGGCGGGACCCATCGAGCGGGCGGCAAGGCTCTCGGCAGACGCGCTCCTCGCGGACGGATTCCTCTTCACCTTCGGCACCGGACATTCGCATATCCTCGCGGAGGAGATCTTCTACCGCGCAGGCGGGCTCGCACGGGTCTGCCCGATCCTCGAGGACGCCCTCATGCTCCACCGGGCCGCCGCGCGTTCGTCCGCCGTGGAGAGGATGACCGGGCTCGCCGGGACGCTCCTCGACGACGTGGACGCGGTGAAGAAGGGCGGCGTCCTGTTCCTCTTCTCGAATTCCGGCTACAACACCGTCGCCGTGGAAATGGCGGAGGAGGCGAAGCGGCGCGGGCTCTCGACCGTCTGCATCACGAACATCGTGCACAGCCGCCGGATGACCTCGCGCCACCCGGAGGGCAAAAAGCTCATGGACGTGTGCGACGTGGTGATCGACAACATGGGGACCTACGGCGATGCGTCCGTCGAGATCGGCGGCACCATGGTCGGCGCGACCTCCACCGTCATCGGCGCGATGATCATGGAGGCGATCGTCTGCCGCACCGCAGAGCTCTGTGAGGAGGCCGGACGTCCCGCCGAGATCTTCGCGTCGGCCAACACCGAGCACGGCGACGAGGCGAACGAGGGCTTCATCCAAAAGTACAAGCCGCTCGTCAAATCGCTGTAAAAAAGCAAATCCGCCCATCGGGTCAGATCCGGCGGGCGGTTTTCGTTTGTTTCGGTCATCCCTTGTAATGGCGGTATTTCTCCACGGCGTCGAGGATGGCGGCCATGTTGTCGAGCGGAACCTCGTAGTTGAGCTCCACGTTCAGTCCGAGCCCGCCTTCTGGCAGGTACAGGCTCTCGACCGCCTCGGCGACGTGATCCGCGAGTTGGGAATGCGTCCCCACCGGGAAGAGCTGGCGGTCGAGGTCGAGGTTGATCGGGATGATCCGCTCGCGGCGGCACACGCGCACCAGGTTGTCGAGCCCGTTCGCGCGGAACTGCGGGTTGATCATGTCCACGCCGCAGTCCACGAGGTCCGGCATGATCTCCCAGATGCAGCCGTCCGTGTGCATGTATATGAGCTGCGACGGCTTATAGGCCTTGATCATCCCGTAGAGCTTGCGGAAGCAGGGCTTCATGATCCGCCGCCAGCGTTCCGCGCCGATCGCGAGCCCCTTCTGCATGCCGAGGTCGTCGCCGAAATAGACGATCTCCCCCATGCGCGGCAGGATCGCGGCGACCTGATAGAGGTTGTATTCGAGCACCTTGTCGACGAGGGTATGGATCGTCTCGTCCTCCTCGGCGAACCAGACCATCGCGTTCTCGAAGCCGCAGAGGTCGAGCAGCCGCAGGTACATGAAGCCGTGCGGGAGGCGTCCGTCCCGGCAGTCCGGGATCTTCAGATTTCTGACGTCGTCCTCGTCCTTCACGGGATGCCCGACGACGATCGCCTCGTTGCCCGCGTGCTCGTTGTGCCATTCGCATCCCCATTCGTCGATGTAGATCCCCTTGCGGTAGCTCGGCGCGAGGTTGTCCTCGACGCGCGCGAGATCGACCTGTCTCCCGCCGAAGAATTGGGGATATTCGTCCGTCAGCCGCTGCAGCTCCTTGCCGTAACGGATCCAGGCGGCGGGGAGGATGCCCACCGCGACGGGGATGGTATCGGGGGATTCCATCCGGATCGCCTGTGTCAGATCAGCCATACTGTCACCCTGCCGGCGCGGCTCCGGCGTCGAAAACGGTTCCGGGGGCCGCACATCTTCCCCGCACCGTGATGAGAGTCCGGTCGTTTACATCCACTTTTTCTTCTTGAACCAGACGAGGCACACGACCACGATCAGGACGGAGACCGCGATCAGGACCGGATAGCTGTATTTCCATTCGAGCTCCGGCATATAGCGGAAGTTCATCCCGTACCACCCCGCGATGAGCGTCAGCGGCATGAAGATCGACGCGATCACCGTGAGCACCGTCATGATCCGGTTCTGGCGCACGTCGAGCTGGGTCTGCATCAGGTCCCTCAGCTGCGACACATATTCCCGCTGGCCCATGACCATGTCCTGCAGCCGGGCTACCCGCTCCGTGAACATGTGGAAGTAGCGGAGATTTTCCTCCCGGAAATAGCCGTTTTCGTTCTCCTCGAGCTCCTGCCCGAGGTCGATGAGCTGTTCGTAATGCACGCGCAAGTCGAGCAGGTCGCCGCGAATGTCGTTCATCTCCGGCGGATAGCTCTCGACCTCGCCGCGCAGGATCGCCTCTTCGATCCCGTTCAGGCGCTGCTCCGTCCCCTCGAGGAGGGATAGGTCCCCTGCAATCGAGACTTCGAGCAGGTCGTAGAGGAAGCGCTCGAGGCTCGGGAGACGCCACTTCTTCGTCCGGCTGATCCCGGCGACGGTGCGCTCCGCGTAGCCCGTGTCGTCCACGAGGATGATCCCCCGCTCGTCGAGCGCGAAGGAGAAGCTGTGGCGCGGGCCGCTGATCTGCCGCCGGTCCGGGAAGGAAAAGGTCCCCGTCAGGGAATCGAGGTTGACCACGGCTTTGGTCTCCCGCGGATTCACGGTCTCCATGTCCATGTCGATGATCATGTCGAAGCTGTCCCGCCGCGTCTTCCACTCCTCGGTGGTCAGCACCGCGACGAACTGCACGCCCGGGGTCCGGATCTCCTCCGGCGCGCACGGCGTCAGGGATTCTCGAATCAGATAATACATGCACCAGCCCCTCCTGCTTCTTTTTTATCATTTTACCACCGCGCGCGCCCGCTGTCAAGGCCGGGGAGCGGAAGAATGTTACAGTTTTGTGTCATCTCCCCGCGCCGGCTTGACTTTCCGGGGGCCGTCGTTTATGATAGAAGACAGACGGAATCTGCCCCGCGGATCCCGAACTCATCTCATCATTCAACATTTCCTATATGAAACATCCAACCTCCTCCGACTACCTCCTCGGCATCGACGCGGGCGGCACCAAGACCCGCGCGCTCGCCTATCGGACCGACGACTTCTCCCCCATCCCGGCGTCCGAAACGATCACGGGACCGGGCAACCTCGCCGACGCCCCCGACGACGCTGTCCGCTCGATCCTCGACGCGGCTACGCAATGCAGCGAGGCGGCCCATGCCCGAACCGGCGGCGCCTGCCTCCATCTCACCCTCGGCGCGGCGGGCTTCTCCGCGCTGAAACCGGGCTCCCCCGCCATGACCGCCCTGGACGCAGGACTTGCACGGATCTCGCAGAACAGCACCAGGGTCAGCGACGCGCTCCTCGCCCTGCACGCGAATTTCGACACCGACGAGTCGGGCATGATCGTCATCAGCGGGACCGGCTCGGCCGTCTTTTATCAGGAACGCGGCATGAATTTCCTCCGCGCGGGCGGCTGGGGCAATCTCCTCGGCGACGGCGGCAGCGGGTATTCCGTCAGCCGGGCGGCTGTCCGGCATCTTCTCGCCCTCCTCGACGAGGGACGGATCTCGGACGCGCAAGCCTTCTTCACCCTCTGGCGCGACGCGGTCCCCGGGGACGCCGCCTTCTTCGACGCCTGCGCCGCCGGTCCGCTCATCTCCTTTTCAATGCACCGTCCGAAGCGCGATCTCGCCGCCCTCGCTCCCGGGATCGTCATGCTCGCGGAAACGGCTCCCGCTGAGATCCGCCGCCTCTCGACGGACATCCTCTCTGCGGAGACGGCCGCTCTTGCCGCGGACGCGGAACGCCTGTTCCTCGCGATCGGCCGCATCGGCGCCGCACCATCCGCAGATCCGATCCCCGTCGTCCTCACGGGCGGATTCTTCGGGCACAATCCCCTCGTCCGCCGCCTGTTCCGGGAGCATCTCGAAGCCCATGCCGTTCCCCTCGTTTTCCGGGACGCCGCCGATCCCACCCGCGCCGTGATCCGGCATCACCGGGAAGCCCTCGCGCGAAAAGAGGCGGAATGAGACGAAATCTGTTTTAATGTATTGCAAACGAGAGGCGTTAGCTCCCCTCATCAGTCACTTCGTGACAGCTTCCCCGCCAAGGGGAAGCCTCATAACGTGCATCGTTTGCTCAAATGAAGACGATTTCCATAGAGTATTGGTGCCAGCTTTAGAAATGCAATGCACTCTTTTTGTTGCCTTCCCCTTTGGGCGGGGAAGGTGGCCAAAGGCCGGATGAGGGGGAACGATTGGCTCTTGATTGCTATGTTTCAGAGAGAAAAGTATGAGACCTCTCCACTAAACAAAAGCCCTCCGTCCGAATCGATCGGCGAAGGGCTTTTTCGGTTGGATGCGGTTCATTCTTCGAGGATCTTTTTAATTGCCCAAAGCTGTACCCTCGCCGGGAGCGCGCCGTAGAGGAGGAGCAGCGGGTTGCGGTTCACGCAGTAGGTCAGCTTCGGTCTCTTCGCCGTCAGCGCTTCCTTCACCGTCCGGGCAATTCTCTCCGGCGGGACATGGCGCGCCTCGACCCGGTTCACGATGCGGCGGAAGCGGTCGGCGTTGCAGCGGTAGAGCGCCGTCTGTTCGCAGAAGCGGTCCAGCTTCGCCGTCGAGGCGGGCAGCATGTTCGTCTTCACCGCGCCGGGACGGATGACGACGACCCGGTGCCCGAGCAGCTGGAGTTCCATGCGGAGCGCCATGGCATACTGTTCGACGGCGGTCTTCGTGACGGCGTAGATTCCGGTGAACGGCATCGGCCGGAGCGGTGCGAGCTCGCTCGAGATCATCACGACCCTGCCGCCCGGCTCGAGGAGCGGAACGAAGAGGCGGTTGACGCGGAACACGGCGAAGAGGTTGACGTCGAAATCGCGCACGAACTCCTCCTCGGGCATCTCCACGAGGGAATTGAGGTCGTAGATGCCCGCCGTGTGGACGATGCCGTCGAGCGATCCGGCCTCCTGTCCGATCCGTTCCGCCGCAGAACGCAGCGCGTCCGGGTCGGTGAGATCGGCGGAGAGGACCGTGATCCCCTGCGCCTCGGGACGCGCGTCCGGGCTCCGGTCGATGCCCCACACGCGGTGATGGTTCTCCGCGAGCATCCGGCAGATCGCCGTGCCCATCCCGCCGCACGCGCCCGTTACCAGATAATTGCCCATGATCCTGCCCTCTCCCGTCATTGATATCCTCATTATAGCACACTGCGCCCCGGGAATCAAGACCCGAAAAAACAGACACCCCGCAGGATGCCTGTTAAGAACGGGGAACAATATCGCCACAAGACGTAGTCTCATTGCCCATTCTTGTCGTTCATTATTAACTTCAATTCCAAGAGTTAATTTACAGAAGAGTACTCTTCTTGCGTTATTAGTTTTCTATTTTTTCCTAAGCGTATCGTACATTTTCTGATAGAGCAGGAAAGGTTCTCTCCAATCATCATAAAACCTTAGTATCACACTCATAGATGGCAATCCTAATTTAGATAATTCTTTTGCCGGAGGAATCTCACCCCCATTCACTATCCATTGAGATATCTTTTCGTCAACTTCTGTTTTTGTGTATCTCGCTTTTTTGGTGTGTAATACACGAATTTTCTGTGCTCTACAGAAATCCTCAAATAAGCCATATCTTTTGCTTATTGTCGATGGTGAATAAGGAAATTCTCTAAAAAAACCCTCCTTTGTCTCAATCACCCGTTCGTGTTCACCAAAATAGGCATCTACAGCTGCACATATCTCTTCCCTCGATATATAGAGATTGCAATTTGTTACCTCACTTCCTACTGCCTTTTGAAAATCTGCAAGCGAACCAAATAATCTTTCAATCGCCCTATTTGAAGGAAGACCATTTGTTGCATTCAAACACTTTTGTGTAATCTTCCCATTTGCTTTAACATATTTCTGCCCCGCCTCTATAGCGCTTTTAATAGACCATCTTATGCGAACTTTCAAATCGAGCATTTTTGTCTTAATCTCAGAAAAACTTCTGTATTCTGGATAATACCGAAATATACATGGTAGGGATGGCAATTCGTTTTTCCGTGTTAAGTCAATTTGTTTAATATCGCCAGTTCTCTTGATAAACTCATCAAGAGCAATGCGTATTCTCTCCCTGTTCCAATTTAAAGAAGCATCCTCAACTCCAAATGCAATCTTTAAATGGTTTAGGTCTCCATAATACTGCTGCACATAATAAATAGAGGGAAGATTGTTATAATCACGCGAAAAATCAACTTTGTGGATATTACCAGCTTTATTCAAATAATCTCTAATCATCTGGTCAAATCGTTCTTTGGTCATCTCAATATGTGGATTAG
>JAFPWV010000078.1 GCA_017412675.1 Clostridia bacterium
CGTCATCTTCACCCAGAGCGGCTATTATGCCCGTGAGTTCGCGCGTCGGACGGACGGCGGCATGGTGGGCGTGAACGTCGGCATCCCGGTCCCGATCGGGGTCTTCCCGTTCTCCGGCCACAAGCAGTCCTTCTTCGGCGATCTGCATTGCCACGGCAAGGACGCGTTCCGCTTCTACACCGAATCGAAGAACGTCACCGTGCGGTGGTTCGACGAGGAAGAGATGAAGAAGGAACACGTCTCCACGTGGGACGGCTCGCTCTGATCCCGCTGGCAGGATCGAGACTTTGACATACGGAACAATCATAAAGGAGAATCACCATGAACAAGCTGAAAATCGGCATCGTGGGCGCGGGCCGCATCGGCAATGTCCACGCCGAATCCATCACCTATCACATCCCCGAGGCAGAGGTCGTCATGGTCACCGACGTGATCGAGGCGAACGCGAAAAAGCTGGCTGAACGCTTCGGCGTCCCGAAGTACTCCGCCGATTACCGGGACATCGTGAACGATCCCGCGATCGATGCGGTCCTCGTCTGCTCCCCCACGCCGACCCACGCGGATATCACCATCGCCGCCCTGAAGGCCGGGAAGCACGTGTTCTGCGAGAAGCCCGTCCACACCTCGCTCGAGAAGATCCGCGAAGTGGCCGACGTCGCCGCTGAGAGCGGGAAGAAGCTCCAGATCGGCTTCAACCGCCGCTTCGACCACAACCACTGCCACGTTCAGCAGCTTGCGGCGGACGGCACCCTCGGGAACGTCGAGATCATCAAGATCACCTCGCGCGACCCGGAACCGCCGTCCCCGGAATATGCCGCGTCCTCCGGCGGGCTGTACATCGATATGATGATCCACGACTTCGACATGGCGATGTTCCTCGCGGGCTGTGACGTCACCGAGGTCTACGCGATGGGTACGAGTCTGGTGGATCCGCGCATCGGCGAGGCGGGCGACGTGGACACCGCGATCGTCACCCTGACCTTTGAAAACGGCGCGCTCGGCGTGATCGACAACAGCCGCCGTGCCGCCTACGGGTACGACCAGCGCGTCGAGGTCTTCGGCTCCCTCGGCATGGCCGCGGACGAGAACGACGGCGATTCCACCGTCAAGGTCTCCACCGCAGCGGGCGTCGTGGGCGACAAGCCGCAGTTCTTCTTCCTCGAGCGCTACATGGCCTCCTTCACCGAGGAGATGCGCCAGTTCATCCGCGCGATCCGCGAAGACGGCGACGTTCCGGTGGGCATCCACGCGGGCTACATGAGCGTCGTTCTCGCCAAGGCGGCGAAGAAGTCCCTCGATGAGCACCGCCCGGTGAAGATCAGCGAGATCACGGGGGCGTGACCATGGAAGAAAAGATCATCAAAGCGCGCGGGGAGCATCCCTTCGGCTTGACGTGGCTCGCCCGCATGGACGGAGCGCACGCCGACATGCTCATGGATTTCGGCGTTTACCGCATGAAAAAGGGCGACGTCTGGGAAGAGGACGCGGCGCTCGAAAAAGCGGCCCTCCTCGTTTACGGCGAAGTGAAATTCGAGTGGGACGGCAAAGAACACACCGAAGCCCGCGCCAACTGCTTCGACGTCCCGCCGACGGCCATTCACGCCGATCTGGCGACCAAGGTGAAGATCACCTGCCTCTCCGACGAGGCCGAGCTCAACATCCTCCGCACGGACAACGAACGGGCGTTCGGCTCGAAGCTCTATCTGCCCGCCGACACCCCGGACGAATTCCGCGGCGCGGGCCTGATGCGCGAGACGAGCACCCGCATCGTGCGCACGATCTTCGACTACGCGAACGCCCCGTACGCAAACCTCGTGCTCGGCGAGGTCATCGGCTTCCCGGGCAAGTGGAGCAGCTATCCGCCCCACCATCATCCCCAGCCGGAGATCTACTATTACAAGACCAACCCGTCGAACGGCTTCGGCTACGGCGAGCTCGGCGACGACGTCGTGAAGGTGCAGAACAACGACACCGTCTTCATTGCGCCGGGCCTGACGCATCCCCACTGCACCGCGCCGGGATACGCCCTCTGGTATCTCTGGGCGATCCGCCACCTCGACGGATGCCCGTACAAGCAGCCCGACTATCCGGTCTTCCTCAAGGAGCACCTCTGGGTCATGGAGCCGGAGAGCGAATACTGGGGAGACCGCAAATGAGTGCGCCGCGCGGCGTGACAAACGAACATTCAGGAGGTTTTTGACATGGAAACCATTCGTCTGACCATGGCGCAGGCGCTGGTCCGCTTCCTCGACGCGCAGGTCGTGGAGCTGGACGGCATCGAGACCCGATTTGTGAACAACATGTTCGGCGTGTTCGGCCACGGATGCGTCGTCGGCGTCGGACAGGCCCTGCAGGAGGGCGGCCATTCCATCCGCTTCCTCCAGGGCAAGAACGAGCAGAACATGGCGCTCGCGGCGATGGCCTTCGCCAAGCAAAAGAACCGCCGGGAGATCATCCCCTGCGTCTCCTCGATCGGCCCGGGCGCGATGAACATGGTGACGGCGGCAGGCTGCGCGACGGCCAACCGCATCCCGCTCCTGCTCCTGCCCGGCGACACCTTCGCGTGCCGTCAGCCTGATCCGGTCCTGCAGCAGGCGGAGTTCTTCTCCTCCTTCGGCCAGACCGTAACCGACGCGTTCCGCGGGGTCTGCCACTACTTTGACCGCATCGAGCGGCCCGAACAGCTCATGACCGCCGCGATCCACGCCATGCGCGTGCTGACCGATCCGGCGGACACCGGCGCGGTCTGCCTGGCGATGCCGCAGGACGTGGAAGGCGAGGCGTACGACTATCCCGTCTCCTTCCTGCGCCGCCGCGTATGGCATCTCGACCGCCGCGAACCGACCGACGCGCAGACCGAGCGGGCAGCGGCCATCATCCGCGAAGCGAAGAAGCCCCTGTTGATCTGCGGCGGCGGCGTGCGCTATTCCGAGGCG
Organism: Clostridia bacterium; assembly: GCA_017412675.1. GTDB lineage: Bacteria > Bacillota > Clostridia > Oscillospirales > CAG-272 > UMGS1696. The sequence continues at coordinate 2,937 of JAFPWV010000078.1, forward strand.
GGCGACATGCTCGCGGAATTCGTCGCGGCGACGGGCATTCCGTTTGCCGAAACGCAGGCGGGGAAGGGGACCCTTCCGTGGGATCACCCGCTCAACCTCGGCGGCATCGGCGTCACCGGGACCCAGTCCGCCAACCGGATCGCGCGGGACGCAGACGTCGTGATCGCCGTCGGGACGCGCCTCTCCGACTTCACCACGAGCTCGAAATGGCTCTTCGGCGAAAACGCGAAGTTCGTTTCGCTCAATATCTGCCCCTTCGACGCCGTGAAAATGGACGCCGAACCGATCCTCTGCGATGCGAGAGAAGGTCTCTGCGCACTGACAGCCGCCCTCCGCGGGTACCATGCGGGGAACGGGGAGGCTGCGGCGAAGGAACGCGCGGAATGGCTCGCGATCGCCGACGGCTGGTATAACAAAAAAGATACCCGTGGCCTGACGCAGACCCGCGCCCTCGGCATCATCAATTCCTTCATGCAGAAGCGCGACATCGCCGTGGGCAGCGCGGGCAGCCTTCCGGGCGACATGCAGCGTCTGTTCCGTCCGGGGGACCGCGACACCTACCACATGGAATACGGCTTCTCGAACATGGGATACGAGACCAACGGCGCGCTCGGCGTCAAGCTGGCCTGCCCGGATCGGGAGGTCTACACCTTCTTCGGCGACGGCACGTATCTCATGGCGCATTCCGAACTCGTGACCTGCCTGCAGGAGGGCCTCCGCGTCCACTTCTGCCTCTTCGACAACTCCGGCTGGGGCTGCATCGAAAACCTGCAGAACAACCAGGGCAGCGAGACCTTCGGGACCGAATTCCGCTTCCGCAATCCCGCCTCGGGCGAGCTCGACGGGCCGATCATCCCGCTCGACTTTGCGAAGAACGCCGAGGGCTACGGACTGAAGGCGTATTCGATCCGCACCGAGGAAGAGCTCGTCGCGGCGCTCGAGGACGCCCTGACGCAAAAGCGCCCGGTGCTCTACGACATCAAGGTCCTCCCCGGCTCGATGACGCCCGGCTACGAGAGCTGGTGGCGCGTCGGCGTCGCGGAGGTCTCGACCCAGCCGAAGGTGCAGGCGGCGTACGACTCGCTGACCGAGCACGTGAAGGACACCCGGAAATTCTGACAAAGGAGACGCAACAGTATGCTTGATCCGAAAAAAGTAAAGCTCGCCATCGCCCCGATCGGGTGGACGAACGACGACATGCCCGACCTCGGCGGCGAGAACACCTTTGAGCAATGCGTGAGCGAAATGGCGCTCGCCGGGTTCAAGGGAAGCGAAATCGGCAACAAATATCCGAAGGACACGGCCGTTTTGAAGCACAAGCTCGACGTGCGCGGCCTCACGATCTGCAACGCGTGGTTCTCGACGCTCTTCACGTCCGAGCCCTACGAGGTCACCGTGAAGAACTTCATCGCGCACCGCGACCGGCTGCATGCGCTCGGCGCAAAGGTCATCGGCGCGTCGGAGCAGGGTGATTCCATCCAGGGGAAGAACGTCAACATCTTCGGCTCCTCCAAGCCCCGCTGGACGGACGAGCAGTGGGCCCTCATCGCCCGCGGCTACAACGAGCTCGGTGCGCTGGCCCAAGAGGTCGGGATGACGCTGACGATGCACCACCACATGGGCACGGGCGTACAGACGGCGGAGGAGATCGACCGCTTCATGGACGCCGTGGACCCGGAGAAGGTCTTCCTCCTGTTCGACAGCGGACACTTGACCTTCGCGGGCATCGATCCGCTCCCGATTCTGAAGAAGTACATCGGCCGCATCCGCCACATCCATTTGAAGGACGTCCGTCTCCCGATCCGGGAACAGGCGATGCGCGAGGGCTGGAGCTTCCTCACTGCGGTGCGGCAGGGCGTCTTCACCGTGCCGGGCGACGGGGACGTGGACTTCGGCCCCCTCTTCGACGTCATCGAGGAGAGCGGGTACGAGGGCTGGGTCGTCGTCGAGGCGGAGCAGGATCCCGCCGTGGCGAATCCGTTTGAGTACGCGCAGATGGCGCGCGCCTACATCCGGGAGAAGACCGGGCTGTAACGAAGATCCGAAAACCAAAAAGGACCCCCGCGCCGGGTGTGCATCCGGGCGGGGGTTTTTGCTGTTCTTATCCTTTCAGCGTATAGACCAGCTCCTGATAGAGGATCTCGGCGGCGTCCTCGACGGAGAGCGTGCCCTTCACAAACTCCGCGACGGCGTCTTTCGCCCGGTCGGTGACGACAAACAGGTTGAGGGCCGAGGCTTCGTAGTAGTCGTTCATGATCGGGTCGAGGGCGGTGTAGAATTCTTCGGTGAAGTCGAAAACAAGGGAGAATCGGTTTTTCTTTCCCCATTCGCCCGGGACGTCGTTGTCGCGGTAATACCGGTCCAGCCCGGGATAAAGGGGACTGCCGAAGAAGTTTGCGCTGTATCGGTTTTCTTCGCCGGTCAGCTCTGTCAGAAAAGCATACGCACCGGCCAGATTCGCGGCGTTCGGGTTCACGTAGATCGCGGAAGTCATGCGGATCGGCTGCGCGCCGTAATAGACGCGGTCCGTTGTCTGATAAACGCCCGGCTGCGGCATTTTGCCCGTCACCTCGTTGATCTGATCCGGCGGGATGGACGACGGAAGCAGAAGCAGACCTTCGTGATCGCGGAGCGGATAACGGTTGGAGAGGTCGAGGATCCCGTCGCCGACCTGATAGATCAGCGCGTCAGAGCCGAACAGAACGTCCTGATTCTCCCGAAAGGATCTCAGGATGTAGGTGATCCCGACAATCGGCTGTCTTTCCCGCGTGGCGGTCATGAGTCCCGATCCGGGATGAACCAAGGTGGAGACCGCGCTGACGATCATTTCCGTGAGCAGATCCTCCGGTGCGATCCCCCACTCCGTACTGAACACGCTCAGGTGCTTTTGCCTTGCTTCCTCACACAGCGCCCATAGATCCTCCGCGTTCCAGTCGAGCGGCGGGGATTGGATCCCGGTGTCCTTCGGATAAAACGCGAAGAATCTTTCTTCAAAATGCAGCGGAAGCACATACATTTTCCCATGAATCTCTACAAGATCCCGGACGGCGGGGTACATTTCGCCGAGATTCTCCGAAAGCGCCGGATCGATGTAGAGATCGGCATAGCAGTCGTTTTCTATCATCGACTGAAGAAATGTGTTCATATCTTCTTGATTTCCGCTCAGGATCGCAAGATCAAAATCCGTGTCCTCCGCCAGCAGCTTCGTAGTCAGCTTGGTAAAATACGTTTCATCATCCATCATCTCATACTGGATGGAAACGCCGGTCATCGTATCGGTCAGCTGTCTCAGATACGGCCTTTCGGAAGCCGGCAGCAGGATCTTGATCTTCTGCAAACCGCTCTCATCAAACGGATAAGTGGTGACATACGTCTGCCAGCGGGAAAACAGCAGCATTGTGCCGTTTGAGATCATGACCCGGTCGATGATCGGCCAGTCTGCGGGCACCTCCGGGTTCATCAGAAACAGGTTCCCCTTCTCCGTTACCTCGAAAATGCCGTGAGATCCCTTGGCGATATAGATATGACCGTCGGTGATGTCAAAGGACTGGATGCTTTCGTCCAGAATCACTTTGGCGTTTTTCCCTTTTCGGCTGCACCGGATGACAAGATTATGAGAATCGTTGTCATAGCTGCCGACCATGTTGATCAACAGCGTGCTGCGGTCGCGGACTTTCACATTGAGCACGGAATTAAACATATACCCTTTCAGATTGACTTTCTGCCACGCCTCCTCCCCATCCGCCAAAGTCCAAACAGCTTCGCGCCCGGCAAGAGCAAGAAGACCGTCAAAATGATCGATTTCCCAAAAGGTCTTATATCCGTCTCCCTCGATCTCGACTTCGGCAGGCATGGCGAAACGCCAGCGGATATTCCCATCGAAATCCAAAGCGACAAGCTCATTCGGCGGCACGTCCCAGACATAGATGCCGTCGACGTCCGTTGCAACCAGCCCCACTTCTTCCAGTTCGTCGGAAAAGAGGCTCACCTCCCCCGTCGTGAGATCGAGGGTATAAAGGCCGCTTTGCTGATAATAGGCGAAGTAGAAAAGATTCCGAAAGGCCTCTCCGTCCCGCATCCGGTCACCGACGGAAAAAACGGTCTCTTCCTCTATGGTGGGCAACTGGAAGCGGTCGATGTCCGGCACGAGATCGGCCTTGCAGGAAGAGAGACAGACCAGCAATAACAGCGAAGTGATGAGAAGAAGTTTTTTCATGTTTTTACCCTTTCAGCGTATAGACCAGCTCCTGATAGAGGATCTCGGCGGCATCCTCGACGGAGAGCGTGCCCTTCACGAACTCCGCGACGGCGTCCTTCGCCCGGTCGGTGACGGTGAGCAAATTCAGCGTCGAGCCTTCATAGTAGTCCGCCATCCGCTCGTCAAGAACAGCGAGATAGGCGGCTGTGTTGTCCTGAACGATGGACCGCCGTACTTTCTGCCCGACCGATCCCGGCACATCGTTCTCCTTGTAATACTGATCGAGATGCGGGAACAGCGGACTTCCGAAAATCGACGCGTTGTAACGGTTGTCCTCGTTCGTCAGCTCGACAAGCAGATCGATGGCCCCGGAAGTATTCGAGCCGTTCGGGTTGACGATAAACAGCGAGGTCAGGTCGATCAACTGCATTCCGGACTTTTCGCGCCGTTGTGCCAGAGAAGCATCTGTCCATGCCTGTTCGGTGATAATTTTCCCGTGTCCGAGATATTTATCTGCAACCGAATCGGCGGACGGGAACAGCAGCGTTTGGAACTCTGTCTGATTGCGAATCAGAATCTGTTCCGGAGAAAACACACGCTTCCCGACCGTCCGAATCAGACCGTTGTTCCCGACCAGAGCTTGCTGATGTTCCCGGAACTGTGAAAGTAGTTTTTCATAA
>JAFPWV010000079.1 GCA_017412675.1 Clostridia bacterium
CTCGATGATCGGCGGCGGCTTCATCGTGCTCGTCACGGTGCTCGGCGCCGCGTGGGTTGCGAAGAGAAGATAAGCTCCCTGAGAAAACCGATCTGAAATGAAAAAGCCCTCCTCCGTTGTCATCGGCAGCGGGGGAGGGCTTCTGTATGGATGATGCAGAATTTAAAGGACACCTGCCCACCCGCTTTCGGCCGGATGGCGGAGCGAGGTTCATGGGACCTTTATTCCGCGAGCTTCAGGACTGCCCGGATCGCTTCGGCAACCTCGCTTTTGGCGGCCGCGTCGGTCGGACGGACGTTCCTATTGGCGTCCACGGCGAGGATCCCGTTCGGGATCGCCCAGTTAACGGCGTTCTTCGCATAGGCGGAGACCTTCACGAGATCGTTTGCTGGATGCGATTCTGTCAGCAGCTCCGTCAGCCGGGTTTCGGCATAGCGATACAGGATCGCCGCGAGCTGCTCCCGGGTCACACAATCGTCCGGACCGTAGCTGCCGTTGCCGTAGCCGTTGACGATGCCGTTTTCCGCAGCCCATGCGACGGCCTTGGCATACGGGGCGTCAGCCGGGACATCGTCGAATGCGGCCTTGCCGGCGGTCTGCGGTTCTCCGGCGGCACGGTAGAGCTCCGCGGCGATCATGGCGCGCGTCACGGGAAGGGCGTATTTCGACGTGTCGAGCGTGACGGGAATCGGCGGGATCGCCTTCAGCTCGTCGAGGACCTCATGCGTCTCGGGGTTGCGCCCGTTCTTCATCGAATTGCTGTTCCTGCTGTTGTACAGCCGCACGTCGTTCAAAAGCACGCCGGCATCCGCAAACGCCGCCTCCTGCGCCTGACAGCAGTAATCCGTCAGGATGCGCGCCGCTTCGGTCTTGTCCGCGGGCAGGGAAGACAGGATCGCAGCCATGCTCTCGGTCATCACCTTTTCCGCGTCGTGCCAGTAACCGCGCACGGACCGCAGGAACGGCTTCTCGGTGCAGAGCGTTGTCAGCTCCTTGAACCGGTAATACGGATAGAGCTCCGTGTCGAAAACCCGGCCGACCGCCGCGCTCTGGTTTCTCGCGTAGGGCTCGCTGATCCGCGTCACGGCGTTCGAGACGGGCACGAAGACACCGTAGATCGCGGGACCGGTCGATTCCCATGTCACACAGCAGCACTCCGCCGGGAGATCCGGGTAGATCTGCGCGATGTGGACGCTCAGCGCCGTCTCCGTTCCGATGACGCGCATGTCCGTGCGGCCGGTGTCGTCGGGGTTGTATTCCGTCCCGTCGAAGCGGTTGCGCATGATCTCCATGACGTCCGTGAGGGCCACCTTCTTCTCCGGCGCGAAGCACAGCGGATAGATCGCGGTCTTGTCATAACCGGCGGCATACGCGGTCGGCGCGAGGAGCTGATGGCCGATCCACGTCCGCATGTGGGAGTAGTCCGTGACGATCTCCTGACCGGCGTAGGTGGCGAGCAGATTCAGCCGCCCGTCCTTGTCACGGACCGCGAAATCCTTCACGAGCGTCTCGAGCTGCGGGGACACGATCGCGTCCTCGTAATCGGAGAGATATTCGAGCGAGAATTCGTTCCCGAACGCACAGACCTTGTCGGCGGGCAGCTTGACTGCCGCGTACTGATGCCCGTTGTACATCTCGACGTACCACGCTTCGGTCCGGTCGGCGATCAGCGCGATATTCACCTCGCTGCTGCCGTAGGTATCGAGCAGACCGCAGAGCACCTCGACGGCTTCGCGGGCCGTTTTGCTCTGGCAGACGACGAGATCGACCGCCGTGAATTCGGTGAGGCCGCTCGGGATCAGCGGATCGGCGGCGAAGGCCTTCGCGTTCGAGAAGGACGTGATCGACATGATCATCGACACGCCGTACTCGTTCGCGCAGATCGTCGCGTCCTTGCCGAGACCGTTCACGGCGACGGCGCTGTCCATCCACGGCGTCGCGGTATAGCGATACGTAGTGGCGGGGAGCGGTGCGAAGACCGTCGCTTCGTTGTCGACGGGCATGGTGCGGCCGGGCACGTTCTCGACGCGCTCGACGATGGTGACGTGATTCCCCCAGACATCCTGATAGTCGTTGGATTTGGCCATCAGGATCGTGCCGTCCGCGGAAACCTCCGAGCCGACGTAAACGGCGGTACAGGCGAGCGCGGGGATCGAGAGCGCCGCGAAGCCCGCCAAAATCAGCAGGAGAAGAAGGAGAGAAGATAAGCGTTTCATGATGCTGCCTCCGAATGGGATGAATGATGGAATGGCTGCGGGGACCCCGGCGGATCTTGGAGGAAGCCGGAGATCCGGATAAATGCATTTTATCACATTATTATTCGTTTTGCAACATGCCCGGAGCAAAAATGAGGGGAAAAGAAAAAGCAAACGTCCTGTGACGAAAATGTATATTCATGCCAAAACTCTTGACAAAGGCCGCGGACGGTAGTATAATATACGGAAAAAGGTGAGAATGAATTCGTCCGGATGCGCCGCGCCCGGTCGGTTCCCGCTGTTTTGGAATGGAGTCGTCTCGATGACAAAATATATATGCAAGCGGCTGTTTATGGCGGTCCTGACGGTTTTCGTCGTGGCTACGCTGACCTTCTTCCTCATGAACGCGGTCCCCGGCGGACCCTATGAAGCCGAGAAGTCCATCAGCCCGCAGGCCAAGGCCGCGCTCGAAGCCAAGTTCGGGCTGGACAAGCCGCTCTTCGAGCAGTATCTGACCTATCTGAAAAACATCCTCCACGGCGATTTCGGGCCCTCCCTCAAGCAGCGCGGCAGGAATGTGATCGACATCATCCTCACGAAATTCCCCGTCTCCGCCAAGGTCGGCATCATCTCCGTGATGGTTTCCCTCCTCGTCGGCGTCCCCGTGGGCTGCATCGCGGCGGTGAACCGCGGGAAGATCTCCGACAGCGCGATCATCGTCATTGCCACCGTCGGCATCGCCGTCCCGAGCTTCGTCGTCTGCTCCCTGTCTATGTATTTCTTCGGGGTCAAGCTCCGCTGGCTCCCGACCGTCGGGCTGACGACGTGGAAGCATTACGTCATGCCCGTCTTCTCCCTGAGCTTCTACCCGACGACGTACATCGTCCGCCTCATGCGCTCCTCCATGCTCGACGTGCTCGGCCAGGATTACATGCGCACGGCGAAGGCGAAGGGCGTCTCGCGGGCCGTCAGCCTCTTCAAGCACGCGCTGCGCAACGCCGTCCTCCCCGTCGTGACCTACCTCGGCCCGATGATGGCGTACACGCTGACGGGCTCCTTCATCATCGAAAAGGTCTTCACCATCCCCGGGCTCGGCGGCGAATTCGTCAGCTCCATCACCAACCGGGACTACATGATGATCATGGGGACCACGATCTTTCTGGCAACCCTGATGGTCGCGATCAACTTCCTCGTCGACATCGTCTATAAAATCATCGATCCGCGGATCAATCTCAAGTGAGGGGGCAGAACATGGTCAAGAATCCCCTGTCGTTCCAGCTGAAAGCCGAAGACTTCCTCCCTGCCACCGAAGAGGAGAAACAGGGACTTGTCGTGATGCGCGAATCGGTCGGCTTCTGGCGGGACAGCCTGAGACGGCTCGTGAAGAACAAGGTCGCCATGGTCAGCCTGTTCGTGATCATCGTCATCATGTTCTTCTCCTTCGTCGTCCCCTCCTTCTACCCCTATTCCTACGAACAGCAGCAGAAGGGCGCGGAAAACCTCCGGCCCATGACCTATTCGCAGGCGGAGCTCGATCGCATCGCAAACGGCGAAAAGGTGACCCCGCACTTCCTCGGCACCGATAAGCTCGGCCGGGACTACGCCGTCCGCATCATGGTCGGCAGCCGCATCTCCATGACCGTCGGGCTCGTCGCCGCCGTCATCATTTTGGTGATCGGCGCGCTCTACGGCTCCATCGCGGCGTTCTTCGGGGGCTGGGTCGACATCATCATGATGCGCATCGTCGACATCATCTACACGATCCCGGACGTGCTTTTGATCGTGTTGATCTCCATCGCGCTGAAGGGACCGCTGGCGGGGCTCTCCTCGCAGGCCGCCTTCGGCTGGGTCGGCATCGTCGGTCCGAACCTTGTCAGCATCTTCATCGTGTTCGCCCTCCTCTACTGGGTGGGCATGGCGCGGATCGTGCGCTCGCAGGTCCTCGTGCTCCGCGAGAGCGAATACGTCACCGCGGCGAAGGCCCTCGGCGCAGGCAACGGCCGCATCATCCGCAAGCACCTTCTGACGAACTGCATCGGGACCCTGATCGTCACCACGACCCTGCAGATCCCCTCCTCGATCTTCACGGAGAGCTATCTCTCCTTCCTCGGCCTCGGTGTCGCCGCGCCCCTGCCTTCCCTCGGGAGCCTCGCGAGCACGGCCATCAACGGCATGAACACCTACCCGTATCTCCTCATCGCGCCCGCGCTTCTCATCAGCCTCATCATCCTCAGCTTCAACCTCTTCGGAGACGGCCTGCGCGACGCCTTCGACCCGAAGCTGAAAAAGTAAGGAGGGAGCAGCATGAGCGAACATCTTGTGGATATCCAGCACCTGCGCCTGTCCTTCTTCACCCCGGCGGGCGAGGTCAAGGCCCTGAACGACGTCACCCTCCATCTCGATGAGGGGGAGGTGCTCGGCATCGTGGGCGAGTCCGGCTCGGGCAAGTCCGTGACGTCGTACAGCATCATGGGCCTCACCGCGGACCCCGGCAAGATCGTCGGCGGCACGGTGCATTTCAACGGACACGAAATCGAAAAGCTCAGCGAAAAAGAGCTGAGAAAGATCCGCGGCAAAGAGGTCTCGATCATCTTCCAGGACCCGATGACCTCCCTCAACCCGGTCTATACCATCGGCAGCCAGATCGAAGAGGCGATCCTCCTCCACACCGATAAGACCCGTGCGGAGGCCAGAGAACGCGCGACGGAGCTCTTGCGGCTGGTGGGCATCAACGAACCGGAGAAGCGGATGAAGCAGTATCCGCACGCGCATTCCGGCGGGATGCGGCAGCGGGTCATGATCGCGATGGCCCTGGCCTGCGAGCCTAAGCTCCTGATCGCGGACGAACCGACGACCGCGCTCGACGTGACGATCCAGGCGCAGATCCTCGAGCTCATCAACGAACTCAAGGAAAAGCTGCGCATGGCGGTGATTCTCATCACCCACGATCTCGGCATCGTCTCCTCCATGTGCGACCGGATCGCGGTCATGTACGCCGGACGGATCGTGGAATGCGGCACCACCGACGACATTTTCTACCGCCCCCAGCACGAATACACGAAGGGGCTTCTGCGCAGCGTGCCGAACATCAACGACCGGGAGGACAAGCGGCTGATCGCGATCGAAGGCACCCCGGTGGACCTCTTGAATCCGCCGGCAGGCTGTCCCTTCGCCCCGCGCTGCCCGAAGTGCATGAAGATCTGCCTCAGGGAAATGCCGCCCGAATACCATTACAGCGACGTTCATACCGCCGCGTGCTGGCTGCACGAAAAAGCGGTGTTTGAAGAACAGGGGAAGGAGGCGGACTGATGGCATCGGATCAGCTGGTGGAAGTGCGCCACCTGAAACAGTATTTTCCGGTCTCCGGAGACGGCTTCTTCTCGCGCAACTGGGTCAAGGCCGTGGACGACGTCTCGTTTTCGATCCCCCGCGGCAGCACGCTCGGGCTGGTCGGCGAATCCGGCTGCGGCAAGACGACGACCGGGCGGACGCTCCTGCGGCTCTACGAACCGACCTCCGGCCGCATCGTCTACGACGGCGAGACCATCTTCGATTCCGGCGACGTGCCGCTCTACGATGAACGGGGAAGCGTCGTCACCGACAAGGAGGGAAAGCCGAAGTACGGGAAAAAGACGAAGGTCAGCATGCTCCCCTACCGCCGGAAGATGCAGATCATTTTCCAGGACCCCTACGCCTCTCTCGATCCCCGCATGACGATCGGCGACATCGTGGGCGAGGCCATCGACATCCACCATCTCGCGTCCTCGCAGGAGGAGCGGCGGGAAAAGATCATCAGGATGCTGGAACGCGTCGGTCTCAACTCCGAGCACGCGAACCGCTATCCGCACGAGTTCTCCGGCGGTCAGCGCCAGCGTGTCGGTATTGCCCGCGCCCTCGCCGTCGATCCGGAATTCATCGTCTGCGACGAGCCGATCTCCGCGCTCGACGTCTCCATTCAGGCGCAGGTCATCAACATGCTCGAGGATCTCCAGGGCGAGTTCGGCCTCACCTATCTCTTCATCGCGCACGATCTGAGCGTGGTGAAGCACATCTCCAAGCGGATCGGCGTCATGTACCTCGGCAAGCTCGTCGAGATGGGCGACAGCAACGAGATCACCTTCCACAGCTGCCACCCGTACACGAAGAGCCTGATCTCCGCCATCCCGATCGCGGATCCGGAGACCAGCCGCAACACCCATCGGATCGTTCTGCAGGGAGATATCCCGAGCCCGGTGAATCCGCCCTCCGGATGCCGCTTCCGCACACGGTGCCCCTACGCGGAGAAGTGCTGCGCGGAGAGGGAACCGGAATGGAAGGAAGTCGGTCCCGGTCACTTCTGCGCCTGTCATTTCGCGGATCGCTTCCGCTGACGGCCCCCAACCCCGATAGGATCCGGTTTCCGCATCCAGCAGAAAACGGGTTTTATAAACAGTCAATTCTAAGTATATTTTCTTAAGGAGGAAAATGTATGAAAAAGCTCATCCCCATGCTTGCGCTTCTTCTGGCTCTGTGCATGATCCTGCCCGCATGCGGCGGCGGATCCGGCGGCGAGAAGATCCTCACCGTTCAGGTCGGTCCCGACCCTGAAACGCTTGACCCGGCTCTGAACAGCGCGGTCGACGGCGGCAACATGCTGCTGCACACCTTCGAGTGCCTGCTCACCGTGGACAAGGACGGCGCCATCGCTCCCGGCTGCGCGGAAACCTGGGAAAAGTCCGATGACGGTCTGACCTGGACCTTCCATCTCCGTGACGGTCTGAAGTGGTCCGACGGCTCCGCGTTCAAGGCCTCCGACTTCGTGTACAGCTGGCAGCGCGTCGCCAATCCCGAGACGGCTGCTCCGTACGCGGATACCGTTCTGTGGCCGGTTGAGAACTTCGACGCCGTGTTCGCGGGCGAAGCCGATCCCTCCACGCTCGGCGTTTCCGCTCCCGACGACCGTACCTTCGTCGTCAAGCTCAGCGCGGCCTGCCCGTACTTCGAGAGCCTCGCCGCATTTGCGACCCTGAGCCCCGTCAATCCCGCCACCGTGGAAGCGAACGGCGACGCCTGGGCCGTCAGCCCCGCCACCTATATCTCCAACGGTCCGTTCATGATTACCGAGTGGGTGCCCGGCTCTCACATTGTCACCAAGGCCAACCCCAACTACTGGAACAAGAAGGCCATCAAGCTCGACGGCATCAAGTGGCTCCTGATCGAGGATTCCAACGCCTCCTACAGCGCGTTCCAGACCGGTGAGGCGCTCTTCATCAAGGACGTCCCGACCGAAGAGATCCCCTCCCTCATGAACAATTCCGAATTCCACATCGACCCGATCATCGGCACCTACTACCTCAACCTCAACTGCACGAAGGCTCCCTTCGACAATGAGAAGGTCAGAAAGGCGCTGAGCCTTGCGATCGACCGTGACTACGTTGCGAACACGATCATGCAGGGCACCTACGTCGCGGCCTACAACTTCATGGGTCCCGGCTGGGCGGATCCGGCGGGCGGCGACTTCTACGCCAATGCCAACGGCGGCAAGCCCTATATCAGCTCCGACTATGACGCGAACCTCGCCGAAGCGAAGAAGCTGATGCAGGCGGCCGGGTACAGCGGCAGCGCCGACAACCTCGACCTCACGATCACGTATTCCACCAACGACTCCGGTTACCACAAGGTCGTCGCGGAATACCTGCAGGAGGCCTGGAAGCAGATCGGTATTGATCTGAAGGTGGAGATCGTCGAATGGGCGTCCTTCACACCCATGCGCAGAGCGGGCGACTACATGGCCGCGCGCAACGGCTGGGTCGGCGACTACAGCGATCCGTCCAACATGATCGAGCTGCTCTACTCCTCCAACGGCAACAACGACGGCAAGTACAACAACAAGGACTTTGACGCCGCGATCGACATTTCCCGCTCCACGATGGACGTGAAGCAGCGTTCCGAGGCCCTGCACAAGGCGGAAGACATCCTCATGGAGACCGCCGGATGCATCCCGGTTGCGTACTACACCGACTTCTATCTCCAGAGCTCGAAGATCACCGGCATGTGGCACTCCGCCTACGGCTACTGGTACTTCATGTACGCGGACATCAAGTGATCGTCTGATCGAGAGAATCTGAACCCCTGAACACGAAAAGACCGGCACCTTCCGAAACCCATCGGGAGGCCGGTCTTTTTCACGCGGACGTTCTCAAACTCTTGGAATTACCTTCTTCATCTTTTCGACGGACGGGAATGAATCACCGCTTTTGGCTTCCCGGTTCATTCTGCCATACCATCCGAAACAGGATGCTCTTTGTTATGCCGATTTGACCGCAATGCCGCTGATCGCCTCGGCGGGAAGGACTGCTCAGAAGATTCCGCCGTTGTACTTCTTCTGCGCGCGGATGAGGAGGACAATCGAGACCGCGATCCCGCCGAAAAGCGCGATGAGCGGGATCCTCGATCCCTCCGTCAGACAGAGCGCAAGGATGCCGCTCGACAGCAGCGCGGCAGCGAGGACGAGGAGCCCCGCTCCCATGGCCCGGCCGTAGCGGAGACGGTCCTCCGGCTTCACGTTTTCCTGGTGGTAATCGTGGATCAGATCCGTTTTGCCGCGGAAAACCGCGATGCCGACGCCGAGGATGACGGCGCCAGCCGCGAACAGGATAAGGGAATAAAGAAGCATGGCGTTACCTTTCCGTGATGTCCGGCGGACGTCGCCGGATCGTGCGGCCGATCTTTTCGTATTTCGAGCCGAGACGGTCGGCCCAGCGTTCGCACCAGAGGCGTGAATACGGTACGCTCCGGACCTGCCGCATCCGCCGGAAGGCCGGGAGTCCCGCCCACACCAGCGACGGCAGGCTCACGAGCAGGAGGTAGAGCGGGCCGAGAAGGAGGGACTGGAAGGTGTGACCGTATTCGTGCAGATGGATCCCGCCGCCGGGAGGGCAGAAGATGAACAGCCCGAGCGAGACCCCGTCGTTCCGGTGCCATTCCGTGCAGACCGCCCCGCCGAAGAAGAACCGTTCGCATCCCCGCGCGCGGCAGATCAGATACACGAAGAACCCGATGAAGGTCTGCGGCAGGCCCCAGGTGCATTGGAGAAGGACATAGAGCGCGCTCCTCGCTTTCATGCCGTCCCCTCCGTTGGGTCCGGCGCGGGCGCAGCGGGGCGTTTCGGCAGCCGCGTCAGCACGAAGCGCATCGCGTCGGTGTAGGGCGTCTCGCGCTCCGTGTCCATGAAGAGGTCGTGCCGCATCCCGGGATAGACCTTCGATCCCGCGCGGAATCCCATGTCGCCGAGGAAGCGGACTGCGCGCTGCATCCCCTTCCGGCCGCCGGAGACAGGATCGGATTCGCCCGCCATGCACAGCACCGGGATCCCCCCCGGCTTCTCCCACGACGACGGGCGCCAGAAGTCCCGCGTGAGCCGGAGGAGATTGCGGTAGTCGCCGAGCGGATGGTCCCGGCAGCAGACGAGGTCGGCGGCGAATTCATACCGCGCGGCGAGGTCGTTCGTCGTCCAGAGGTAGCGTCCGTCCGAAGCGGGCTCGGGCGTGAAGCCTTTGTTATAGCAGGTCGCGGCGATCCGGTTGAGAAGCGGCAGGCACGCGCCGTCGCCCGTGAAGACGCTCTCGAGCGCGAACCAGCCGAGCGTGGGGGAGACGAGGCGTTCGCGGTGCGGCAGGCCCGAGAGGATCAGCCCGGTCACTTCTGCGGGCCGCGCGGCAGTGTAGAGCCCGGCGATGAGCGCGCCCATGCCGTGTCCGAAGAGGAAGCGGGACAGATCGTCCGGCTCGGGGAGGCTCTCGCGCCAGACCGCGTCGAGATCGTCCAAGAGCGTCTCATAGCTGTAGCCGAGATCCGCGGGCGCAGTTTTGCCGTCCGTTCCCTCGGGCACGGTCGCGCCGAACCCGCGCAGATCGTGGATCACCGCGACGCCTCCGCAGGCCGCGATGAACTGCATGAACGGAAACCACCGCTCTTTTTTGTCGGAAAAGCCGTGGAGGATCTGGACGCCGAAGCGCGGAGGCCTTTCGGGCATCAGGCGGGCGGCGGAGAGGAGCCAGACCGGCGAGTGCTTTTCGGTGCGCCGGACGGTCGTGAGTTCAGGTGTGTTCATGTGGATCGCTCCGTATGTTCAGGATTCAGGGGTGCCTGCGGTCATGTCGGCGAACCGCGCCCCGGTGTCGTATTCGTTGTAGATCGTCTCGAACCAGTTGTCGCTCTCGGGGATCGGCCGCACGGGAACGAAGCGGTTTTGTGCCGTGAGGTGCCCGTCCGTCCGTGTCAGGGCGGTTTCGAGGACCGAGGCGGCGTGCGCCGTGTCGATCCCGTCCGTGCCTTCGATGAGGAACGACCCGCGGGACTTTCCGCCGTCTCCGATATAGGCGTCGATCGCGGAGAGCATTGCCAGCCGCGTGACGAGGGTGTCATAGGTCACGAGCAGTTCCCGGAGCGCACAAAAGTCCTTCGCCCGCCGCCGGTCCGGGAACCGATCGACGGATTCCGCCGTTTCCCGGAGCAGGGCCTTCACGCCGTCCGGAGAGCGCAGGAAGGCAGCCGAGGCATCGTGACGGAGTCCCGCGCGGTGCCGGTCTTCGAGGATCGCTTCGATGGCGTCGCCGTTCTCTGAGTCGAGCAGGGAAGCGATCTCCGCGGCGTCGGCAAGTTCTCCGAGGAGCGTGTCGTCGAGGGCGGGGGCGGGGCGGTTCTCGTGGGCGATCTTTTCCGCCGCGCGCGCCGAGCCGACCTGGGTGGAGTTGAGCGCGGAGCCGCCCGGCCGCCGGATGCCGAAGACGCCGCCGCATTCCCCGACCGGGTAGAGACCTCTGAGCGTCGGGCTTTCGTACCACGCGTCGCAGCTCAGCCCGCCGTTGAGGTGCTGGGCCGCCACATGGATCTCGAGCGGCTCCGTTTCGAGATCGATCCCGTGGGAGAGGTAGAGCGCGTAGGCCTTCTCGTTCATCTGCCGCAGCCTCTCGACCGGCGTGTTCCCGAGCGCACGGCTCTTTGCGAGATATTCGTATGCTTCCTCGCCGACGGTATCGGGCGTGAGGCCTTCGCGCTCGATCAGGCCGGGATTCGCGCGGAAATCGAGGAAGACCCGGCGGCCTGCCCGGATCTCGCGGAAGACGGCGATGTCGACCTCGGACGAGCGGGATGCCCCGCCGATCTTCGAGGGATCGAACGGCCATTCGTAGCCCTTTTGGAATTGCGAGACCAGCGCCGTTTTCTCATCGCCGAGGGCAGCGGGGAGGAATTCGCGCGCCGTGCCATCCAGACTGAGGGAGACATACCGCGGCAGGATCTGCTGATACGATCCCGAAAGGTTCCAGCGGAACGCGGCGGACGCGATGCCGTACTGGCTTTCGGTGAGGTTCGAGGCGGATGCCCCCGCAAGAAGAGGAGCGCCGAGTCCGCAGGTCTGACTTTCGGGATAGACGGAGGCCGCGTAAACGGACGAGGGACCGCCCGTCGCCCAGACCACCGCGCCTGCGAGGACCGCGATGAGGCCCGCCGGATTGTCCGCGCTGACTTTCGCTTCCGAGACCCCGACGATCCCCGCCGCCCGTCCCCCGTCCGTCAGAACGCGGTAGACGCGGACCCCGTCGAGGATCGGGACGCCTTCGCGGCGGACGGCACCTTCGAGCGCCTCGGTCATCTTTTTCGAGGTGAGCGGGCCGCAGGATGTCGCGCGCCGGTGCGGATCATGGTCGGTGCGGTAGCCGGTGTATTCGCCCCAGCGGTCCGCCGGGAAGGGCACGCCGAGCGAGACCAGCCGGAAGAACCCGCGGAGCGATCCGAGAGCTTCGGTGAGGGCGAGATCGCCGTGCATCGCGCCGCAGGCAAAATAGTCCTCCGCCATCGCCCGCGGGGAATCCGCAGTATCC
Source organism: Clostridia bacterium (assembly GCA_017412675.1). Taxonomy (GTDB): domain Bacteria; phylum Bacillota; class Clostridia; order Oscillospirales; family CAG-272; genus UMGS1696. The sequence continues at coordinate 12,059 of JAFPWV010000079.1, forward strand.
GTGCCGGTCGCCTGCTTGTAATAGGTCTGCTTGTCCGATCCGGTGTTGCGGGAGGTGCCCATGTTCATCCCCTCGGTGACGAGGAGGACGGAATCCGCACCCCGGGACCGCGCGAGGGAGAGGGCAGCGTTCAGGCCGGCCGCGCCGCTTCCCACGACGAGGGCGGGCACGGAGAGAATGGGACAGGGAAATCCGCCGCGCATTTTCATATCGAATCCCTTTCGTTTTGTTCTGCCCCTATCATAGCACAAAATCGCCGCGGAATCAAGTCGTGCGCGGGAAAAGTGGGGAAGAGCGCAGCGTGAAAAAAACCGGAGGCGGAATGCTCCGGTTCGATTTTTCGTTCCATCCCTGCTCAGAACAGTCGGAGGATCAGCGGCGCGGCGAAAAACATCACAGAGAAGACGAGGACGACGAGTGCGCTGCGTTCCCACACCGTGCCGTCCGTCTTGGCGAGTGCCGGATGACGGAGCAGGAGCGCGCAGGCGACGAGATACCCGAGAAAGGTCCCGAGTGTGTTTGCGATTACATCGTCGATGTCCGTGATGCCCGAGAAGAGCTGGCCGAGCTCGATGGCGAGGGACAGGGTGAAGCCCCAGAGGACGGCGAGGCGTCCGTCGCGGAAGTGCTTCCAGAGCAGCGGGAGCAGGAGCCCGACCGGCACGAACAGGAGAACGTTCAAAACCGTTTCGAGCGGCGCGTCTGCCATCCCGACGAAGGGAATGAAATTGACGTTCGGCGCGAAATGCGCATTCAGCACATTCGGCGGCGCGGTGACCGACCAGACCGCGCAGAGGAGAAGGGCAAAGACCGCGTACCGCGCCGTTTTCTTCCATTCGCGGAACAGAAGGACATGCAGCAGAAAAAGACCTGCGGCAAGCGGCGGCAGGGCGGCGGCGAGATCGCGCAGAAGAATCGGGACGAACGCGGCAATATGAGACATGGAGGACTCCTTCGGGTGAGCTGCTGAACACATGATACCACATCTGCGGCGCGGAAACAAGGGCTTCGGGTCGGATTTAAGGAGGGTTCAGGAAATCTTAATGCGCCGTTAAGAAAGGCGAAACGAAAGATCCGGGAAAGTTTTGCTTGCATCGGAGGGGAACCTGTGATATAATGTTATTTGAGGCCTTTCCGTATGAGACCGCGCTCCGCCCGGCATACTAAGAGCGGAGACGATCACCATGCGAAAGGATGAACGGCATTGAATACGAAACAAATCGGAAAGACCGCGGCCCGCGCGGCGGAAAACGTCGCGGAGGGAACGCGGGAAATCGGCGGGGCGATCCTCGACCGCTTCGGCGGGAAGAACCCCCTGCTCGTACGCAAGAAGTTCGAGATGCAGGACGTGTACTACCGCAAAAAGGAACCGGACAAGGAGCTTTTCCGCATCGAGATGGGATGCGACATGGAGCTCTGGGTGCTGGCCCTCGGCGCGGCGATCCTTCTCTTCTGCATCGCCCATAAACTGTCGAAAATCGAAGAGCGGAGGCGGATCCGACATGCACGCCGGAAAAGCTGACGCATCGGGCGGGGCGCGTCTCCGCCGTACATAAAGGAGTCAGAATGCCCAAACGGAATCAGATCCCGCGTCTGTTGGTGCTGTCGCTGATCTGCGTCGCCATCGCGCTCGGCTACACGGGACGTCTCTTATACTTACAGGTCTCCGGACAGGACTATTACAGCATGTCCACCCAGACCGTCTACCGCACCCGGACAGCGGTGATCCAGGCGCGCCGCGGCGAGATCTTCGACCGGAACGGCGTGCCGCTCGTCGTCAACACCGAGGCCTACGACGTGTCCCTCGACTACCAGACCCTCACGCGCAATGACGAGGAGCTGAACGAGATGCTGCTCGACATGACCGCGATCGCCGCGCGTTCCGGGGAAGAGGACCGCATCCTCCCGCCGACGGAATACCTCACCGCGACCGTCCGCCCCGATGGGCTGATCTATGAGATCCCCGACGGCTTTCTCGATACGGCAGCCGGACGCCGGTACGCGAAGCTCATCGCCGAGCTCAACGTCGACAACGACGCGCCGATGGACGACCAGATCCGTGCGCTCATGCTCTACTACGGCATCCTCGCCCGCGATCAGGACCCGATCACGAAGGAGGTCTCCTACTACTACCGCTATACCTACGACACCGCGGCGTCCCTGCTCGCCAGACGGCTGGACATGACCCTCAAGCAGTTCGCCCCCACGAATCCCTACAAGATCGCCGAGGACGTCTCCCTCGCGTTCATCACGGGCATGGAGGAGCTCTATTCCCGCGGCTTCACGGTGCTGGCGGAGCGCGGACGGGAATATTGCTATCCCGGCTATCTCTCGCACGTCCTCGGCTACCTCGGCGCGATCCCGAGCGAGCGTGCGGCGTCCTATACGGAGCGGGGCTATGAGATCAACGAAAAGGTCGGTCTCGCCGGATGCGAATCCGCCTTTGAGGAGACCCTGCACGGCACCGACGGCATCCTCTCGATCACGGAGGACAGCTACGGCAACGTCGTTTCGAGCGAAGTGCTAAAGGAGCCGGTCGCCGGACGGGACGTGTATCTCACGGTCGACATCAACATGCAGATCGTCGCGGAAAACGCCCTCGCCCGCAACGTCGCGCGGATCCGCGAAGAGGCGAACCCCTACAAACCGCTCACCGGTGAAGACGCGTCCGCAGGCGGGCTGACCGTCATCGATCCGGACAACAACGAGGTCCTCGCGATCGCGTCCTATCCCACCTACGACCTTGCGCTGTACAGCTCCGACGGCACTTACCGGACCTATCTCAACCAGGATGCCGAGCTGTCGCCGATGCTTAACCGCGCGCTGATGGGCGGTTACGCTCCCGGCTCCACGTTCAAGATCGGCGTCGCGACGGCGGCCCTCATGGAGAAGACCATCACGAAGGACACCATCATCGACGCGCAGGGCCAGTACATGTATTATGCCGACACGGGCTACACGCCGCGCTGCTGGCTCTACCTCCTCGCCGGACAGGTCCACGGCAGGATCAACGTCGTCACGGCGATTCAGGAATCCTGCAACTACTTCTTCTTCGACGTGGGCCGTCAGCTCACGATCGAGAAGATGAACGAATACTGCCGCCATTACGGCCTCGGTGAACACACCGGGATCGAGCTGGCGGAGAACACCGGGATCCTCGCGGGACCGGACTACCGCAACAACAACGGCTTGCTCGCGTGGGGCCCCGGCGACACCCTGCAGGCGGCCATCGGACAGAGCGACAACCTCTTCACCCCCCTCCAGCTCGCCTGCTACCTCTCGACGATCCTGAACAAGGGCACGCGCTACGAGGCGCACATCCTGAAAGAGATCCGCGACTACCGGTCACCCGAAGCGGCGTGGAAGAACGAAACGGCCATCGCCGATGAGATCAAGATCCCGGACGACATTCTGAACACCGTGCGGGAAGGCATGAAGGGCGTTATGGACCTCGGTTCCGCGGCGACCGTCTTCGCGGATTACGAGATCCCGGTCGGCGGTAAGACCGGTACCGCGCAGGTCCATGAGGACCGTTCCGACAACGGTATCATGATCGCGTTCGCGCCGTTCGACAAGCCCGAGCTGATCGCCACATGCGTCATCGAACAGGCGTCCGGCGGTACCGAAACGGGTTATTCGATCCGCGACATTTTCGACTACTATTTCAGCGTCGACGAGATCCGCGCGAGAAAAGCCGCCGAGGAAGCGGAGGAAGCCGCGAGGATCGCCGCGGAAGAAGCCGAACGGCAGGCGGCGGAAGAAGCCTATGCCGCGTATCTCGCCGAGCAGGAGCGCCTCTATGAGGAATCCCTCGCCGCAGCCGCGAACGCCGAACCCGCAGCCCAGCTGCCGGCTGAGACGCCTGAGGCGCCGATCCCCTCCGATGAGTCCGCGGCGGCACCCGTCGACGACGGCAGCGCGTGGCTCATCGATATCCCGTAATGCCAGTCCGGAAAGCCGTCCGCGGCGGGAGGAAGACATGCCAGACATTGCCCGGATCCATGCGATCCTGAAACAACACTACCCGGACGCCGTCTGCTCGCTTGATTACGGCGGCGACCCGTGGCGGCTGCTCATCGCGGCCCGACTCTCCGCGCAGTGCACCGACGAGCGGGTGAACATCGTCTGCGTCCCGCTCTTCGAGGCGTTCCCGGATGTGTACGCGATGGCGGAGGCCGGGATCCCGGCGGTCGAGGAGATCATCCGGCCCTGCGGCCTCTTTCACACGAAAGCCGAGTCCTGCGTCATGATGTCGCGGCAGATCGTCGAGCGGCACGGCGGGCAGGTCCCCGACACGATGGAGGAGCTGCTCGCGCTGCCGGGTGTGGGGCGCAAGATCGCCAACCTCGTCCTCGGAGACTGCTTCGGCAAGCCCGGGATCGTGGCGGACACGCACTGCATCCGGCTGAACGGCCGCTTCGGATTTTACGACATGACGCTCAAAGACCCCGCGAAGGTCGAGAAGATCCTTTCGGGGATCGTCCCCGGCGAGGAGCAGGCGGCGTACTGCCATCGGATGGTCCTCTTCGGGCGGGAATTCTGCACGGCGCACGGACCGCGGTGCGGCGAATGCCCCCTCGGGCGGGAAGAGTTGTGTACATACGGACGTGAACACGGAAAAGAGTGAGACTGTGAAGAGTGCGGATGAAATCAGAGCGATCCCCCTGCCTCAGCCGGTGACCTTCGTGATGGAGCGGCTCGAGGCGGCGGGGTATCACGCGTACGCGGTCGGCGGGTGCGTGCGGGACCGCCTCATGGGCCGGATCCCCGGCGATTACGACGTGACGACCGACGCGCGGCCCGACGAGATGCTGCGGGTCTATGCCGACTGCCGCGTCGTGGAGACCGGACTGAAGCACGGGACGCTCACGGTGGTGCGGGACGGCATGAACGTCGAGGTGACGACGTACCGCATCGACGGCGCTTACGCCGACGGACGCCACCCGGACGCCGTGACCTTCACCGACCGGCTGGCGGATGATCTGTGCCGCCGCGACTTCACGATAAACGCGATGGCCTGGGCGCCGGGGCAGGGGATCGTCGATCTTTTCGGCGGGCAGAAAGACCTCGAGGCCGGACGGATCCGCTGTGTCGGGCGGGCGTCGGACCGGTTCTCGGAGGACGGGCTCCGGATCCTCAGGGCGCTGCGTTTCGCGTCGGTGCTTGACTTTGCGTGCGACGAAGAATGCCGGGCAGCGGTCATGGACGGCATGGGGCTGCTCGACCGCATTTCCCGGGAACGGATCTACGCGGAGCTCACGAAGCTGCTCGGCGGCGTCGGCGCGGCAAGGATCCTCGGGGAATACGCCCCGGTCCTCGCGTATGTGCTCCCGCCGCTCACGGAGGAGGCTGTGCGCCGTGCGTCGGCTGTGTTTGAGCGCATGAAGCGCGACACTCCGACCGCGGTCCGCTATGCCGTGCTGCTCGATTCGCTGGATGCGGAGACGGCGGCGAAGACGATGGACACGCTCAAGCCGTCGAAGGAGGAAAAACGCGCCGTCCTTGCCCTGCTCTCGCGCAGAGGGGAAATCGACACGACCCGCTATGGAGTGAAGTGCCTGATGCGCGACGCCGGGGACGCGTTCCCCGCGGTCTGGGCTGCGTTCGCTTCCCTGACCGGACACATCGGCGACGAACGCGCGGCGGAGATACGGCGGATCGCCGAAGAGATCCTCGCTGCGGACGACTGCCGCAATCTCGCCGGGCTGGCTCTCGACGGACGCGATCTCGCGGGGAGAGGCTATACGGGCCCGGCGATCGGGGAGACGCTCGCCATGCTTCTCGACGCGGTGATGCGGGGGGAGATCCCCAACGAGCGAGGCGCGCTCCTCGCAGCATTGGAGGCTGGACATGGATAAACCGCAGCGGAAGAAAACAGAAAAGCGCGTCCGCCGGACGGCCTGCGAGACCTGCCTCTTCTACGACGTGATCGACGAGGACGGGACGCTCGGCTGCACCGTCGACGTGGACGAGGACGAGGCGTGGCGCGAACGGGCGGATATCGGCAGCGAATGTCACTATTATCAATTCTACGACGAGTACAAGACTGTTCAGAAGCAGAACTGACGGCGGAGGGGATATGAAAGTTCGGATCGAAGAGGAGCTGAAGACGCTGCCGGCCGTGAGCGAACGGCATCAGGTACATATCGTCAACCCCGCGGCGGGAAACGGCAGACTCCTCGAAACGGTGCGCCGCGCGATCGCCGATATGGGCGGGGAAGTGCGGGAGAGCATCGGGACCGGGGACGTGACGCGGATCGTGCGGGGGCTCTTTGAAGCGGAGCCGTACGCGCACGCGGTGGTCTACGGCGGCGACGGAACCGTCTTCGAGGCGGTCAACGGCATCATGCAGTCCGGGGCAAACCGCACGGCGTCCTTTTCCGTGATCCCCGCGGGGAGCGGGAACGATTTTTCCACCCATGCGAACGATTCCGGGCTTCATCCGAAATCCGTCCTCGCCCCCATCGACGTGATCCGGACCGTGTCGGACGGCGTCGAGCGGTACTTCGTGAACATGATGAACATCGGATACGATTGCTCGGTCGTGGCGCGGACGATCCGCCTGAAGGAGAAGACCTTTCTCCGGGGCAGCGCGGCGTATATCGGAGGCGTGGTGACGGAGCTCCTCATGAAGAAGACGACCGACGCCGCGATCACCTTTGAGGGATGTGTCGATCCCGCACACGGCGCGAGCCTTCCGGATTTGCACCTCGAGCAGAAGATCCTGTTCACGGCGGCGGGAAACGGCTCCTGCTGCGGCGGCGGATTCCACGCCCTGCCCCTGGCCAGACTCGACGACGGGTACCTCGACGCGCTCGTCGTGAATGACGTCAGCCGCCTGCGTTTCATCTCCCTCGTCGGGGATTACCGCGCGGGGACGTACATCAACGAACAGGGAGTCCCGAACGATCGATTCCTCCGCGTCCTGCGCTTCGTGCGCTGCCGGAAGATGCGGATCACGGGACCCGAGCGCTTCTGCCTCGACGGAGAGATCTTCCCGACCGGGGAGGACCGCACGATCGAGGCAGAGGTTCTGCCCCTCGCGCTCAACTACGTTCCGTTATAAGAAAAACGGGGGAGGAATTCCTCTCCCGTTTCCTGTGCCGTGTCAGGTCCGGACCTTGCGGGGCCGGGTGACGATCACCAGCACCACGATCGCCGCCAGGAGCGCGAGCAGGGCCAGCGGATGGAACCGCACGGTGTCGCGCACCGCATTGGCCGCGTTGCTGACCGCTTCTCCCGCCGTCTCGCTGCCCGCCGCGTTCACCACGCCGTTGCCGTCGGTGTCGCCGAGGGTCGTGTCATCGCTGCGGGCGTTCTCGCCTGCGCTGCGCGGCGTGCCGGAGGGCGAAACAGTCGTCGACGATCTGCCCGCGCGCGATGCGCTGCCCATGCCGGTGGTGCCTTCGTTCGCGGAGCCCGTCGAGCCTGATGCGTTCGTCGTCTTGCCGGTCATCCCGCCGGTCGTGCTGTTCGACGCGCCTTGATTCGTGCCGTTCGATGTGCCCGGATTCGTGCCGGACGTCGTGCGGTTTGCACCGGGCGCCGAGACGACGCTGTTCTCACCCGCGTAATTCGGAACAAGGGGTTCGGCCTGTTCGGACGCGATGAGCCCGCTGTCCGCCGTATTGCCCGCAGTACCGGCCATGCCGCCGAGACCCGCGTCCGCGCTGGCGGAAACGGCGACGGCAAGGATGGCGCACAGGACGACGGCTGCGGTGGTGACGCAGAGGACATGAGCGGCGTTCGGGCCGGATCGTTTCATCGGATTTTTCATCATACAGTACCTCCGTAATGGTTGAAATCGGATTGCGGCGCAGATAGTCTGGCCAAAATGACCGGCTGCTATGCGTCCGGACGGAGGTCAGCTTTTTCCTCGGGAGGATGATTTTGGAAAACAAGCGATTCACGAAAAACGACAGCGGATTTGTCTGCGCGAACTGCGGGAGGGAAGTGCCGCCCCTCCGGTACACCTCTCGGAACCATTGTCCGTGGTGTCTCTGCTCCCTGCATCTCGACATCAACCCGGGCGACCGGGCGGCGGACTGCGGCGGGATCATGGACCCGGTCACGGCGGAACCGGACGCGAAGCGCGGCTTCATCCTCACGCACAGATGCCGCAAATGCGGAGCGATCCGCCGCAACAAGGCTGCCGAGGACGACGACAAGGCCGCAGTCATCCGCCTCACCGCGATGCATTGAAGCGCAGCGGCGCAGGATCAACTGAAAAAAGCCCTCAACGGGGCTTTCTTCTGTTTACGGGAGCATTCCTTCCGCTGCTTTCAGGAGTTCTCCGACCCGCTCTGCGGTTTCCGGGAACCGGATCCCAACGGAGAAGAGCTTCGCGGGGTCCATGCAGAGATTCCGCGGCGCGTCCCGGAACGATTCCTCATCGCATTCGATCCGGTCCGGGTCGAGACCTGCGACGGTGAATATCGTCCGCGCGGCCTCGAACATCGTCCTGCCGACAGGGACCGTGCTCGGCGAGCCGAAATTGTACACCCCGCCCGGGATTGAGAACGCCGGGACCAGGTTTTCGACCACATCCCCGACGTAAGTCAGCCCCCGCCGGTCATGCGCGGAGAAGCGGAGCACCTCCCCGGACGCGATCCGCGCGAGAAGTCCCCGGAAGAAGTCACTCTTCTCCCCCGGGACCATGGTCCGCACGTCATACATCCACGTCAGCCGCATCATTACGCAGTCCGGGTTGACGGCGAGGCATTCCCGCTCCGCCGTGAGCTTTTCCCGACCGTAGAGCGGCACGGGCGTGACGTCTTCCTCCTCCCGGTGCGCTTCGATGCCATCCGCGCCCGCATACACCTGATCCGACGAGCAGAGGAGGCACTTCGCCCCGATCTCCCCGGACGCCTCCGCGACGTTTCGGCTGCCGTCGACGTTGATCCGCCAGGACTTTTCCGGTTCCCGCCCGCATTGCCCGACGTCGGAAATGGCCGCGCCATGCAGGACGAGATCGGGCCGGACGGCATCGAAAAACCGCCGGACAGCCTCCCGGTCCGTGATGTCCATATCCCGATGGTTCGGCGTCACGATCCCGAACCGGTCCGCGAGCATGGCTGCCGCGCGTCCGCCGAGGAACCCAGATGCGCCGGTGATCAAGAGTTTTTTCATGTTCGCCTCCGCGTGTTCTTTTCTCCTTTATCCTATCACAAATCGCTCCGCTTCGCAACCCCATCCGGCGATTTTTCGCCCGCTCCGCCGTTTCCGGAAGGATTTTCCGCCGGGGAGCACATCGGACCTCCCGGCCGCATATACTGGAACGCGGCGAAAAAAACGGGTGGAAGATGTTTAAATCCGCTCCCCGCCGACGATACTATGTTACGGACAAAACAGAGGAAGCCAGCGGAAAGGAATGAGGGAAAGTGACAGTCAAGCGCGGCGATATTTATTATGCGGATCTCAGCCCGGTTGTGGGGAGCGAACAGGGAGGCGTGCGCCCGGTACTCATCGTGCAGAACGACGTCGGGAACCGGTACAGTCCGACGGTGATTGCCGCGGCCATCACGAGCCGCCTCGGAAAGAACAAGATGCCCACGCACATCGACGTGGCGGCGGACCGGGTCGGCCTTACGAAGGACTCGGTGATCCTTCTCGAACAGGTGCGGACGATCGACAAGAAGCGGCTCGGCGAGAAGATGGGCCACCTCGACGAGGAGACGATGAACGCCGTGAACAACGCGATCTCCGTGAGCCTCGGCCTCGGACAGCCGGGCGGCGGTACATCCGGCTCAGCCGGCACACCAGGTACAGCCGGCACACCCGGTACGCCGGGCATTCCCGGAGGCGGCGCGGCGGAAGGCTGACCGATCGGCAGACGGATACGAAAAAGTGCGGAATTCCCGCGCTTTTTTCATGGAAAAGGGTTGACAAATACCCAGAGGGGGTATATAATAGAGATGCCGTGATACCCGGAGGGGGTATTGATCGCCGAGGTTTTGTAAACAAAATGTAAACTTCTTCTTTGGCATGAAACATTCTCCGTTTCAAAACGTCTTTCTTAACAAACCTCTCATTCTCCCAAACGGAGGACTGTCTCATGAAACGCTGTCTCACCTTCCTGCTCGCCCTTGCGCTGCTGCTTGCCGTTCCCGCCTGCCGAAAAGACGGGAAGGATCGCCCAAATCCGTCCGAGGGGTCCGGACAAGCCCTTCACACTGAGGCTCTCACTGACGTCTGGTTGTCCGAAGCCTATCCGCTCCCGGACGGGTACAGCTGCGTCTCGCGGGTCAGACCTTTATGGAATGCAGAAACAGGCGCCCTGATCTGCGCGGCGATCGATCCGGAACATCAGATTCATCTGCTCGATTACGGCGCGGACATGTCCCTCGAAAACGATACGCCGATCCCCTTCGAGGAGGATGAAATGCTTATCGCGGGCGCGGTGACGGAGGACGGCTTCTTCGGCCTCATCACGAAAGCGCGGGACGCCGGACTGCCCATGTACCGGTTGCTTCGGCTTGCGCCCGATACCGGGGATGTGACATGGAGCGAAGAGATCAACAAGCTCTTCCTCTCGACCAACTATGCGGGCATCCTCGGGTTTGCCGTCGACGCGGACGGGAACTGCTGGCTGGGGGCGGACAACGGCGGTGTCATTGTGCTCGATTCGGGCTTTGTGATGATCGCCTCCTTCGGGACGACAGCGGCATCATCCATGTTCGCCGCTCCCGACGGAAAGGTTTGGATCCCTTTGAAGGACGGTTTTTCCATCCTCGATAAGGAAATCGGCGGCAAGGGAACACATGTTTCCCTCCCGGAGCGTCCGGATGCAGTCGCGTTCCCGGAGGGCTTTGATTTCTGCTATTCCTCCGGCAGCGGCGTCTGGGGTGTGCGCGGGGAAGAGCGCGTTTTCTTGATGGATTACGACAACTCGAACGTGACCGCCGGGAATCTGACGCTCCTCGGGGCGGGGGAGGACGTACTGCTCTTCGCCGAATCGACAAAGGATTGCACGCTGGCGACGGTCTTCCGGCGAGGGGAGGATATACGCCTCGACGACATGACGGTGCTCGAGATCGCCGAGACGATCGATATTGATGCGTATTTAGAGACGCGCGGCCTGCGGGAATCGATCATGGAATTCAATCGCACCCATGCGGATGTGAAGATCGTCCTGACGGATTATACAGAATACAACACGAAGGAAAACCCGGGCGGCGGCGTGCAGAAGCTCATGATCGAAATGCTGAACGGCCTCGCCGAACCGGACCTTCTGATCTGCTCGACCGAGGACGAAGCAATCCTCAAGATCGTGAAGAGCCGCCTCTATACCGATCTCGGTCCCTTCCTCGACGCAGACCCGGAGGTGAACCGCGAGACCGTCATCGGAGCGGTCCAGCGGTATTTCGACGACGGCGCGGGCGGGATGTGGGGCATCAGCCCGAGCTTCTATCTGCACACGCTTGTGTCGACGAAGGAGCTTCTCGGCCGATACGCGGAGAAGGAAGCCTCCGGCTGGACGACGGACGAATTTCTCGATTATATCGCCTCCCTCTCCCCGGACACGCGGATTCAGGAAAATCTGACGGCGGAGAAGGTATTTCGCGTGCTCCTGCGCGGCAGTCCGATGCGGTCGTTCTATCAGCGGGACGAGGGGACATGCTCCTTCGACAGCCCGGAATTCGTGCGGCTTCTCAAATTCATTTCATCCCTGCCGAAAAACGCGCAGGAGCTGGAGCGGACGGCGGCAGTCCCGATGGCGGAGCGGGATGAATACTATTACCATGGCAAGATCGCGCTCAGTTATTTCAGCATCAGCGATCAGGATGCCCTGAAACGCCTCGAAGCCCAATACGGCACGAAGGACTGGGTCATGATCGGGTTTCCCTGCGCGGACGGGAATGGATCGGTCCTCGGAACGCGCTCCTGCTTTATGATGACTTCGTTCTGCCGGGACACCGCGCTCGGCTGGGAACTTTTGCGCTCGCTTCTGACGGATTTCGAGCCATCGCTTTCCAATTTCTCTTCTCTGAAAACCGTCTATGACCGGCAGAGTGTTTCCGTCGTCGACCGGAGGCATGTCTATTACTTCGGTAAGGGGATCGACCTGAAGACAGGCGGAGACGAACTGCCGAAGACACAGGAAGAGCTGACCGAGCCCGGCTATCTCTTCGAGATCACAAAAGCGGACACGGACCGGCTGCGCACGCTGCTTGACGACGTGATCGGTTATCCGTTGATCGACTCCGTTCCGAATCCGATCATGGAGATCGTCGAGGAGGAAGTCTCCGCTCTCATTGCGGGAGTCGGCAGCGCGGAGGACTGCGCCGCAAAGATCCAGTCCCGCGCAGCGATCTGGGCCGCCGAACAGAAATAACACCGCCTGACTTTATCATAAGGGGGATCCTATGAACAAGAACGAACCTGCCTGCCCGCTCTGTGCCGCACCGTCCGACGGATCAGACGCGCGCCGCACCGAACGGTCCGAGGAGACCCGGCGCAAGCTCACGAACCGCCTCAGCCGCATCGAGGGACAGATCCGCGGGATCCGGCAGATGATCGAGAACGACGCCTACTGCAACGACGTGCTCATCCAGTCCGCCGCAGCGGGTGCCGCCCTCAACGCCTTCAACCGCGCGCTCATCGGGTGCCATCTGCGTTCCTGCGTGGCGCATGATCTCCGCGAGGGAAACGACGCCGTGATCGACGAACTGCTCGACACCCTCGAAAAGCTCATGAAATGAATCGATCCGACGTGAAAAGAGGAAAGAGTCTATGAAACAGTATTCCGTGACCGGCATGTCCTGTGCGGCGTGCAGTGCGCGGGTGGAGCGTGCGGTGTCCGGCGTCCCGGGCGTCACGTCCTGCTCCGTCAGTCTGCTCACCAACTCCATGGGCGTGGAGGGCGACGCGCCTGCCTCCGCCGTGATCCGCGCGGTCGAGGAGGCCGGATACGGCGCGAAGCCGAAGGATGAGACCTCCGCAGCCGCCGGGAACGACGCCGAAGACGCCCTTCGGGACCGGGAAACGCCCGTTCTGCGCCGCCGCCTCATCGCATCGGTCGGCTTTCTGCTCGTGCTGATGGCGGTCTCGATGGGGCACAACATGTTTGGCCTGCCCCTGCCCGCCTTCCTCGAAGGGAATCCCGTGGCTCTCGCCATGGTCGAGATGCTCCTCGCCGCCATTGTGATGGTCATCAACCAGAAATTCTTCGTGAACGGCTTCCGCGGCCTGATCCACGGCGCACCGAACATGGACACGCTCGTCGCGCTCGGCTCGGCAGCTTCGTTCGTCTATTCGACCGCGCTCCTCTTCCGGATGACGGCGGAGAACGATCCCGCGCGGCAGATGGAGCTTCTGTACGGGCTCTATTTCGAGTCCGCGGCGATGATCCTCGCGCTCATTACCGTCGGAAAGATGCTCGAAGCCCGGTCGAAGGGGAAGACGACCGACGCCCTGCGCTCCCTCATGCGCCTCGCTCCGAAGACGGCGACGGTGATCCGGGACGGCGCGGAGACGGTCATTCCGGTCGGTGAGGTGCGCCGGGGGGACATCTTCGTCGTGCGTCCGGGCGAGAACATCCCGGTGGACGGCGCGGTCCTCGAGGGGGCCTCCGCCGTGAACGAATCCGCCCTGACCGGCGAGAGCATTCCGGTCGACAAGGCGCCGGGTGACGCCGTCTCCGCCGCGACGCTCAATCAGTCCGGGTTCCTGCGCTGCGAGGCGACCCGCGTCGGCGAGGACACGACCCTCTCGCAGATCATCCGCATGGTCTCCGATGCCGCCGCGACCAAGGCGCCCATTGCGAAGATCGCGGATCGTGTCTCCGGTATCTTCGTTCCGACGGTCATCGCCATCGCCGTGGTGACCACGGTCGTCTGGCTCCTTCTGGGCCGTGAGATCGGATTCGCCCTTGCGCGGGGCATTTCCGTCCTCGTCATCAGCTGTCCCTGCGCGCTGGGGCTGGCGACGCCTGTGGCGATCATGGTGGGCAACGGCGTCGGCGCGAAGAACGGCATCCTCTTCAAGACCGCCGTATCGCTCGAAGCGGCCGGCCGGACCCAGATTGTCGCCTTGGACAAGACCGGGACGATCACGAAGGGCGAGCCGAACGTCACCGACATCCTCCCCGTGTCCGGCGTGACTGAGGAAGAGCTGCTCGCCGAGGCTGCCGCCCTCGAAGCGATGAGCGAACACCCGCTCGCCCGTGCCGTGATGCACAGAGCCGAGGCAGACGGGATCGTCCCCGCCGCTGTTTCGGATTTCCGCGCGCTCCCCGGAAACGGGCTGGAAGCCGATGCGGGCGGCGTGCGTCTTGTCGGCGGGAGCGAGAGCTACATCGGCTCCGTATGCACGCTGACGGAGGAGCTGCTCGCCGCGTCCGCAAAACTGGCGCAGGAGGGCAAAACGCCCCTGTTCTTTGCGAAGGACGGACGGGCACGCGGGATCATCGCGGTCGCCGACACCGTGAAGGAGGACAGCCCCTCCGCGATCCGCGAACTCGGGAACATGGGCATCCGCACGGTCATGCTGACGGGCGACAACGAACGCACCGCGCGCGCCGTCGGACGGGTGGCAGGCGTGGACGACGTCGTGGCCGGGGTCCTCCCGGACGGCAAGGAAGCCGTGATCCGCTCGCTCCGGGAGCATGGACGTGTGATGATGGTGGGCGACGGGATCAACGACGCGCCTGCCCTGACCCGCGCGGACACTGGTGTCGCCATCGGAGCGGGCACGGACGTTGCGATCGACGCCGCGGACGTGGTGGTGATGAAGAGCAGCCTGTCCGACGTGTCGGCCGCGATCCGGCTGAGCCGCGCGACGCTGCGCATCATTCACGAAAACCTGTTCTGGGCATTTTTCTACAACTGCATCGGGATCCCGCTCGCGGCAGGGGTGTTCATCGAGACCCTCGGCATCGGGATCACGCCGATGTTCGGCGCGGCGGCGATGAGCTTGTCGAGCTTCTGCGTCGTGACGAACGCCCTGCGGCTGAATCTCGTGAAGATCCACGACGCGCGGCGCGATCGGAGAATGAAAAACGCGGTCACGGGGGAGATCGTTCCGAAGAGCGCCGCCCCGGACCGGGAAAACAGAAACAATTCCAACAACGGAAAGGAAGGACAAACCATGAAGAAGGTCATGAAGATCGAAGGGATGATGTGCCCGCACTGCGAGGCGCGCGTGAAGAAGGCGCTCGAGGCGATCGACGGGGTCGAATCCGCCGCACCGAGCCATGAAAAGGCCGAAGCGGTCCTCGAGCTCTCGAAGCCGGTCGCCGACGCGGTGCTCATTGCCGCCGTCACCGACGCGGGCTACGAGGTCAAGGGGATCGCGTGATCCGGAAGAAAAACGAACGGCGCGCGTGCCGATTCCGGGGGACGGACCTTCGGAAAAAGCACGCGCGCTGTTTCATTGATTCGGTGTTTTGCCTGGGCGTTACGGCTCCCGCCACGTTTCGACGACGGTTTTTCCGTTGGAAACATACCCTTTCCGCACATTCCCGTCATCCGAAACCGTCACCCAGAAGGCATAGTCCCCGCAGACGGGTTTCCGGAAATTGCGGAGGCCTGCCCCGACGGTTTCGATCCGTTCTCCCGCCGTCGGCCGGTAAACCGGTACGCGTTCGACGAGGGCGCCGTTCTTTTTCCATTCCGCCCGCCATAGCTCCCCGCTCTCCGCGTCAAGCGTCCAGAGGAACCGCCCGGACACGTTGAAATCGGCGACGCCGGAGAGGATTTTTTCGCTGTTCGCGCGTTTGTCCGTCGGGACCCGCCACAGGGTTTCGTCTTCGAGATACCAGTAATACCCGCCCGCGACCGCGCCGAAGAGCTGTTTGTCCAGCACGGTCCGGACCGGGTTCAGAAGCTCGTCGAGCACGGTCACGCCCTCGGGTCCCACCTTGACGATCCCGTCGGAACCGAAGAGAAGATAACCGCTCACGGAAACCTCCGTCGAGATCTCTTTGTCCATCCGGACGAGCTTCCACAGCGCTTCCCCGTTCATCAGAGACGCACCGACGTTCGCGTACAGGATCCCGTTCAGCACATAGAGGTCGGAAACCTCGTCCGGCACTTCAAAGAGCTTATCATAGACCCCCGCGCCGATCTTCCATTCGAGAACGGCATACTGGACCGTTTTGCCTCCCGGACCTGCGAAAGCGGCGGAGAAGTACACGGCATCCCCGTACCGTACCGCAAAATCAGCCTCGGCGGTCAGATGGCTGCACGGCGCATGCATATCCGCGCGGCAGTCTTCCTGCGTGCAGACCTTTGCGTATCCGCCGGTATCGTTGGGATAGATCAGCCCGAGCGACACGGTTTTTCCGTCCGCATCGCCGTCCCATCGGATGCAGTCGAGGGAGCAATCCTCAGCCGCGGGACCGCCGTCTCCCCAGAATTCCTCCGGCGAAACGGGATCCGGGACCCGCGGGATCAGAAACTGCATTTCGTTCGGCTTTCCGATATGGAAAACCGTGTTGTTTTCGTAATACAGGGAGTCGTCCCTCTCCGGCTTCTCCGGTTTTGCGGTCACGACCGCGTCCGCCGTCTTGTCCGCGCATCCCGCAGAGAGCAGCAGGACCGCCGCCGTCAGGAGCGCAGCGATTCGCTTCATGGCATTGCCTCCATGTCAGAATAATCTTTTATTTGTGCTCCGCCAGCCAGATCCCCACGCGGGACTGGATGCGTTTGGCGCAGTCCTCCGCCGTGCAGGAGCCGCCGCAGTACGCCGAGATCTCCTCGGTGATGATCCCGTAAAGCTCGTCGCTGATCCCGGCGGAGAGCGGCGCGCCGACCTCGTCGAGGATCTTTTTGTATTCCTCCGCCATCTCCTTCGTGTAGCGGAAAACGATGCCGGGGCGGTCGAGATCGTCCACGGTCATCGGATGCTCCGGATCGTCGGGACGCGAGCCTCCGCCTCCATCGAAATACTGATAGTGCACGGTGCCGTTCAGATATTGTTCGATCTCCGCGTCATAATCGGATTTCAGCGCGGGGAGTCCGCTCCCGTGGGATGTGCGGCCCGTGATGAGGGAGCGGATGACCTCCCACGCTGTCTCCGGCGCGCGGCAGAAGGATGTGAGGACCGCCGCGCCGTTCGTGCGGACGACATTGCCCGCGCCTGCCCGCTTCTCCGTCGTCGGATAGCCGATCAGGACATAATCCTTGGTGTTGAATTGCGTCTCCAGCCCGGGCAGATAGTCGATCATCCAGACGTGCGCAAGCCGGAGCGCGATCTTTCCCTCGAAGTATGGGAGATACCGCTCGTTCCTGCCGAGGTTCGCGTAGGGCGAGGTCTTCCGGTACTCCTCGATTGTCGGGAGCGTCCCGATGTACCGGAGAAGGCGCAGAAATTCCGGGCTGTCGAAGGTGCATGAGGCATGCTCGAAATCGATGAACGCGCCGAAGCCCTTCTGTCCGCAGAGGATGGACGGTGCGCTCTCCTGATACAGATCGGCGGCGAGCGTCACGTCCTCCGGGAGTCCTTCGGCGTAGTCGAGCAGCTCGTCCGTGGTCCAGTACCCCCGCTCGGCGTATTCTCCGAGCAGGTCCCTTGTGGAGACGAGCGCGTCGATCTCGAACGAGTTCCAGATCCCAGTCATGCCGCCCTTACCGTCGTCAAATACATGCTTCACCGCACCGAAGAGGTTGTCCGGATTCACGAGGTCGTCTTTTTCCATGAACGGCAGGAGGTCTGCATACCATCCCTTCTCCCACAGAAGATTGATTGGTTCGCAGCCGTACGGCCCGAGGACGATATCCGGACGGTAGACGCCCGTCGTTATATCGAGCGCGAGCCGTTCGTAGCCGCCGTTGTAATTCTCCTCCGTCTGGTAGACCGTGTAGTCGTCCAGCACGGCGCGGCAGTCCGTATGCGCGCGGTTGAAGGCGACGATCTGTCCGATGGCCTCAGTCGTGTAGCCGAGATAGGCGATCCGGATCGAGGTGAGGGAGGAGAGGTCGACGTCCGGAACATGGCGGTAGAGCATCGGCGTGCGGAGATAATCGGCCTCGTCAAGACGTTCTGCGAAGAGAAGCGTGTCCGCGTCGATAACTGCCAGGAGCTCTGCACGTCCGCGGCTCAGATCGGAGTTCATGAAGTCGCAGACGGTCTCCGTCGCCGTTTCCCCGTCCTCGCCGACGGTCAGCCCCATCACAGCAGTCTCGCCCATCACATAGAGGTCGTACCCATCGGCGAAGAAGATGTTGTTGGCGTTCTGGGGCAGAGGTTTCGCCGCGCCGAAGGAGGAGGTCTCCTTGTCGATGGCGGCGAAGCTCGATTTCCCGTTGAAGCGCCCCGTGACATAGACGTGCCCGTCGGAGGAGGCGGCCAGCGAATTGATGAATTGCGGCGCGGTGACGGTCCCCTTGCGGATGAAATCCGGGGAGAGGATCAAAACCTGCTGATCGGACGCGAGGTAGAGATCGCCGTCGCCATCCGCCGCGAGGAAGTTGACGAAGAGCATCCCGGTCTCGCCGATGTCGAACTGCGGACCGAGGTCGTCGCTGACCGTCGTCTCGCCCGTCGCAAAATCATAGCGGTTGAGGTAGATCTTCGCCGTGCCGCTCTCGAAATCCATGTCCGAGCGGAGATAGAGCAGGGACGTCTCGGAGAGGATGCCGCTCTCGACATAGTTGTTCTCGCCGAGGTCCAGATCCCGCCGAACCGGCTCGCCGTCCTCCGTGAGGGTGAAGACGGCGGTGCGCTGTATGTATTGGATATTGCCGTCCGGGTCTTCGTGTTCCTCGGTCATCGAGGCGAGGCAGGTGAGGACGCCGTCCTTCCAGAGCGGCGGTACGGAGGAGTTCAGCGTCCACTTTTCGGGAAGCGGAAAGGCCGTCCCGCGGTAGACGTGGTCGAGGACGATGGGCTCGCCGTCCTCGGTCAGGCCGGTGTCGTTCTCCGCCTTCTTCCTGCACCCGGCGAGGGTGGCCGGAAGCAGGAGCAGCAGCGCGAGGAGCGCCGACAAAATGCGCGTGCGTTTCATGGGGTACCTCCTTGTCTTGGTTTTGGTTTCAATCATCATAACCGTCGGGAAGGCCGGATCGTTACATCCCGGAGAAAACTTTTCGGTCCGGGCAGGGGTCTCTGCCGGATTTTCCCTCATTTGTGCTCCGCCAGCCAGATCGACACGCGGGACTGGATCCGTTTTGCGCAGCTGTCGACCGAGGCGGCCCCGGCATAGAGGGCGGAGAGTTCTTCCGCGACGATGGCCGTGATTTCCTCATCGACGGCGGCGTCCAGCGGCGTGCCCGCGATGTCGAGGATCTCGTGCAGCCTCGCACGGTCCTCCTCCCGGAAGAAGGAGACGATCCCCGGTTTTTCGAGCGTTCCCGGATCGGTCGGGTCCTCCGGATCCCCGCGCTTCCTTTCCGACGATCCGTCGGCGTAGAAGCGAAATTCCATGCCGCCGTCGATATACGCGTCGATCATCCGGTCGATCTGCGAGTACAGCGTCGGGATGGGATCGTAGATCTGACCGTTCATGCTCACCGTCATGCGGGGCTGCCCCTCAAAGAAGGACCGGATCGCCCACCACGCTTCGTTCGGGTGCTCGCTGAACGAGGTGAGGACGATGGCGTCCCGCATTTCCGCCTGAATGCCCGCGCCTGCCCGCTTCTGTGCCGTCGGGAGGCCGATGAGGGTGCAGTCGTCCGTGCCGAAGAGGGCGGGAATGCCGATCACCTTGGCCGGAGAGTCGATGGTGATGTCGCGCAGCGCGATCTTAACGGACCAGAACCGCTCGGCTGCCGCGTCCGGATCGCTCAGCGCGGGATCCTTCATCGCCTCGTCGAGCGGGGGCAGGTCGGAAAGGAGCTCGAGGACCCGGCGGAACGCTTCTCCGTCGAAGGAGCAGGTCCCGGAATCCGCGTCGATGAATTCACCGAGCGCGCCGTAGGAGGTGAGGAAGAGATCGAGGTATTCCCGGCAGGGGATCTGCGCGAAGGCGACGTTCGGCGGGAGGCTCCTCACGAAATCCGCGAACCCGGAGGCGTTCCAGAAGCCGTTCTGCGCGTATTTTCCGAGCAGGGAAGTCTGCGCGGCGACTGTGATCAGGCTGACGCCCGTCGAGAGTGCGCGGATGCCGCCATGGCCGTCGCCGAAGACGTGCTTTACCGCGCCGATGAGGTTTTCATCGTTCACAAGATCGTCGGCGGCGAGATGGGGCGAGAGATCGGTGCAGAGCTTCTTTGCGAAGAGCTGGCGGACAGTCTCGCTCTCGGTCGTCGAGACGACGATGTCCGGGCGGAAGACGCCGGTCACGAGATCCGTCGCGAGCCTGCGGTCCCCGGCATCCGGATCGGAAGACGTGTTGTACCGGCTGTAATCCTCGACCTCGATGCGGACCTCTTTCTGCGATTTGTTGAAGGAGACGATCTTTGCCGTGAGCGTCGCATCGGCGGCGGTATAGGCAAGCGTGACGATCACGCGATCCGAGAGGTCCGCGTCATCGGTGCGCGTGTAGAGAACGGGAATGGTATGCCAGACTGCCTCTTCGTCCTGCTGACTCTCCGTGAAAAGGAAGCGGTCCCGGTCGATCACACCGCCGAAGACGGCAGTCTCCCGGCTGACATCCGACGCCGGATAATCCATCAGCGGGACCGACGCCGCCGAACCGTCCTCCTGTACTTCGATGCCGAATACGCCCGCGTTCGTCATGTAATAGATCTCCATGCCCGGCCCGAAGCAGGGATTGCCGAAATCCGTCAGCGGACAGCGGAACCGTTCGCTCAGGGTCCCGTTCTTCTTGTCGGCGGCGGAGACGGAGAGGAAGGTCTTGTTCCGTTCAAAGATCCAGGATGCCGCGCGGATCTCCCCGTCCTCCGTGATGCCGATCGTGCTGATCGAACCGTTTCCCGCCGGGATCGTCTTCTTGTAGACAAAATCGGGCGAGAACACGAGGATCTCCTGCCTTCCGGCGATCCAGATATCTCCGTCCGCATCGACGACGAGAAGGTCCGCCGACCCATGCTCCGGATCGAAGAAGCCCCGGACGTTGCCGCTCTCCACCGATTCTCCGGTCGCGCGGTCATAGCGGCCGAGGCGATAGGTGCCGTCGGACTTGCCCGTGGTGTCGTACTCGACCAGCGAGAACAGATAGGTGAAGGAATCCTCGTCGAGCCAGCCGCAGTAAACGCTCTGGTTGGAGGCGAAGGGAAGGGGCTCCTCCCGCACGATCCCGTCCGCCGTCGTGGAAATGAGGGAGGAGAGGATCGTCGGTTCCCATTTGTTTTCATCCTGGACTTGCTTCATATCAAATTCGGTACAAAATACCGTCAGAGCTGCTCCGTCTTCGTCCCACAGAGGCGGCACCGCATACAGCTGAATGCTTCCCCGGCGTCCTTCCGGCATGACGAACGCCGTCCCCTCATAGCGGCTCCCGCGGGCGATCTCCGTTTCTTCTTTTTTCCGGCACCCCGCGAGCAAAAGCGGCAGGCAGAGCGCGAATGCAAGCAGCGCTGCAAGGATTCTTTTCGACAACATGACGATTCCCCCTCCGTGTATTTCATTTTGCTTTCAGTCTCATTATACATGAATGATGAAGTTTTGTCAACTGATAATTGAAACAAAATAGCGATAAAATCGCAAAATCGACGCGTTTTGCAAAAATCTTTTACAGGATTCCCTCGAAGCGATGCCGCGGAGACGAAAAAACCGGATCCCGAAATACCCGGGACCCGGTTCAACCATCATGGATTCAAACGCGGAGTCGGTTTCGCGTGCTGCGTCCGACGGCTTATTTTTCTGTGATCGTCACATTCTCCCCCGTGACGCGGATCCGCAGCCCGTCCGCCGTGTCCTCCGCATCTCCGCCGGAGAGATCGGCGAGCTCGTGGAGGTTCGTGAGCAGGAGGCTGAGTCCGTCGGTCCTGCCCTTGATGCAAAAGATCACAGTCTTCCCGATCCGGCCCGCGGTGACGGTGAGCGTCGGTATGCCGTCGTCGCCGAGGATCGCGCATTCCGCTCCGTCGTCCAGCGCGAAGGCCCGGACGGTGAGCGTGCCGTCCTCGTTCTGCATCGGGAGCAGGGTGTTTTCCCGCACCAGAAGCGGCAGGGAGAAGAAGTCGTGCGTCTCCCGGAGGAAGCGGCCTCCTTCGAGCTCGCTGCCGTCGAGGAGATTCGTCCAGCGGCCCGCGGGGAGGTAGTATTCGACGTCGCCGGATTCCGAGAACACCGGCGCGACAAGCAGGGAGGGGCCGAGCAGGTACTGCGTGTCGAGATCGGCACAGATCCGGTCGTCCGGGAACGCGAGGACCATCGGGCGCATCATCGGCACGCCCGTGCGGTGGGTTTCGACGGCGGAAGCCCAGAGATACGGCATCAGCGATTCCTTCAGCTTCGAGAACCGGCGCAGGACGTCGACCGCTTCCTCGCCGAAGAGCCACGGGACGCGGTAGGAACCGGAGCCGTGCAGACGGGAGTGCGTCGAGAGCAGCCCGAAGGCCGACCAGCGCTTGTAGACGTCCGCCGGCGCCGTGCCCTCGAAGCCGGAAATGTCGTGCGACCAGAATCCGAAGCCGGACAGCGTGAGGGACAGCCCCGCCCGGAGGGATTCATGCATCGAGAGGTAGTTCGAGTTGCAGTCGCCGCCCCAATGGACCGGGAACTTCTGCCCGCCGACCGTCGCGCTCCGGGCAAAGAGGCAGGCTTCGCCTTCGCCGCGCTCCGCTTCGAGCAGCTCGAACACGCACTTGTTGTAAAGATAGCTGTAATAGTTGTGCATCTTCACGGGGTCGCTGCCGTCATGGTAGACGACGTCCGTCGGGATGCGTTCGCCGAAATCGGTCTTGAAGCAGTCGACGCCGTCTTCGAGCAGCCCGCGCAGCTTGGACTGATACCATGCCCACGCCGCTGGATTCGTGAAGTCGACGACGCCCATGCCGGCCTGCCAGAGATCCGTCTGCCAGACGTCGCCGTTCGGGCGGTTCAACAGATAGCCGCCGTCCATCGCCTCGCGGAAGGTCGGACTCTTCTGCCCGATGTACGGGTTGATCCACACGCAGACGCGCAGCCCCCGGTCATGCAGTTTGGCGATGAGGGAGCGGATGTCCGGGAAGACGTTTTTGTCCCACTCGAAGCCGCACCACTCGTTCTCGCGCATCCAGTAGCAGTCGAAGTGGAAGACGGAGAGCGGGATATCGCGCTCGAGCATCCCGTCGACCATCGAGAGGACGGTCGCCTCGTCGTAGGACGTCGTGAAGGACGAGGTGAGCCAGAGGCCGAAGGACCAGCGCGGCGGCAGGGCGGGACGTCCGGTGAGCGCGGTGTAGGCCTTGATGACGTTTTCCATGTTCCCGCCGCCGATGACCATGAAGTCGAGCTTTTCCCCCGGCAGGGAGAACTGCACCCGCGTGACCATCTCGGAGGCGACCTCGAAGGAGACGGCGTCGGAGGAATTGACGAGCACGCCGTAGCCGCGGTCGGTCACATAGAACGGGATGTTCTTGTAGGCGATGTCCGTGCAGGTGCCGCCGTCCTCGTTCCAGCAGTCGACGACCTGGCCGTTCTTCACGAAGGGCGTGAACCGCTCGCCGAAGCCGTAAACATGCTCCCCGATCCCGAGATCGAGCTGTCCGCGCATGAAGGGGCCGTCCGGGGTGCTGAGATACGAGATCATCGCGTGTCCGAACCGGCTGCCGACCGACGTGAGCTTCTTTCCCTCATGGAAATAGGTGAAGGACGCCGGGTTTTTCGTGATGACGAGGGAGGTGGAGCCGCTTGTGTAAGTCAGGGTGTTTCCGTCCTCCGTGTAAACGGGGGTCACGGGGAGCGCGTTCAGCTCGAATTTTGGCTCCTTCTGCCGCGAGCCCGCGAAATGAACGGCTTCGATGCGGAGGATGTCGGGGGCGGGGGTTGAGACGGTCAGCTCGAGGATCGGGCCGCCCATCGCGCGGTTGTCATAACCGTAGTTGACTGCGTAGAGATAGAGGGACGCGCCGTCGAAACGCGCCTCGCGGATCTGCACCGTGTCCGACGCCTCGACGCCGGGGCGGTTCATCCAGTAGCCTTTCGTGAATTTCATGGAAATGCCCTCCGGGTGTGGTGTTGCTTCGATTATAGCATATTTTTCCGCGATTTGCACCCGGTTTTGCAAAATCCATGAAAAAAGACCGCCCGAAGACGGCCCGATTTCACGGATGCGGCGGATATATCTTCTCAACAATGAACGCTGGGGGAAGCACGGAACCCGTTTCCCATTTGGACACGGCCTGTCCCGATACGCCGAGGTATGCCGCGAGCTCCTCCTGGGTCATGTCCTTGGCCCTCCGCAGGCGCTTCAGGTTTTCCGCGATGTGCATGTCCATGATAAAACCTCCCGTGGTATGAAATGGGAACCGGCCAGTTCTGACTTCATTGTATCACACGGGAGGAGGATTTTCAATAGAGGCGTATTTGAGAATTATCCAACGGAACGTGGGATTTTCAGAGCTTCTGGATCGTCATGCCGCCGTCGACGCCGACGATCTGGCCGGTGGTGTAGCCGAGCGCGCCGTCCGCGAGGGCGAGAACGGTTCTGCCGACGTCCTCCGGCTGGCCGATGCGCGGGATGGGGCAGAGTCCCCCGGCGATCAGGCGGTCGTATTTTTCGCGCACGCCCGCCGTCATGTCCGTGGCGATGATCCCGGGCCGCACCTCGTAGACGCGGATGCCATACTCCGCCAGCCGGTCCGCGTAGAGCGTCGCCGCCATGGAGAGCCCCGCCTTCGAGATGCAGTATTCGCCGCGGTTGACGCTCGAGACGGACGCCGAGATCGAGGTGACGAACACGACGGCGCGGAAGGCATCGTTCTGCTGGGCTGCCATGCGCCGGGCGATCTCCTGCGTGAGGAAGAACGTCCCGCGCAGATTGATCCCGAGCACGCGGTCGAAGCTCTCCTCGCTCATCTCGAGCATATCCGCCCGCACGTTCGGCGCGACGCCCGCGTTGTTCACGAGCACGTCGACCGTTTCGAGCCCAGCGAACGCTTCTTCGGCGATCCGGAGGCGGTCCTCATGCGAAGAGATGTCCCCCTGAATGTAGAAGGATTCGGGCGAGAGGCGGCAGAGTTCGGCGTTGTATTCTTCGACGGCGTCATGGGGACGGGTCCCGACTGCCGCGACGGTGTAGCCGTGTTCCGCGAGCGCGAGGGAGATCCCCCGTCCGATCCCGCGGGCCGCGCCGGTGACGATGGCGCATCGCTTTCCGTTTTTCATGGTCTTACCTCGCTGTTTTGGGAATCGAGCTCCTTCACGAAGAAGAGCTCCGTCGGATCGCCGGGCGTGAGAAGAAGCGCGCCGCAGTCCCGGTAGCCGAGCTTGCGGTAGAAGTGCTGGCCTTCCTCGTTCGCTTGGGTGGACACGAGGATGCGGTCATATCCGGCCGCACGCATGTTACGCTCCCACGCCGTCAGGAGTGTTCGGCCGATCCCGCATCGCTGACGGTCCCGGACGACGTACAGGAGATTGCAGAAGGGGATCTCATCCCAGAAGAAGCTCCAGCGCAGGATCGCGACCGGGCGGCCGTCTTCCTCGGCGACGAGGGCCTCTCCCTCCCGGATCTTGCGCGAGAACATCGCCTCCGGGAGGTGGGCATCAAGCGAGAACCAGAACGCCCGGTCGGATCCCGCGGCGGGACGGATGGTGAGCATGGTCTTACTCCTTCGGAAACAGTTCCTTGTACATCGGCAGATAGACCTCCCGGTCGCGGATCGGGCAGCCCGTCGCGTGGATCTTGCGCATCATCGCCGTGCACTTCGAGCAGGTCAGACAGACCTTCGACGCATCGAGCGCGCCGTGTTCGAGGATGTCCCGCGCGAAATCCGGGTACGCGAACGCCATCCGGCCGAAGCCCGCCGCGTCCGCCATGCCCGCCGATACCGCGCCCGCCGCGACCTGCGGTGCAAACGCGCGCAGATAGCTGTACCCCGTCCCGATGAGCGTGATGCCGGGGACGGTTTTCTTCATGTGCGCTGCCGCGTCGATCAGGCGGGAGACCCCGGCGAGGCGCGCTTCCGGCGGATCGTAGCCCCCGTTGTCGTAGGGGCGGTTGACGTGCGGGTTGTAATACGGCGAGCCGAGCGTCATGTCGACGAGGCGCACGCCGCCGTCATACATCAGGCGGTACAGGCGGTCCGGTTCCTCCCAGTCGGGGTTGAGCGATCCGTCCCGGGCCATTCCGAAGCCCCACGGATGGGGGATCATCTCGACGGGTCCGAAGCGCGAAGCGAGCACGAAATGCCGGTCACGGTGGACTGCCGCCGCGCGGATCGCATCGAGGAAGAGGCGCGTCCGGTTCTCGAAGCTCCCGCCGTAGCGACCGGGACGGTCATACGCCGAGAGCAGCTCGCTGAACAGGTATTTGTGACAGCATTTGATGTCCGCGCCGTCAAAGCCCGCGTCCTTCGCCATCTTCGCCGCCGCGCCGAATTTCTCCGGGAGGCTGTCGAGGTATTCGTCCGTCACGACGGGCCAGGAAGGGGCGATGTCCATCTTCTCGTTCATCACGGGATTGTGGTACGAGATCACAGGGCGGGGCGTGTTGTCCGGGCGGGAAAAGCGGCCTGAATGCGTGAGCTGCAGGATCACGGGCGCGCCGTCCGAGAGCCGGTGGGCTTCCTCGGCGAGACGTTTGAACGCGTCGAGGTTCTCTTCGCGGATCCAGAGCTGTCCGGTGCTCGTGCGGCCTTCCTCGGCGACTGCGGTGGCCTCGACCCAGAGGAGTCCCGCGCCGCCCGACGCCATCCGCCGGATCCGCCGCATCGTCAGCTCTCCGGGCGCGCCGTCGGGGGTCGAATCGAAGCCCTCCATCGGGTGAATCGTCAGACGGTTTTTCAGGGTGACGTCGGAATCCGCGACGGTCGTCTTCTCCGCGAGCGGGGAGAGATCGCGCGACCAGGGCAGGGAAACGCCGTCCCGTGCCTCGGCTGCGAAGAACTCCTCCTCCGTGCGGTATGTGAAGCGCGCGCCGCTCATGCCATGGTCTCCAGCATTTTCAGTGTGACGGAATACCGCGTCGGACGTCCGGCGTCGAAGGCTTCGCACTCCTCGTACATGAACTGCGCCATGCGGTGGACCTCGTTTCCGATCGATCCTGCGATATGGGGCGTGAGGAAGACGTTCGGAAGGGTATAGAGCGGGCTCGATTCCGCCGGGGGCTCGGGCCAGGTCACGTCGAGAACGGCGATCCGGGTGGGGACCTCCTCGAGGGCTGCGATGAGATCGTCCTCCACGACCTGCGCGCCGCGGCCCGTGTTGATGAACGCCGCGTGGGGCTTCATCTTGGAGAACAGCCTCCCGTCGAGCATCCCGACCGTCTGCGGGTTGTTCGCAAGGTGGTTCGAGATCACGTCGCAGGAGGAGAAGAGCGTTTCGAGATCGGTCTTCGTCACGCCGAGCGCGGCCGCCTTTTCGTCCGGGAGGAAGGGATCGAAGACGAGCGTTTCGACCCGGTCGAGCGTCTTGAGCTTTTCGATCACCATCTTGCCGATCATGCCCGCGCCGACGATGCCGACCTTGATTTCATAGTTGCCGGGGAAATCCACCCCGACGCTCCGGTTGGGCCATGAGCTCCCGTCCGACGCGCGGTGAAGTCTCTGATAGAATCCCTTCGACGCGAGGATGATCTCAGCGAAGGTGTATTCCGCAACGGAGGTGCCGTTGGCCGCCCATGCGGAGAAGACGGCGATCCCCTCTTCGAGGAATTCGCGCGCGAAGTGCTGCACCGATCCCGCGCCGTAGAACACGGCCTTGAGGTTCGGCAGGTATCGGCGGATCTCCTCCCGTTCGAAATGCGGCATGCCCCATGTCGTGAAGAGGTAATCCGCGCGGGAGAGGAGGTCCCGGTATTCGTCCATGCTGCGCTTCGTGACGACGGAATCGGTCTCGAAGCACAGGAGACGGTGCAGCTTTTCGATGATTTCGGGGGAATAGACGGCGTTGATCCGTCCGGCGTCGCCGAAGAAGAGCGCGTATTTCATATCAGCCTCCGAAATTGAACCGTCCGAGGTCTTCAAATTCGAGCAGATCGGACAGGATGTAATTTGAAACGAACATGCCGGCGGGCGTGAGGGCGGTGAATCCGCGGCGGCGCGTCATGAAGCCCCCCTTGACGAAGCGGCGGCATTTTTCGCCGTAGAGCTCGTCGAAGGAATAGCCGAAGCGGCGGCTGAATTCGTTCTCGTCGATGCCTGCGGTGAGACGGAGGCGGAGCATGACGTATTCGCCGATGCGCTCCCGCTCCCCGACCTCTTCGAGCTCGTCGGTGATGCGGACCCGGCTGTCCTTCACGGTGACGCCCTCGATGTATTTCGGGATGTCGCGGGTGAAGGAAAAGCGGCTGCCGTGGAAATAGGAGTGCGCCGAGACGCCGAAGCCGAGGTATTCGTCGCAGTTCCAGTATTTGAGATTGTGGCGGCACTGCCTGCCCGGACGCGCGAAGTTCGAGATCTCGTACTGGAGATACCCCATGTCGCGCAGATAGGAGATCGCCGAGAGGTACATGTCGGCCTCCTCGTCCTCGCCGGGGAGGGTGGGCGCGATCTCGGCGTAGTTCTCGTAGAACCGCGTGCCCGGCTCGATCTTCAAATCGTAGAGCGAGATGTGGTCCGGTCCGACGCGCGTGAGGTAGTGCAGGGTGTGCAAGAGGGTGGCCGTCGTTTGCTCCGGGATCCCGAACATGAGATCGACGTTGATGTTGTCGAACCCGGCGTCACGCGCCATGCGGAACGAACGGGCGAAGTCCTTGCGCGTGTGGATGCGGGAGAGGGCTTTGAGCTCGTTGTCGTGCGCGGACTGCAGCCCCATGCTCAGCCGGTTGACGCCCATGCGGCGCAGGCGGGTGAGGGTGGAGTAGCTGACGGTCGCCGGATTGGCCTCGACGGTGAACTCCGCGTTTTCCGTGAGGGGGAAGATCTTCTTGATCGCGCGGATCAGCCGCAAAAGCTCCTCCGGAAGGATCGCGGTGGGCGTGCCTCCGCCGATGAACACGGTATCCGGCGCGTATTCGTCGCGGACCGCGGTGCGGTAGCTCTCCATGTGGGCGATGACGGCGTCGATATAGCGGGTGACGATGTCCGGGGAATCCGTCACGATCGAATTGAAGTCGCAGTAGGCGCACTTCGAGCGGCAGAAGGGGATGTGGACGTAGATCCCGAGCGGACGCAGACGGTTCATCGATTCGTAGTAGTTCATAATCACTGATCGTCGTCGAGCTTGAGGACCGCCATGAAGGCCTCGGGGGAGACTTGCACGGAGCCGAGCTGACGCATTTTCTTTTTGCCTTCCTTCTGTTTTTCGAGCAGCTTCTTTTTCCGGGTGATGTCGCCTCCGTAGCACTTGGCAAGGACGTCCGTGCGCAGGGCCTTGACGGTCTCGCGCGCGATGATCTTCGATCCGACGGCGGCCTGGATCGGCACCTCGAAGAGCTGGCGCGGGATGTTGTCCTTGAGCTTCTCGGCGATCTTGCGGGCACGCGCGTAGGCCTTGTCCGCGTGGACGATGAAGGTCAGGGCGTCGACCATTTCGCCGTTGAGGAGGAAATCGAGCTTGACGAGGTTCGACGGTTCGTACCCCTCGAGCTCGTAGTCGAGGGAGGCGTAGCCGCGGCTGCGGGATTTCAGGGCGTCGAAGAAGTCGTAGATGATCTCGTTGAGCGGGAGCTTATAGTGCAGCTCGACGCGTTCGGTGTCGATATACTTCATATCGATGAACACGCCGCGCCGGTCCTGGCAGAGATCCATGATGCCGCCGACGTATTCGGTCGGGGTGATGACGGAGGCCGCGACGATGGGCTCCGAGGCCGTCTCGATCTCGTCGGGGGCGGGGTAGTTCGTCGGGTTGTCGATGCGGATGACCTCGCCGTTCTTCTTTTTGATCTCATAGATGACGGAGGGCGCGGTGGTGATGAGATCGAGGTTGAATTCGCGTTCGAGCCGCTCCTCGATGATCTCCATGTGGAGAAGGCCGAGGAAGCCGCAGCGGAAGCCGAAGCCGAGCGCGACGGAGGTCTCCGGCTCGAAGGAGAAGGCGGCGTCGTTGAGCTGGAGCTTTTCGAGCGCGTCCTTCGTCTCGTTGTAGCGCGCGCCGTCCGCGGGATAGATGCCGGCGAAGACCATGGACTGGACCTTCTTGAAGCCGGGGAGCGGTTCGGCTGCCGGGCGGTTCGCGTGGGTTACGGTATCGCCGACGCGGGTGTCGCTGACGTTCTTGATGGAGGCGGTGAGATAGCCGACCTCGCCTGCGGAAAGCTCTCCGGTGGGACGGAGGCCGAAGGGATCCATGACGCCGACCTCCACGACGTCGAATTCGGCGCCGGTGTGCATGAGGCGGATGCGGTCGCCTGCGCGGAGCGTGCCGTCCATGACGCGGATATAGACCACCACGCCGAGGTAGCTGTTGTAGACGGAGTCGAAGATGAGGCAGGAGAGCGGCGCGTCCGGGTCGCCTTCCGGAGCCGGGATGTCGCGCACGATGGCGTCCATGACGTCGGCGATGTTCAGCCCGGTCTTGGCGGAGACGACGGGGCAGCCCTCCGCGGGGATCCCGATGACGTCCTCGATCTCGGCCTTGCACTTGTCCGGCATGGCGGAGGGCAGATCGATCTTGTTGATGACGGGGACGATCTCGAGGTTGGCGTCGACGGCGAGGTAGGCGTTTGCGAGCGTCTGCGCCTCGATGCCCTGCGTGGCGTCCACGACGAGGAGCGCGCCTTCACACGCGTTGAGGGAGCGGGAGACCTCGTAGTTGAAGTCGACGTGGCCGGGCGTGTCGATCATGTTCAGGGCGTACTGTTCGCCGTCGGGCGCGGTGTAGTCGATGCGGACGGCGCGGGCCTTGATGGTGATGCCGCGCTCGCGTTCGAGGTCCATGTTGTCGAGGAGCTGCTCCTCCATGTCCCGCGCGGCGACGGTGTTGGAGAATTCGAGGATCCTGTCCGCGAGGGTGGACTTGCCGTGGTCGATGTGGGCGATGATGGAGAAATTGCGGATGCGCTTCTGTTTCTCGGAATGGGACATAGACAAACCTTATGCGCGCCTGAGGCGCGGATTCGAAAATACTGCGATTTTATACAGAATATTATACCATATTCACATGGA
>JAFPWV010000080.1 GCA_017412675.1 Clostridia bacterium
CCGTTGCTCCATTTCGTCTGGTCCCACGGCGGATGGAACAAGTTCCATCTCGCCTCTCGCACGTTGGATTAACAGGGCCATCACCAAGATGAGTGGCACGGATAGGCTTGTCGCTCGCTCAACGCCGAAGATGCAGCGGTTCGTGTTAGACTGTTCGACTCCGTCGAGGCAAGGGGTGCACAGCGGGCTGTCAGGGCTGAGCTGCACGTTGTGAGCCTCCCCTTCCGGGGGAGGTGGCCGCCGGATTCGCCAACGAATCGGGCGGTCGGAAGGGGGGTAAATCAACGGTTTTCATCGGGAAGAACGAAACAGGTCCTCCTCCATTCATCCCCTTCCGGCTCGCAGATTTGCAGGGCAAATTGCTCGCCAACTTCCCCAGAGGGGCAGGCAAAGGGTGCAGCGGGAAAGTGTTCGGTCCAGTTCAATTCTTAATTCTGAATTCTGAATTCTGAATTCCCTGCAGCTCTTCATTCGCCACGCGCGCAAAAAAAGAGAAACGGCGAAAGCCGTCTCTCTGTGCATTGCCCGGTTATTCGTACATCCTGTACGCCGCCAGCTTCCGGCGGTATTCCGCGAGCGGGCCGTCCGGGAATTCCAGCCCGGCGAGGTATGCCGCGGGATCGAAATCCTCCCGGAGGATCTCATCCGAGCCGAAGAGGTTAAAGAGAAAACTGCGGTGGCGGAATTCTTCCGGATGCTGACGCCGGATGAGGGTGATGAGCCACACCCCCACGTCGAACGGCCGGTATGCCCGGCGGTCCGTCAGGTGGATCTGGATGCCCCGGCACAGCTCGCCCGCGTACTTCGAGAACGTCGGCGTGAAGCAGGTCTCGCGGAAGAGGCAGCCCGGCAGATCCAGCGCGCGCAGCTCCCGGAGCAGGCAGGCAGAATCCAGCCAGGGTGCGCCGAAGAGCTCGAACGGCCTGGTCGTCCCGCGGCCCTCGGAGAGATTCGTCCCCTCGAAGAGGCAGGTCCCGACGTAGATCAGGGCACAGTCCGTCGATGGCAGGTTCGGCGACGGATTGACGAGGGGCAGATCGCCTTCGTCGAAGAACATCGCAGACCGGACGCCGCGGCACGGGATCACCGTGAGGTTGCAGCCGATCCCCTCGTTCTCGTTGAGGTATTTCGCCAGCTCGCCGATCGTTCCGCCCGTCCGCGCGGGGATCGGGAAACGCCCGACGCCGGACGCGAACCGGGGATCGAGGAGATTGCCCTGCGCCTCGCAGCCGATGAACGGCGGGCGGTCGAGCACCCACACGGGCACGCCGTGCGCCGCCGCGACCTTCATGCAGTCCGTGAGGGTGTACTGATAGGTGTAATACCGCGAGCCGATGTCCTGGATGTCGAAGAGGAGGCAGCCGAGGGAGGCGAGCACCTCCTCCGCCTGCGCGCGTCCCGGCCCGTAGAGGGAGTGGACCGGGAGCCCGGTGTGCGCATCCGTGTAGGCATCGACGACGGCGCCGGCCTGCATTTCCCCGCGGACGCCGTGCTCGGGCGAGAACAGCGCTGTGAGGGGGATCCGTCCCGCAAGCTGCTCGTACACCGGGTCGCCGGATCGGGTGATCCCGGTCGGATTCGTCACCATGCCGACGGAGGGGTGTGCCGCAAGGTCCGCGAGCAGAGCGGGGGAATCGAGCAGCACGTCCGCGCCGGCGAAAATCTCGCGCTTTACCATGTCTTCTCCTTCCAGTTGGTGTCATATCCGAGGGCGCGGTCGGCTTCGGTGAGGCAGACGTTGTGGAAGATGCGGCGGTCGCGGAAGAACGGCCCCCGGTTGTCGCGCCCGTAGTGGACGGAGTTGGTCAAGAGGATCATCGTCGTCCCCGTCGCGGCGTCGCAGTAGATCGAGGTGCCGGTGTAGCCGTTGTGGCCGTAGGAGCCGGGGGAGGTGAATTCGCCCGACGCCGAGAGGTCGTAGCAATGCAGGGAGAAGCCGAGGCCGCGGTCTTCGTCGAGGCCGGGCGTCCAGTTGTGGACCGCCATCTCGAACGTGCGGCGATTCAGGAATCGGGTCCCGCCGATCGTGCCGCGCCCGGAGAGCATCATCCCAAAGCGGATCATGTCGTCGAGGGTCGCAAACACGCCCGCGTTGCCGGACACGCCGCCGAGGAAGTGCGCGTTTTCATCGTGGACGTGGCCGCAGATATAGTACCCCGTGTGCGCGGAGAGCTCGGTCGCGGCGATGTCGCCGAAGCAGCCGGGCTGTTCGAGGGGGTTGTAGCACGCCGCCGTCATCCCGAGGGGGGCGAAGACGAGCTCTTCGGCGAGGCGGTCGAGGGTCGTCCCGGCGATGCGCTCGAGGATCTTCTGTAAGAGGATGTACCCCATGCAGCTGTACCGGACCTGTTCGCCGGGCTTGCCGAGCGGATCGGAGTGCAGGATCGTGAAGAGGGCGTCGTCCGGGGATTCGCAGACGTTGTAGAGCGGGATGTGCGGCGAAAGGCCGGAGGTGTGCGTCATGAGGTGGCGCAGCTCGACGTTCGGGTAGTTGCCGATGTCGTCGAGGAAGCGCCAGAGCGAATCGTAGGGCGAGAAGGCCCCGTCTTCCATCAGGCGCAGCGCGACCATGGTGGTGGAGACGAGCTTCGAGACGGAGGCCAGGTCATAGAGCGTGGAGAAGCTGACTGGCTTCGGGTCGGGATGCTCGAGCTCCGTGCCGCTGTAGTCCTGCCGGTTGCCGGCGCAGAAGCGGAGGAGGACGCGGTCTCCGTTGACGACGGCCACGGACGCGCAGGAATACTGCTTCCCGACGCGCTCGACGACGCGCTGGACGGTCTTTTCAAAGGCGTCCGCGGTCGGAAGGGGGGAGGAGAGGAAGGGGATGGACATGGGGGCCTCCTTTCGGGGAATCACGAAGGATGAATTCAGATTTCAGAGGGAATGGGGGCGCATCCCGGCTTCGATGGCAGGGGCGACGCGGCCGTTCGATGCGGAGAGCAGCGTTTCCGCCGTGGATTTCGGCACGCCGCAGAGACCCATGACGAGGGCAGTCTTGACCTCTCCCCCGGACGCGTCGAGGAGGCGTTTCGCTTCGTCCTCCCCGCATCCGACGCCGTTTTTGATGATGCGGAGCGCGCGGGCGACGAGCTTCTCGTTCGTGGCGCGGACGTCGACCATGAGATTGCCCCACGTCTTGCCGGAGAGGATGAAAGCGGTCGTGGAAATCATGTTGAGAATCATTTTCGTCGCGGTCCCGGCCTTCATGCGGGTCGATCCGGCGATGACCTCGGGCCCGGTGACGGCTTCTGCGGCCATGCCGGGGGAGGCGAGGGAGGAGATGACGGCGTTCGGGGTGCAGGCGACCGATCCGGTACGGCATCCCACCGTGCGCGCATGGTTCAGACCGCCGACGACGTAGGGCGTTCTGCCGGAGGCCGCGATCCCGACGACGGTGTCGTTCTTCGTGAGCTGCAGGGCGTCGAGATCCTCGGCGGCGAGGGTGAGGGAGTCCTCGGCTCCTTCGACGGCTCGAAACATGGCGTTGAGCCCGCCCGCGAGCAGGCCGATGACCATGCCGTCGGGAGCGCCGAAGGTCGGACGGCATTCGACGGCATCGAGCACACCGAGCCTGCCGGAGGTCCCCGCGCCGAGGTAGATGAGACGGCCGCCCGCGGCAAATGATTCAGCGGCGGATGCGGCGATCGCGGCCACGGCGGGAAGCGCGGCGGTCACGGCGTCGGCGACGGAGCCATCCGCCGCGTGGATGAGGGAGACGATCCCCTCCGGGGGGAGGGTGTCGATGTTTTTGGTATCCGGGTTCACGCGCTCGGTTTCAAGCGCGGAGAAATTCTCGTTGTTCATCGGGAGCCTTTCTTTTGATGATTCATAGGGCTGCCGCATAAACTCCTGAAAACGGAGAAATACAGCAGCTCTTTTCCGTTCTTTGGTGAGAAAACTGCCAAGCCGATCTGAAACGGGTGTCGGATGCGGAAACGATAACGCTGCACATTGTCATTCCGAGGAAGGCGTCCTAAGACGCCTGACGTGGGAATCTCTCCAAACCGGAAGATGGACGCAGAGAATTGGTGACAATGTCATTGACAGCAAATCCGTTATTGTCTCCGGTTTCCATCTTGCTCACCAATTCTGGAGAGATTGCCACGTCGCAGGTCTTGGGACCTGCTCCTCGCAATGACAAGCTGAAGTTGGATGGCATAGACAACCAGCACCAAATTGGCTTTGCGACAGCACCGTCATTCTTCATTTTGCGCTTCCCCGTTCGCCGCCAGCGCTTCATCCTCTTCGTACAGCTGCATCAGACGGTCTTCGGTGACAGTCTTTTCGTCGGTGAGCTCCGCCGCGCGGACGTAATCGGTCGCCGCCTCGCCGAAGAGGAGATCGTCGATGTCCGCGATCTTCTTCTCGAGCCGGGCGATCTCCCGCGCGATCTCCGCCTTGCGCTTTTCGATCCTGCGCTTTTCGGCATTGGAGCGCTTCCGCTCCGCGTATTCGTCCTTCGGCACGGATTCGACGGTCGCGTTCAAAACGGCCGGAAGGTTGTCCCCCCGCGCCTCGCGCCATGCCATATAGTCGTCGTAGCCGCCGCGGAAGTCCCGGCCGCCGTCACCGAGATCGATGAACCGCGTGGCGAGCTGCCGGGTGAAGTACCGGTCGTGCGACACCGCGATGATCGTCCCGTCAAAGGCCCGGAGCGCATTTTCGAGCGCCTCCCGCGATTCGATGTCGAGGTGGTTCGTCGGCTCGTCGAGGATCAAAAGGTTCATCTTCGAGAGGATCAGCTTGGCGAAGGTCAGGCGCGCGCGCTCCCCGCCGGAGAGGACGCGGACCTCCTTCTCGATGTCCTGCCCGCGGAAGAGGAAGAGAGCGAGGGTGTTGCGGATCTCCGTCTCCGTGAGCGTCGGGTAGGCGTTCCACAGCTCGTCGAGGACCGTGTTGTCTTCGTCGAGGTTCTGGTTTTCCTGATCGTAATACCCGACCGTGACGTTGTAGCCGAAATCGATGGTCCCGGAGAGCGGTTCGAGCTGGCCGAGCAGGAGCTTGATGAGCGTGGACTTGCCGCAGCCGTTCGGACCCCAGATGAACAGGCGGTCGTGCTTCTTCACGAGGAAGGAGAGGTTCCGGAAGAGGATGTTCGACCCGAAGCCCATCGTCAGGCCCTTCGCCTCCGCGACCTCGTTCCCGGATTCGCCGGAGGAGGTCAGGGTGAAGCGGATCGAGCGGGGCAGCGCCTTCGGCTTTTCGAGCTTTTCCATCCGGGCGAGGGCCTTTTCGCGCGACTCCGCCGCAATGATGTTCCGCTCGCGTCCCCAGCGCCGCTGCTGTTCGATGTACGCCTCCTGCCGGGCGATCTCGCGCTGCTGGAGCTCGTATTTCTTCTCCGCCTCGGCGCGGTCCTTCTTCTTCATTTCGGCGTACTCGGCGTATTTCGCCCGGTACAGCTTCGCGCGGTTGTGCTCGATGTCGAGGGTCTTGTTGGTCACGCGGTCGAGGAAGAGACGGTCGTGCGAGACGAGGAGGATGGTTTTCGTCTTGGGGTAGGCGGCGAGGTGGCCTTCGAGCCAGACCATCGTGTCGAGGTCGAGGTGGTTCGTCGGCTCGTCGAGGATGAGGATATCCGGCTCGCGGGAGAGAAGGCGCGCGAGGGCGAGGCGGGTGCGCTGTCCGCCGCTGAGGGTGGTGACGGAGCGGGACCACATCTCCTCGCCGAAGCCGAGATTCGTGAGGATGCTCTTGCACCGGGACTTGTAATAGAGGCCGCCGTCGCGGATGAAGCGGGCGTTGAGCGCTTCGTATTCGGCGGAGAGGCGGGTCACGGTGTCGGGCGGCGCGGATTCCGCGAGGGAATCGAGGGAGGCCTGCAATTCCGCGAGGCGCACCTCGGCGCGGCAGAGCTCCGGGAACACGGCGACCATCTGGCCGAAGACCGTGCGGTCGACCGGCGAAGCGGCGGAAGGGGTGTCGTCCTGCGGGGCGTCTTCCGGGATGGCATGTCCGTCGGCGTCGACGATGTTGAAGGCGTCGTCCTGATGGAGCATCCCGACGATCTTGTTCTTGGCGATATAGACCTCGCCCTCGTCCGGGGCAGCTTCGCCCGCGATCATGCGGAGCAGCGTGGATTTGCCGCTCCCGTTGACGCCGACGATGGCGAGCCGGTCGCCTTCTTCGAGGGAGAACGAGATGTTCCCGAGGATCTCCCGGTCCCCGATGCGATAGGCGAGATTGTTTGTGCTGATGGAAATCATGGATTGTCCTGTTTCTGTACTTTCCGAAAAACGCGCCGCTCCATCACATGCATCCGTGAACGGGGCGGCGCGGGTCAATGATCCGGACTGATGTATTACCGCGCGTTGTTTCCGCGGCCGGGGATCGTATAGGCGCGGGTGGCGTCGGCGGAACCCTGGGCAGAGCTGCCGTACCCGGTCTGATTGGCCGGATACTGCTGCTGACGCGCGCGGCGGGCGTTCGCCTGATCGTAGTTCTGCTGCTGCGGCTGGCGGGGCGAACCGTCGGCGTTGTAGTAGACCGGGGCCTGCTGGCGCGGTCTCTGCTGCGTGCGGATCGGGTTGCCGTTGGCGTCGTAGCGGACCTGACGCTGCTGCGGGCGATTCTGCTGGCCGTTATACCCCTGGTTATATCCTTGGTTATATCCCTGGTTATAGCTCTGGTTGTAGCCCTGATGATACCCCTGGCCGTTGTAATTCCGGTTGTTGGTGCCCTGGCTGTAGTTCCCCTGGTTGTAGTTGTTCGGGCGGCGCTGCTGCTGACGGTAGTCGTCCTGTCTGCCGTAGAGGCGGTCGTCGTAGTAGTTCGCGTTGTTCTGCGTCTGCTGTCCGCGGCGGAAGATGTACTTCTGCATGATCGCGGCGACGTCGTCGTTGAAGAGCGCGACGATGAAGAGGAGGACGAAGAGGACGAGGAGCACGAGGGCGATGATGAGGATCGCCTTGAGCACGCCGACGATGATGCTGCCGACGGAGGCGCCTTGATCCTCGGTCTGCACGTTGGTCGTCGCGGCCGGCGTCTGGGCGGGCGCGCTGCCGCTCTGGGCCGGGGCGGTGTCCTGCTTCATCTCGCGGAGCATGAGGATGGAGAGCTGGGTGACGGCCTTGCGGATGGCGGTGTCGATGCGTCCCGCGGCAAAGTCGTCCTCGATGTACTGGTCACGGACCTCTTCGAGCGCGGCGTTGTCGATGACCTCGCTCACGCCGGTGGAGGGAACGAGGAAGAAGGACTTGTCCTCGGACGCGACGACGATGAGGATGCCCGTCGGCAGCTTCCACTCGCTGTACAGGGAGCGGGCGTATTTGCCGATCTCGATGCCGTTCGTGGACTTGACGGTGCAGACCGCGATGACCGCCTTGATCTCGGAGGCGAGGTCCGCGTTCTTTTCCTTGATCTGCTTGACGGTCTGCTCGGAGAGGACGGCGGCGTCATCGGCGATATAGTCCGTCGGCGTGGGATAGACGATCTCGGCGAAGACGGGCAGCGCGAGCGCGAACACCATCGCGAAGAGGATCAGGCACGCCGCGAGCCGGTGTCCGGACACCGGGCGGTGGGATACGGAGAATTTCATAAGGCGCGTGTCCTTTCCGGGATTAAGACTTGAGGTTGATGAGCTTCTGCTTGAGTTCGTTCTCGATGCGTCCGAGCTCGGCTTCGGCGGCGATGCGCTTCTCGCGGCCTTCCTTCTGGATGGCCTGGATGTCGTTGAGGGTGGCGATGAGTTCTTCGTTGGTGTGGGTGAGCGTCTCGATGTCGACGATGCCGCGCTCCGCTTCCTTGTTGACGGCGACGGTCGCCTGATGCAGGGCCTCGCTGTTCTTCTTGAGGAGCTCGTTCGTCATGTCGGTGACGAGCTTGCCGGCTTCCATCGCCTGATGGGAGTGCTCGATGCCGAGGGCGATGACCATCTGGCTCTTCCAGAGCGGGATGGTGTTCATGATGACGGTCTGGATCTTCTCGGTCATCATGGTGTCGTTGTTCTGAACGAGGCGGATCTGCGGGGACATCTGGATGGAGACCATGCGGGTGAGCTCGAGGTCATAGAGCTTGCGCTCGAAGCGCGTGCACTGCTCCTCGAAGTCGTTCGCGGCCTGCGCATCCTCCGGAAGCCCGGACTGGATCGCCTTGTTCTTCAGTTCCACGAGGCGGGTGGCGCGCTCCTCGGCGAGCTTCTTCTTGCCCGCGAGGATGTACATCGACAGCTCCTTGAAGTAGGAGAGGTTCATCTCGTAGAGCTGGTCGAACATCTTGACGTCGTGCAACAGCGTGATCTGGTGCTGCTCGAGGATCGAGACGATGTCGTTGACCGAGGTCTCGCACTTGTCATACTTGGTCTTGAGGTTTTCGATCTTGCGCTTCGAGCTCTTGAACACGCCGAGGAAGCCCTTCGAGTCCTCCGCGTCGTCGTTGAGGGAGCGGAGATTGCCGATCAGGTTGGTGATCATCCCGCCGACCTCGCCGAAGTCCTTGTTGCGGACGCTGCCGAGCGCGGTGTCGCTGAAGTCGGAGATCTTCTTCTGCGCGGCGGAGCCGTAGCCGAGGATCATGGACGAGTCGGTCACGTCGATCTGCTTCGAGAATTCGTCGATTGCCTTGCGCTCCGCTTCGGTGAACGCGTTTTCGTCGATCGCGGGGCCGACCGCGGTCTGGACCTGGCCGGGTGCCGGTGCGGCGGGCTGGGGAGCGGCCATGGCGGCAGCGGCGGCAGCGAGCGGGTCCGGGGCGGCAGGGGCCTGGGCAGCCGCAATCCCCGCAGTCGGATCAAGTGTCAGTTTGATTTCGGTATCCATCGTCAAAAACTCCTTTGAGTGTATTTTTATGAGGAACGGTCGCTTTCCGGGGAAAGTCCGTTTTCGGGCGGTTATGGGGGAATTACGCTTTGCTCTCGGTCTCGGCGGCTTTCTTCTTTTTCTTTTCCTTTGCTTCCTTCGCTTTCCGCTCGGCCTCTTCGATCTCTTCCTTCGTCAGGCTGCGGATGACCTTCGAGCCGGCGAGGAGACGGTCGAGGGCGAGGACGGAGAGGGCGAAATACAGGACGAGCCGGGAGAGGGGGAGGGTTGGCTCGGGACCGGCGGCGCAGGCAGGAGAGGCTTCGGCCGTCAGCGTGAACCAGCGGATCACCCGCCAGAGGATCCCGCCGAGCGAGATGCCCATGCCGAGGATGACGGCGGCGAACTGCGTCGCGAGCTGGAACGGGACGGGCAGATCCTTCGGGCCCTTCACGATCAGAAGACGCGCCTCGCTGAAGAGGAAG
This sequence comes from Clostridia bacterium, assembly GCA_017412675.1. GTDB lineage: Bacteria > Bacillota > Clostridia > Oscillospirales > CAG-272 > UMGS1696. The sequence continues at coordinate 9,221 of JAFPWV010000080.1, forward strand.
AGCAGGATCGAGGCCTGCATGAGGGTCGTGAGGTTGCGGACGGGGCTGTTGAGGGGGACGGTGAAGTCGAAATAACACGCGAACATCGCGATGTTGACGGAGAGGGCGCCGAGGACCGCAGAGACGACCGGGAAGGTCTTCATGCCGCGGTTTTCCGGGAACCAGCTGAGGATGACCGACGCGGCGAGGAAGAGGCCGAGGACGGCGGAGAGGAGGGAGAGGTTCTCCGGCGAGACGAGCTTCTCGGGAATGGCGGCGGCGGACACCCGGATTGCCTGACAGAGGATCACGAGGCACATCGCGGCCGCGAGCAGTCCGGCGAAGAGGGAACGAGGTCCCGATTCGGGGAGGGGATCGAGGATCTTCGTGCCGGAGGAGAAATAGGCGAGGGCCGAGGCGGCGACGCCGATCGCGCAGACGGCGATGACGATATGGAAGAGGATCGAATCGAGGGCGAAGTGCCCGATCGGGAAATCGAAGTCAAAGCGCATCGCGAGGGCGTAACAGACGCCGAGGATGAGCGCGAGGACGATTGCGGCAATCGCAGCCGGGCGGGTGTGCAGGAAGAAGGGGCGTTTTTCTTTGTCGGATTGGGGCCGAGTCACGGAGGCGTCGGGTTTCGTCATGGAAAAGCCTTTCGGAGGCGAGCGGCGGGGAGCCCCGTCGGTTATTTACATTATTATATACAATATCATACCATAAAATCGTCCGGATGACAAGGGGTAGAGAAGAAAAAAGTGCGCGGAAGAAAGAAATCGGCGAAAAAACGGAAAGAGCGCGCGCCGCGGGGTCCGCGGGGACACATGGCGGGCTCACCGTTGGCAAGCCCGCGGAGAGCGGGGCGCTTATTTTGCTTGCGCACTATCGTTTGCGGGGATGAACTCGCTGAATCCATTGTTTTTTTGTCCTTCCGGACGGGACCCAAGAGGCTTCCGCGGCCAGCCTCTTGGGGATCACCGCCGCCCAAGGCCGTTCCTGCCTTGGGAATCCACCCCTCCAGCGTGCGTACCTCGGCGCAACTGTACCGTTGCTCCATTTCGTCTGGTCCCACGGCGGATGGAACAAGTTCCATCTCGCCTTTCGCACGGAGGATTAACAGGGCCTTCCTCAAGATGAGTGGCACGGATAATACAGTAGCTCGCTCAACGCCGAGAATACAGCGGTTCGTGTTAGTCCTTTCGACTCCGTCGAGGCAAGACGTGTTGTGCA
>JAFPWV010000081.1 GCA_017412675.1 Clostridia bacterium
CCGGCCCGAGGGTCCTCTTGTCCGCCAGCCGCGCAGGCGAAAAGAACGATGGATTCAGCGAGTACATCCCCGCAAACGTCAGTGCGCAGATGAAAGGAGCGGCGCAAGCGTAGCCGCGCAAGCTGAATGAACGCCCCGCTCTTCGCGGGCTTGCGCAGTGAGCCCGCCGACTGTCACCGCGGACTCCGCGGCACCGTTCGGCCGCGCAGATAAAATCAAGGACAAGGTTATGTAGAGAAAAACAACTTGACGCATAAAAGTTTTTATGCTATACTATATCATCAAATACCCATAAAGTCAAATCATGATTTGAAAGCATCCCATCACATTTCGTTATGATTCGACCCGCCGGACGCAATTTCGCGGAAAGGAGCCCTCCCATGCTCTCCCAGAGACTCGAAACCTTCCTCACCGTCGCCGAGAAACAGAACTTCACCAAGGCCGCCGAAGCGCTCTCCCTCACCCAGCCCGCGGTGTCCCATCACATCGCCTCCCTCGAGGAGGACCTCGGCGCAAAGCTCTTTGTGCGCGGAAAAAAGTCCCTCCGGCCCACCGCAGAGGGGGAAATTGCCCTGAAATATGCCCGGCGCATCCAGGCGCTCTACGATAAGATGCGCGAGGAGCTCACCGACGCCGCCCGCGAGATGGCCCGGGTCCGCATCGGGATCACGCACACGTCCGAGACGAGCATCATCACCGAGGTCCTCGGCAAGTACGCGAGCGCCGACGGACACCGCCGAAGTATTACGATTCTTACGGATACCATTCAAAATCTTTATGAAATGCTGTCCGATTACCGCATCGATCTGGCCATCGTGGAGGGCCGGCCGCGCGATCCGGGCATCAGTGCGCTCCTGCTCGACACGGACTATCTCGTCTGCGTGCTCTCGAACAGCCACCCGCTCGCCAAGAAAAACATGGTCACGATCGGGGACATCCGGCGGGAAAACCTCATCCTGCGCCTCCCGAACTCCGGAACGCGGAACCTCTTCGTCTCCTCCCTCGAGGGGGCGGGCATGTCGATCGACGACTTCCAGGTCATCCTCGAGGTCGACAACATCGCCACGATCAAGGACCTGATCCGCAAGGACATGGGCATCTCGATCCTCGCCAAGAGCGCGTGCCTCGACGAGCTGAAAAAGGGCAAGCTCACCGCCCTGCCCATCGAAAACCTCAGCATGATCCGCGAGATCAACATCCTCTACCATTCCGACTTCGCGCACCGGGACATGCTGCAGAACCTGATGCAGCTGTATAAGGAGACCGCGCGGCTGTATCTGTGACACGAAAGGAGGATCCCCGTGAAACGCAAAAACCCCTGCGCGCTCCTCTGCCTGCTCCTCGTCCCGCTGCTGCTCCTGTCGCTCCTCGCCCTGACCGGCTGCGGCAAAAAGACCCCCGCGACGGGCAAACCCGCCGGGAAAACGAGCGCCGCCGCGGAAAACGAGACCGAAGAGCTGTTCTTCCGCGGGACGCCGATCAACGCGGGCGGGCCGTACATCCACCCCTACATCACGCCATACGTCGACCCCGAAGAACAATCGGTGACCGCAGCGCTCGAGGACGAACAGGAGGACGGCACCCATGGAACGGTCCGCCTCGCACGGAACAAGGACGGCGTCTGGGAGATCCTTCCCGACACCTACCGCCCGTTCCGGCTCCCCGAAGGCGAACTCCCCAATCGGGGCACGCTGACGGAGAGCGGCGCGGTGCTCCTGACGGTCCGGGCGGGAACCTGTTCGGTCGCCCTTCTGGATGAAAACTACGCATGCACCGCGTCGGTCGCGGTAAACAAGGTCCTGCCGGACAGCGCGGGGAAGATCCAGCTCTCCGTCGGCGCGGACGGCACGATCTGGGTCGCCTCAGCGAACGCGTACGCCGTGCTGGAACCCGATCTGTCCGTGCGCTTCGCCGACCGTCTGCAGGTCCCGCTCGAGATCGGCGCCGGGTGTACCGTGGCCGCGGACAGCGAGGGCGGGGCGTGGCTATTGAGCGGGAACAGCGTCCTCTGCATGGACCGGAACGGACAGCACACGGCCACCCTGCGGATCGAGGAGGAGATCGATCCCTCCATGGGCGCGCTCTATTGCTTCGACGGCGTCCTGTACGCCTCAGTCAGCCGCGGGCTCATCGCCTGCCGGGACGGCGCGTGGTCCCTCGCGGTCGATTACGCGGCGGCGGACATCACCCGGAACTTCACTTTCCCGTGCGCGCTCCTCTCGGACGGCGAAATGCTCTTCAATCTTTACAACGGCGACCGGATGATCCTGTGGGATTACCGGTATGTGCCGCGTCCGACGGGCAGCGCGGAGACGATCCGCCTGGAGCTCGTCATGAACGACTTCCTCTCCGACATTGCGAAGACCGTCGCGGACTTCAACCGCTCGCAGGACCGGATCCGCGTCGTCGTGAAGGAGACCGCCGATCTCTACGGGTATGACCGCGATCTGGCGGACGACGCCTTCGGGCGGGACCTTGTCACGGGCGTCTACCGGCCCGACATGGTGTGCGACGTGTCCGTCCGGATCCGGAACGCCATCGCGCAGCACAACCTCTACGTGGACCTGTCGTGGTATCTCTCGAACGACGAGGACGTCAATTTCGACAACCTCTTCGGCGCGGCCCTCAAGACCGTCACCTACCGGGACACGATATGGGGGATGCCGCGGTCCCTCTATCTCTGCACCCTCGTCGGCCGGAACGACATCCTCGGGGACTTCGCCGGGCGCTCGGGCTGGACCGTCGGCGAGGAGATCGCCTTCATCCGCTCCCTCCCGGACGACATCGATCCGATGTTCGGGCTTCGGCAGGACCTGATCCCCAACAAGCTGACCTATTACCGGGATCTGCGCGACTTTGTCGACATGGAAACGATGAGCTGCTCCTTCACCTCCCCCGAAGCCATCGATTTTCTCGCCTATCTGGTGTCCCGTCCGACTACGAACGAAGAACTTGACCGCGTGTCCCGCATCGACGCTGCCGATTACAACGAGGCCCTGAACCTTCGCCGCGACGGGAAAGTGGCGCTGGAGGAGATCTATATCTGGGATCTGGACAGTTATTTCAGCGTCTATTCCTGCTTCTTCACCGAGGACGTGACCATGATTGGCTATCCGACGAACACCCCCGGCGAGGCGTACAGCGGCTTTGTCACGGACACGCAGCCCTGGAGCAGCGGGCTCGTCGAGAACGCCGTGACGATCCTGAAGGATTCCGCCCACCCGGAAGCCTGCTGGGAGTTCATCAAGTACGCCGTCCGGCACGGGGACCCGAGCTTCATTCTCAAGGACGAATTCGAGAAGTACATCGAGGAATGCGAAGGCAGGGAATTCGCGTACTACGACGACGGGAAGCGGGGCGACGGATACACGGACCGCCGGAAATCGACGCCGGGGCTGCACATCACGTTCCGCAAGGAGGACGCCGAAGAACTCCGGAACATCCTCGAGAACGCCGGTCGGCCGTGGCTGGTCGGCTACGACGACTCCCTCACCGAAATCGTCGAAGAGGAGCTGTCCGCTCTGAGCGCCGGGCACGTCACGCCCGAAGAATGCGCCGAGCGCCTCCAGTCCCGCGTGTCCCTCTGGCTGGCGGAGAGGAAATGACCCATACGAAGGGAAGTGCGGAATCCGCAGGCGGACGATAAACAAAACGGTTGTGAAGCTGTATGTCCTGTACAGCCGCACAACCGTTTTTCCCTGAAATCAGGAGGTTTCCTGCTTTGCTTTTTCCTTCGCTCCGGCGCCTCAGTCCGCCAGCGAGCCCATCGGATCCCACGGCTCGAGCTCGATGAGGTCCTGTTCGAGGAGCGCCGCTTTCTCGCCGAGGTACTTCCTGTTCACGACGGCCTGGAAGACGTAGGCGTCAAACCACGCGTCGGAGGCCATGTGATACCCCTTGTTCGCGCCGCCGTCGCCCCAGCTGTTCTCGATCTTCCAGCGGTTCGGCTTTTCGTCCTCGTCGAGGTTCACGCCGGTGAGGCACATCGCGTGGTTCATCGCGCTGACGTGGTAGTCGAGCATGTCCGCCTTCGACATCGCGGTGTCGAGCCCGGTGATCCGGTCCTCATTGTACTGCTCGGTGTCCCAGCAGGCGCGGTCGCCGTCGCCGAACTTGCCGCAGTCCGACCCGAACCATACGATCTCACCGTCCTTGATCTGCTCGACGACGAGCTTCTTGAATTCCTCCATCTCGAGGTTGAGGTGCTTCACGGGTTCGCCGCCCACGACGTTGCCGAGGTACTTGACCGTGTACATCTTGCCGAAGGGCTTGTCCGCCGTCGGCGCGTGCACGATGGAGACGTAGTGGTCGAGATAATCCCCGACGTACTTTTCCGAGAAGCTCTTCGGCGTCAGGCCGCGCTCCACGTGGATCTTGTCGTCCTTGTCCTTGTACTCGAAGTCGAATTCGGCCGGGGGAACGTCATAGCACGCGCAGAGGAAGGAGTAGACCCGCTCGAGGATCTCGGTGCGCAGCGCGGCCAGCTCGTCGGTCTTGCCGTCCCGTGCGAGCGCGCGGATCGTCCCGGTCTTGGCGCGGAGGTAATTGTTGATGTGGCGGTTGAGCGAGCCGGTGTTCGAGGACTGGAACGTCTCGGGGTACGCGACCTTCGGCACCACGCCGTATTTCTTCACAACGTTGACGAACATATCCCACTGCCCGCCGTCATGCACGCCGGTCTCGACGATGAAGTCGACCACGCGGGAATTCGACGCTTCGTTCGCCGTGTCCGCGATCGCCTCGATGTAGTAGTTGACGCGCTCGAACTTGTCCCAGAAGGCAAGCCAGGACTGGGAGAGCTCGAACGATTCGACGTTCAGCTTCTTTGCGATCTGCTCGCGGAGGACGTTCGTCGCGGCGAAGAGCCAGCAGCGTCCGGAGGACTTCTGGTTGGTCGCGCCCATCGTCTTGATCTCGTGGTTGAAGAAGAACTGCATCTTCTTCGCCTCGTCGGTGAGGAAGGTCATGTTCCCCATGCCGGTCTTCGAGAAGACGGAGGTCATCGCCTGGCGGACGGCGTCCTGCGCGTGATACTCGCCGAATGCCTTGAGCTCACAGCAGCTGATCGGGGTTGCGTTTTTCATAAGTATTGTTGACTCCTTTCGGAAATGGAATATATGTTATGGGGGAAGGAGGGCGGAGGAGTTAACAGTTTACGGTTTACAGTTAACAGTTGCGGCAGGAAACCCTGCGGGTTTCCGATTTATCAAAAGGGAAACGGCAGATACCATGCCGCTTTTGATCGAACGGGGCGCTGCACGTCGTGAGCCTCCCCATCCGGGGGAGGTGTCCGTCGGCTTCGCCCGCGAAGCGGACTGACGGAAGGGGGGTGCAGCGGCACGTCATGGTCAGCCGCACGACCGTTTGATGATTTGGAAACCGGAGGTTTCCTACCTCAACTGTTAACCGTAACCTGTTAACTCCTTAACTTCTTATTCCTCATCCCTAACTTCCTGCACGTTTTTTCTGTATTTCAGATAATCCTCGAGGATCAGTCTGGCGGAGAGCGCGTCAACCGTGGCCTTGCGCTTCTTGCCGCGGACATTGTTCTCCGAGAGGATCCGGTGCGCCGATACGGTCGTGAGCCGCTCGTCGTACATGACCGCGGGGATGCCCACGGCCTTGGAGAGCTCCCGCGCGAACGCCTTGCACTTCTCGCTCCGCCAACCCGCCGAGCCGTCCATGTTCACGGGATTGCCGACGACGATGAGCTCCGCGCCGAGCTCCTTCACCCGCGCGCCGACCCGCTCGAGGGCCTTTTTATACGATTCGGCCGCAACGCATCCCGCGTCGGAGGCCATCATCTCAAACCGATCGCACACCGCGACGCCCGTTCTCGCGTCGCCGAAATCGAGTCCCACGATGACCATCAGGCGTCTCCTTCTCCGTCGTCCTCCCCGGCGGGGACGTCGAGCGCTTCCTGTTCCTGCTCCTGCTCCTGCGCGACCTTGTTCTTCGCGTAGGCGACGACCTCCTCGAGGGTGGGGATCGACGTGGACGCGCCGAGCCTGGTGACCGAAATGGCGGCGGCGCAGGTCGCGTACTTCACGGCGGAGAGGATGTTCCCGTTCTGGAGGTACACATACGTCATCACGGCAGTGAAGACGTCGCCCGCGGCGGTGGTGTCGACCGCTTCGACGGGTTCCGCGGGGACCATGAAATATTCGCGCCCGTCATAGAGGAACGCGCCGCGCTCGCCGAGCTTCAGAACGATGTACTTCGCGTCCACCAAGGTGGAGAGCTTGATGGCGGCGCGGAGGCAGTTGTCCTCGGAGGTCGGGGAAATGCCCGTGAAGATGCGGGCTTCGTTCTCGTTCGGGGAGAAGATCTCGAGGCGTCCGAGGCGTTCGAGCGGGAAGTCGAGGCGCGCGGGACCGGCGTCGATGAAGACGGGCACGCCCTCCTCGTTCGCCCGCCGGGTCGCTTCGATCACGGCCTCGTCGGGGATCTCGAGCTGGAGATAGAGCGCGTCGGGATAGCAGGTGAACGCGTTTTCGATGTCGTCGGCCGAGAGCGTCATGTTTGCGCCGGGATAGACGATGATCCGGTTCTTGCCGTTGTCCTCGACCAGAATGGACGCGAGCCCCGTCGGCGCGTCCGGGTCCTCGAGGATGTAGCGGGTGTCGATGCCCTCGCGCTGATAGAGGGAGACGAGGCGCCGCGCGTTCGCGTCCTGCCCGAGCTTGCAGGCGAAGACGGTGTCCGCGCCGAACCGGGCGAAAGCGACGGCGGAATTCGCGCCCTTCCCGCCGGGGACGTAAGAATAGCCGAGGTCGGTTTCCACGACGGTCTCCCCGGAATAGGGGACGCGGCGCATCCGCTGGACAAAATCGATATTGGCGCTGGAAATCACGAGAATACGCTGTTTTTTCACGGAAAGGGACCTCACTTTCTGCATAGGCGCGGGGGATGCGCCCGGATTCGCCTTTATTATACATCAAAGGCGCGGGGAAATCAACAGAAAAAACGCGTTCCGCGCGGGAATTTGCGCTGACGCCGGGCGGTGCCCTGAGACAGTCGGCGGGCTCACTTCGCAAGCCCGCGAAGAGCGGGTCGTTGATTTTGCCTGCGCACTAACGTTTGCGGGGATGTACTCGCTGAATCCATTGTTTTTTTGTCCTTCCGGACGGGACCCAAGAGGCTTCCGCGGCCAGCCTCTTGGGGATCACCGCCGCCCAAGGCCGTTCCCGCCTTGGGAATCCACCCTGCCTCAGGTACAACCTCCCTTCTGCTCGGGAAGCGTTGTTCAATGGGGCATAACACCTCATCCATTCTTGATTACAGGGGCCAGTTCCGCGTTAGGAAGCCAAAGTCGCACAAGATACGCTCAACGCCGAAGG